>JAQWLF010000169.1:0-9215 GCA_029247465.1 Candidatus Thioglobus sp.
CCATGATGCGCAATTTTAGGAGGTATATAAACAATATCGCCTGGTTCTGCCTCCCATACAAGTTCTTCATTAAAGTTTTTCATTATTCTTAGTGGTGTATCACTTAAATAATTCTCTAGATTACAGTCTTGTGAACTTATCATCCATCGCCTTTTGCCTAAACCTTGAAGCAAAAAAACATCATAATAATCATAATGTGGACCAACACTACCACCTGATGCAGCATAAGAGATCATTACATCATCGAAGCGCCATCGAGGGATAAAATCAAATTCATTAACTAGCTGATAGATATCTTCAATATAACGGTCAACACCTTGAACTAAAAGAGTCCACTCTTTTTTTGGTAACTTAGAAAATGTAGTTTCATCAAAAGGTCCATTCGTAATCTTCCATATATTGTTATTTGTTGATCCAGTAACAAGTCTAGATTCAAATTCTTCTTCACAAGACAATCCAGCAAGCTCTTCTGGAGACAATGGGCAGATAAAATTTGGCAGAGCATTCTTTATTAGAAGTGGTTTTTTTTGCCAGTACTCTTGAAGAAATTGTTTTTGAGAAATATTTCCAAAATGAATCATAACTATTTTTTTGAATTAATCAGTTTATTATCTATGATGATCTTGTTAAGCGCATTAAAAATATGTTTTTATTAAATGTATATAATTAACTTTATCATGGCTAATAGTATAAATAAAATTGCAATTAAATTGTCTAGTGTGATTGATGATTTAAAGCATCCAATCGAAAATGAAAGTTATAGGTCAAAGTGCAAAGAAATTCTTGATTTAGAGGGTGTTTTAGTTCTCAAAGATTTTCTTCACTCTAGCGCTATTGACTGGATATTAAGTGAAGCAAAAGATCAAGAACACCTTGCATATTACTGCACCAATAAACATAATGTTTATTTAGAGCCTTCTGATGAATCGCTCTCATTAAATCATGCACGCAATAGAACAGTGGTTTCTTCGAAGGGCTGTATTACCGATAATCAAGTGCCTATTCACTCACAGTTAAGAGCTCTTTATGATTCAGAGGAGTTTAAAGACTTTCTTTGTTCAGTTCTTGATGAGAAGGCGCTTTATAAATATGATGATAATTTATCTTCGATAAATATACATTATGCTAATGAAGGACAGGAGCTGGGTTGGCATTTTGATAATTCTTCTTTTGCAATTACTTTGTTAATACAAAAACCGATTGAAGGAGGTTCTTTTGAATATATTCGTGATTTTAGAGACTCCGATAATAATGTTATGAATTACGAAGGTGTGAGTGATCTTCTAGATGATAAATTTTCTCCAAATACTCTTTCTATGGATTCTGGCTCTCTTGTGTTATTTCGAGGTCGTAACGCAGTTCACAGAGTAACCCCAACAAAAGGCAATAGAGTCAGAATTCTATCAGTCTTGGCATATAATTCAGCGCCTGGGATTCAATTATCAGAGTCAGCTAGAATGACTTTTTATGGAAAGCTAAATTAAAAAGGAAGATGAGTACAAATCAAAAAGGATTGAAATTCTATGACAACTTGGATCTATCTCAGAGAAAAAATGAGGGGGAGTTAATAACCGTTTATCAGAAATGGGCTTCACTTTATGATAAAGATAATGACGATTTATTGGGGACAGTTTCACAGCCTACAGCTGTTCAAATTTTTCAAGAATTCGTTAAGGATAAGAAGTTAAGAATAGTAGACGTTGGTTGTGGAACAGGTTTAGTTGGACAAGAACTTAAAAAGAGTGGATTTATAAATTTTGATGGTATTGATATTTCTCAGGAAATGATTGATATTGCTTATGGAAGAGGTTATCAAAATCTTTTTTTAGGAAACTTAAATGAATCCCTGCCATTTAAATCTAAAAGTTATGATGCAGCTCTTTGTGTTGGTGTTTTTACTCATGGACATGTTGGCTCTGATCGTCTTGGTGAGTTGGCTCGGATTGTTAAATCTGGTGGAATAATTTGTTTTACTATCAACGAAGGCGTTTATGATTCATATGGCTTTGACTCAAAAATTAAGAATTTAGAGTCTACCAATATATGGAAAATTTTAAAAATCAGAAAAAGCGACTATATGACTAAGAAAAATGTCAAAGGAATATATTGCGTTGTTAAAGTAATTTAATTTTAAAGCTATTTAAATTTAGTTTAATTAAAATACATCTCTTTTTAAGGAATAAAAGATAAAAATAATGAAAAAAACATTCCAATTAACCCATCCAAAAATTAAGCCAGCAAGACTTATAGAGGCTGTTAGACGTGATGTTAAAAAGTACCTAAAAAGAGAGAAAAGAAAATCACTACCTGATGGTGTTGATTATTGGGATTTTGATTGTAAATTTGGTTATACAGAAGCTAAAGCTGAGATTATTCTAGCTTCAGAAATAAGTAAATGTATTAGCGAAGCTGAGGCGGAAAACCTGGAGTCATTTTATTTAGAAATTCTTGCTAAACCAGGCTATAAAAAAAATCCTTCTATATTTAAAGCTTCAGACGATACCTAAAAATTTCTATTGATGATAGTTTGGTGCTTCCTTAGTGATTGATACATCATGAACATGAGATTCGGTCATTCCTGCAGCTGTAACCTGAACAATTTCTGCTTTAGTTCGCATTGCCTTTAGGTCCTTGCAGCCCGTATAGCCCATTGAAGAGCGAATTCCACCAACAATTTGGTGAATAATAGGTCTAATAGAGCCTTTAAATGGTACTCTTCCCTCTATACCTTCTGGGACGAGTTTTTCTGCAGCTAGTTCAGCCTGAAAGTATCGATCGGATGAGCCATGTGCTTGACCCATTGCGCCTAATGATCCCATACCTCTATAGGCCTTATAGGATCTTCCTTGGAAGAGTTCGATTTCGCCGGGTGACTCTTCAGTTCCAGCAAGCATTGAACCAATCATTACACTATGAGCACCGGCAGCGAAGGCTTTTGAAGCGTCGCCAGAAAAACGGATACCCCCATCCGCGATAACAGTAATGTTTGTGTCTTTAAGTGCATCTGCAACGTCAGAGATTGCGCTAAACTGAGGAACACCAACACCAGCTACAATTCGAGTGGTACAAATACTTCCTGGTCCAATTCCGACTTTAACGCAGTCAGCACCAGCCTTAGCAAGATCTAGTGCAGCCTGAGCGGTTGCAATATTTCCTGCAATAATTTCAAGATTAGGGAAGTCTTTTTTAGTTTTTTTGACTCGATCAATTACGCCTTGTGAGTGACCATGAGCAGTATCGATTACTACTACATCTACACCGGCCTTAACTAGTGCACTTATTCTCTCTGTGGTTCCTTTTCCAACACCAACAGCAGCTCCAACAATTAATCGTTCTTGATCATCCTTTGCTGCTTTAGGGAAGTCACTTGTCTTCTTAATATCGCTTACCGTAATCATGCCACCTAACTTAAAGCTTTTATCAGTAACTAAAACTCTTTCTATTCGATGTTTTTGAAGAAGTTTTCGAACTGTATCCATTAAAGCACCTTCGCTAACAGTTATTAAACTTTTTTGAGGCGTCATAACGTTTTCAACGAACTCATCGAGACGAGTTTCAAATAAAACATCTCGACTAGTAATAAGTCCAACTAAAATATTTTTTGATACAACTGGTAGTGCTGATATACCATGTTGAGATTGTAAATCAAAAACATCTTTTATGGTAGCGCTAGGCTCAATACTTATAGGGTCTCTAATAATTCCAGATTCAAAGCGCTTTACCTTCCTTACCTCTTTGGCTTGGGAAGTGATAGACATGTTTTTATGAATAATGCCCATACCACCTTCTTGAGCAATTGCAATAGCAAGCTTGCCCTCAGTAACGGTATCCATTGCAGCTGAAATAATAGGCGTATTTAAAGTAATTTTTTTAGTAAGTTTAGACGTTAAGTTGACTTCTTTTGGGAGAATAGAGGAGTGCGCAGGCACTAATAAAATGTCATCGAAAGTGAGTGCCTTTTTTAATTCTTTCATACAGTACTCCTAATGTATTAGTAACGTTTTCTGTTAAAAAGGCCAGGCAGAATAAAGCCTATAACCATGCCAAAGAATAACACAATAGCGCCAACTATAAACCAGTTTCTAGAGCTTGAGTCTCGTTGAATCTGTGTATTATTTTCAGCTAATTGCAACTCAGCTTTAAGCTGTAAAGATTCCTGAATAAGCTTTTCATTTTCATGTTCAAGTTTGAGTGCGTCTTGATAAATCCCTTCAATATGCTCCTTTTCCGCCTGTGATTTTGAACTTTGAATTAAAAGAGCTGCATTTTCTTCTTTAACAGATAAAAATTGATTTTCAAGAACTTCTTTTTCGCTTGCTAATTTAGATATTAATAGTTTATTGGCATTATATGTACGAGTTAATTTTTTTAATTGATCTCTTGCTGGAGGGCTACTAGAAACAAAAGCGGTCAGAATCCAGCCGAATGAGTCACCCATTTTAATCTGTGTCCAGCCATCCTCTGTACTCTGTAAAATCGAAAGCTCGCTGCCTGTAGGCATCAAACGGATAATTTCACTTTTGGTGCTTTTATTTGTTCTAATAGGAATATCGACTTCGTCTGTAATATAAACAATCGATTCTGCACTAACCTTATAGGCCATCATCAATAGTATTAAACTTAAGGCTTTATATTTATTCATAGTATTATTGATCTTCATTGTATATCGCTTACAAAATTAAAAGTGTTTTCTTTATGTTTTTTTGAACAACACTAATTAGTTTCATAGTGAAGATATTTTATTTAATTGGACTTCTAGATCATCTAGCGCTTGTTCAACCATAGAAAGCTTCGCTTTTTCTTTTTCAACAACTGCATCAGGCGCACCCGAAATAAATTTTTTGTTACTGAGCTTTCCTGAGAATTGTTGTTGTAGTTTATTTAATTTTTCAATTTCCTTATTGAGCCTTGATATTTCTTGATCTTTATCAATCAGTCCTGCTAATGGTATCAATATTTTCATTTTGCCAACCAGTGCAATTGCAGACTCAGGCTCTTCATCACCTTTTGATAGTAACTCAACACTTTGTAATTTTGCGAGCGTAAAAATTATTGACTCATTATTTTTAATGTAAGTTTTATCTAACTTGTTAAAGTCTTGAACAAAGCAGGGAAGAGGCTTACCAGGTGCTATATTCATTTCACCTCTGATCTGTCTGATGCCTAATATAAATTCTTTTAGCCAGACTATCTCTGATTCAGCTTTTGAATCAATCAACGATGAATCGGTTTCTGGGAATGTTTGAGAAATAAGCTTTTCTGTAGAGTTGTTAATTAATCCTTGGCACTGTTCAAAAATCTCTTCAGTAATGAATGGGATGATCGGATGAAGAAGTATTAGCGTCTCACAAAGAACTTTAAATAGAGTTGCTTCACATCCTGGCTGCGTTTTTTTATTTTCTAATAGTGGCTTTGAAAGCTCTAAATACCAGTCGCAATAATCATGCCATACAAACTCATAAAGAGTTTGACTCATTAAGTCGAGTCGATAATCAGATAAATGTTTCTCAACTTCAATTTTAGTGCGCTGAAGTCTTGACAGTATCCACTTATCTGGAATTGACAACTCTGCACTAAAGTCAACTGATTGAGATTCAAGGTTCATCAAGACAAATCGAGAGGCGTTCCAAAGTTTGTTGCAGAAGTTTCGGTATCCTTCGACTCTTTTTAAGTCGAACTTAATGTCTCGCCCAAAAGAGGCCAACGCTGTAAAGGTGAATCTTACTGCATCTGTTCCAAATGCTGGAATTCCATTAGAAAATTCTTTTTTGGTTTGTTTTTTTATTTTTTCAGCAAGCTTAGGTTGCATCATACCTTGCGTTCTTTTTTCAAGAAGATCGTCTAAGCTAATGCCGTCTATTAGGTCAATTGGGTCTAGAACATTACCCTTAGATTTGCTCATTTTTTCACCATGCCCATCTTTTATTAAGCCAGTAATATAGATATCCTTAAAGGGAACGTCTCCAGCAAACTTTAGTCCAAACATTATCATTCTAGCGACCCAGAAAAATATAATATCAAATCCAGTGACTAAGACACTTGTAGGATAAAAGCGTGACAGTTCAGGTGTCCTTTCTGGCCAACCAAGGGTTGAAAAAGGCCATAATGCTGAAGAGAACCATGTATCTAGAACGTCTTCATCTTGAATTAACTCTAACCCATTTCCAGCTTGCATTTGAGCTTCTTTGAGGTTATTTGCTACATATATTTTTCCATTTTTGTCATACCAGGCTGGTATTCGATGTCCCCACCAAATTTGACGAGAAATACACCAATCTTCAATGTTTTCCATCCAATTAAAATAGGTTTTGCTCCAGTTCTCAGGAACAAAACGAATGTCTCCATTTTTAACTGCATCAATTGCAGGTTTTGCTAAAGGCTGCACTTTAACAAACCATTGATCTGTCAAGTAGGGTTCAATAATACTGTTGGTCCTGTCTCCTCTAGGAACCATAAGGGTATGACTATCAATTTTGTCTACTAAATTTTGATTTTCAAGGTCACTAACAATGATTTTGCGAGCTTCAAAACGATCGAGGTCTTGATAAACTTTCGGCGCATTCTCATTAATTCTAGCGTCATCAGTTAGTATGTTAATAATTTCAAGGTTGTGTCTTTGTCCAATTTCATAGTCATTGAAATCATGCGCCGGGGTAATTTTTACACACCCTGTTCCAAACTCCATGTCGACATAGTCATCTGCAATAATTGGGATTTGCCTATTAGAGAGAGGTAAATTTATCACTTTTCCAATTAGATGATGATAGCGAGAATCATCCGGATGAACCGCTACAGCACTATCTCCAAGCATTGTTTCGGGTCTGGTTGTTGCAACAACTAAAATTTCATCAGAGTCAGCAACATGATATTTAATATGCCATAAAAATCCTTGCTCTTCTGTGCTGATTACTTCTAAGTCAGAAACTGCAGTTAAAAGAACAGGGTCCCAGTTAACTAGTCTTTTGCCTCGATAGATTAAATCTTCATTGTAAAGATCTATAAAAACCTTTTGAACTGCTTTAGAAAGCTGCTTGTCCATTGTGAAGCGCTCTCTTTCCCAGTCAACAGAAGCCCCAAGCCGTCTCATTTGGCTAGTAATGGTACCTCCAGATTTTTGTTTCCAGTCCCAAACTTTTTCAGTAAATTGGTCACGGCCAAGGTCATGGCGAGAAATATTTTCACGACTAAGCTGCCTTTCAACAACCATTTGGGTTGCGATACCAGCGTGATCTGTACCCGGCTGCCATAAAGTTTGATCACCTTTACTACGATGGTAACGAGTATAAACATCCATGATAGTGTGCTGGAAAGCATGCCCCATATGTAGACTTCCTGTTACATTGGGTGGTGGCAGGACAATGCTGTACGCATTTTCACTATTTGAATTTGATTTTGAAGAGAAGAGATCACCTTGCTCCCAAACATCACGATATTTTGCTTCGATTAGTTCTGGGTTGTATGTTTTTTCCATAAAGGTGATATGGCGGATAAAACTTTAGCATTATACAATATCTATCAATAATTTAACGCTTAGTTTAGTAAGCCTTAATATTAAATATATTAAAAAAACATCAATACATAATAACAAATAATTTAATCAAAATCACAAGTGATTTGAAGACTTTATTTGTTATTTAATCATAGTCTTTTCGGCCAGAAAGTGCATGAGCAATAGTGTTTATATCTGTATATTCAAGTTCCCCTCCAAGAGGGATACCGTGAGCTATTCTGGTGGTTTTGATTTGATATTTCTTGGCTAAGTTATGAATGTAGTGAGCGGTCACTTCTCCCTCAATAGTGGCATTAGTTGCTAAAATTATTTCGTTGACTTTATTAATACTGAGTAGATCTTCAAGATCATTCAGACCAAGTTCTGCAGCTCCAATCCCATCGATAGGTGAAAGGTATCCGCTAAGAACAAAGTATTTCCCTGAATAGACACCACTCTGCTCTATTACGTTAATGTCTGAAGGTGTTTCAACAATGCATAGTTGAGAGTCATCACGAGAATGATTTGAACATATGTCGCACACGGTTTTTTCAGTTAGAGTTCTGCATTTTTCACAGTTTTTAACATTTTCCATGGCTTCTTTTAAGGCTACAGCAAGCTCTAGACCCCCAAGCCTATCTCTCTCTAAGAGGTGATAAATAAACCTTTGTGCGGTTTTAGAACCGACACCTGGAAGCTTACTAAAGGCTTTATTAAGTTTTTCGATCATAGTAATTCTCTAGTGAATATTTAAAAAGGTAAGTTTAATCCGCCAGTTACATTTTTCATTTTTTCTTTGGATATTGTGCTGACTTGAGAGGACGCATCATTGATTGCCATCATTATTAAGTCACCAAGCATTTCTTTATCTGACAATAAAGAATTATCAAGCTCAATATTTGTAACTTTATAATCTCCATTTAAGTCAATTTTAATAGCACCTGAAGCTGACTCACCGCGACAAGAGATTAATTTAATTTCCTCTTGTGCCGATTTCATATCTTCTTGCATTTGTTTTGCTTTTTTCATCATTTCGACCATGCCACCTTTAAACATTGTTAGACTCCTTTAAAGATTTAATTGATTTTTTGTCAACCTTTGAGTTGAACGCGTTTTCTAGTTCTTTGAGGCCATCATCGCTAAGAAATTGGTCCTCAGTTTGTTTTTGTTGTTGCTCTAATTTATTGGCTTCTTTATTGGAGAGGGTACTTCCATTGGTTTCTCCAATTTCGATAACCAGGCTTATTCCATCAACAATAGTTCCTAGTTTCTTTTCGATTGATTTTTGAGTAGCGCTGGTTAGTAAGTTATTGAAATCTTTATTAAGGGTGAGTGTTATTGTTTCGGCACTAAAAGAACTGAAGAGTGTATTTTTTACAACTGTCTTAGCAGCACCAGAGAAAGAAAGTTTATAAATTATTTTTTCCCAATCCCCTTGATTCTTGATGCTAGTTTGGTTTTTATTTGCTATCTTTTTTTCAGCAGTACTATCTTTTATTTCAAGTAATGGCTCACCTTCAGGTATTTTTTTATCGGCTTTAGGTGTTATGATTTCTTTCTTTGTCGATTTCAGATTTTTTTTTTCATCATCAATGCTATTTGGATGAAAAGCAATCATTCTGAGGAGGGTCATTTCGAGACCGATTTGCTCACTTGGGGAGTAATTAATATCTTTTTGTCCGTTAATCGCAATTTGATAAAAAAGTTGTAAGTCTTGAGCAGAAAT
>JAQWLF010000133.1:0-1919 GCA_029247465.1 Candidatus Thioglobus sp.
GCAGGAGGAGTTTCATTTCATCACGGTTTAACTTGGCATGGATCTGGTCCAAACAAGTCACAAAATCATCGAAGAGCTCTTGTAGCACATTGTGTTCCAGATGATGCTAAATTTCATCCTAGCAATTGTGGGGGTACAGGAAGGATATACCGGAAGTATAAAATGAACGATTCTGATGAATTGAATGAAAGTTTTTTCCCAATCTTATGGCAGGATAAATAATTACTTAAATTTTTCTTTGTTAATATAAAAAACACCAAACCAATGGCATAATATTAGTATGCGAAAAAAGCCAAAACTAACCAATATACATACTGTTGCCCAGAGCCGTATTTTCAATCTCGAGTCTATGGATGTTGAATTTTCAAATGGCGCTACTAGAATTTATGAGAGGCTTGTTTCAAGAGGGAATGGGGCGGTCCTAGTAGTTCCAATGTTAGATGATGAAACTGTTTTAATGATATATGAATATTCAGGCGGCACTGAGCGTTACGAATTGGGATTAACAAAGGGAAAGATTGACAAAGGTGAAACACCGATAGAGACTGCTGCAAGAGAGCTAAAAGAAGAGATTGGATATGGCTCTAATAAACTTACTTTTCTTAAAACAATTACCTTGGCTCCAGGCTATCAATCAAGTGAAACGCATATAGTGCTTGCTGAAGATTTATATGAAGAATATGCTGATGGTGATGAGCCTGAACCACTTGAAATTGTTGCTCATAAACTTTCTGATTTAGAAAAACTTACCTATAGAGAAGACCTTACTGAGGCTAGAAGCATACTGGCATTATATATGGTGAGAGATATTATTCGTAGTCGCTAAATGTGATTGAAATTCCATCTAATTTTTGGCTTGACCAAATTAATACTCCATTCCCAGATGTGAATTTAGCATTAATCGAACCGAATGGACTTATCGCTATAGGTGGCAATTTATCTACTGAAAGACTACTAAATGCATATTCAAATGGCATATTCCCCTGGTATGGAAAAGGTGAGCCAATACTTTGGTATTCGCCAGATCCAAGGATGGTTATAACACCAGATAAATTTCATCTATCCAAGAGCCTAAATAAAATAATTCAGTCATCTAGATTTAGTATTAATTTAGATAGTGCTTTTCGTGAGGTAATTACTCAATGTCGCTCAGTTAAAAGGTCAGGACAGTTAGGAACATGGATTGATGATGCAATGGTTAAGGCTTATTGCGACCTTCATGATGCTGGGTATGCTCACTCATATGAAGTTTATGAGAGTGATGAGCTTGTGGGTGGGCTATATGGCGTAGCTTTGGGAGGGGTTTTTTTTGGTGAGTCCATGTTTTCTTTAGTGAATAATGCCTCAAAAGTCGCTTTTGCTTATTTACTTCAAAATAGTGATTATCATTTAATAGATTGTCAAGTTGAAAATAAACATCTTCAAAGCCTAGGTGCGTTCAAAATACCTCGAGATTTGTTTATACAACAACTTAAAGCCTTTGTGTAAAATAACCCCCTTATAAAAGGTATTTGAGGCAATATGAAAAATCTGTTTAAATTAATTGTAGTCGTATCGTTTGCGTTCACTTTAATTGCGTGTGGAAGAATGGGTGATTTAACTCCAGTTGGAGAAATTCAGGTTGATGCTGAAGTATCAACTTCAAGTAGTTAATAGCTTTTTAGTGCTTTGAACTCATTCTCTTTTCAAAACAAAGTATTGCATGCTGAGTCTGTTTCAGTTACAGACTTAATGGCAGAGTATGGTTCTCCACTTTATATTTATTCTCGAAGTCAAATAGAATTTAATTGGCAGCAATTTGAAAATTCTTTTGATTCTCATCCTCATCTAATTTGCTATGCAGTAAAAGCTAATTCTAATTTAGCAGTGCTAAATATTTTGGCTAAGCTAGGGTCTGGTTTTGATGTTGTTTCTATTGG
>JAQWLF010000148.1:0-2086 GCA_029247465.1 Candidatus Thioglobus sp.
AGGTAAAAAAAAGAGCATTAAAGCTTTTATCATGGACAGCAATATTGTTGTCGGTGTTGGCAACATTTATGCATCTGAAAGTCTTTTTCTTTCAGGAATCTCACCCAAACGAGAAGCAGGAAAAATCTCAAGAAATCGCTACCAAGTGCTTACTCAATGCATAAAAAAAATATTAACTGATGCAATTAATAATGGAGGCACTACCTTAAATGATTTCTCTAATGTCGATGGTGAACCAGGCTATTTCGCTCAAGTTTTGTCTGTATATGGGCGCAATAATATGCCTTGCAATAGATGCGATGGTACAATCAAACGGATTGTACAAAATCAACGAGCCACATATTACTGTTCAAAATGTCAGAGATAGATAACCCTAAAGCCTTATTTGAAAGTACCTGCTCCACAAACTCGGAGCCGTATGCCCTTCAAAATATTGGAGACATGATGTCACCGGAGTTTAGTGAGAATTGCATAATTATTGTCGACCCTGCAATGCCTATACATCATCAAGCTTTTGTCATAATTGATTACAATGATGAGCTCTATTTCCGTCAATACATTAAACAAAACAACAAACAATTAATGCGCTGCCTGAATTCATCCTATGCCGATATAGAGCTTTCTAGTGATTTTGAGGTTCGCGGCTGTATCGTACAGCAAAAGCAGCGAAAACAAAAGTCACTGCATTATTATTTGCTTGACAAGGATAGCAAAGAAATGGTCTTTAGTATGAAAGGAAAAGAGAAAGGTAGTGCTCACTAGCTTTAAGAAGTTAACTCCTTACTCTAGCCAAATAAGATGCGCCATCCTTCCAGAATTAATCCCATCTCTTCGATACGAAAAGAAATTTTCTGAGTCATTATAGGTGCAGTTATCACCACCACTTATAGACTTAACTCCAAAGTCTTCAAGCACCACTTTTGCGGCATCATAAATATCAAGATAATAACTCCCGTTTTCTTTTATAAACGAACGCTCAAAGTTCTCATTTTTTGAAAGGAATTGAGATTTAACCTCCTCCCCTATCTCGTAAGATGACTTTGAGATGGCAGGTCCTAAATGAACTAACAAATCATCCCCTTTACACTTAATTGATTCGAGTAATGACTCAATCACACCTCCGACTATACCCCTCCATCCCGCATGTGCTACACCAACAATAGTTCCCTGAATATTACTTACAAATACCGGTAAACAGTCAGCAGTAAGAATTCCACATACAACTCCAGGTTTATTGCTATAGCTTGCATCAGCTTTAATTGATGAACATATAGAGCTAGCATCAATAGAGATATTTGAATGAGTCTGGTTAATCCATTTAGGATCAGATGGTAAATTGTAATGCTTACTAAGTAACTCTCGATTTGCCATTACAGAACTTTGCTCATCTTGTACATGGAGTGCCAAATTGAAATTTCTATAATTACCTTGACTATTACCACCCTTAATTAGTCTTGGGGTTGATAATAACTTGACGTTAGATGGAAATGTCATCGTATTAATTCCAAGCAAATATCACTAACATGGATCAAATTCATTCAAAATATCCAATAACTCAAGCATATCATCTGGCAATGGTGCCTTCCAGGACATTAGTTCACCGGTAGATGGATGATTTAAAGTTAGTTTTTTAGAGTGAAGTGCCTGTCTTTTAAATCCTAATAGTGACTCCTTTAAGATTTCGCTCGCCTTCTTTGGGAATCGAACACGTCCACCATACATTGGATCACCCAACAAAGGGTAACCAATGTGAGATAAGTGAACTCGAATTTGATGTGTACGACCGGTTTCCAAGATAGCTTTAACATGTGTATGGCTTTTAAAACGGTCGATTACTCGGTAATGGGTAGTCGCATCCTTGCCATTACTTGAAACAGCCTGTTTAATTCTATCTTTAGGGTCTCTACCTATAGGATCATTAATCGACCCTCCAGAAATCATATGACCATAAACAATAGCAGAGTACTCTCTAACTACTGAGTGGGATTGTAGCTGCTCAACTAAATATTTTTGGGACTTCTCATTTCTTGCAATGACCATCAATCCTGATGTATTTTTATCTAATCGATGAACAATTCCAGCCCTG
>JAQWLF010000154.1:0-3692 GCA_029247465.1 Candidatus Thioglobus sp.
TTGATGATGCAGTTGAGATGGGTTGGGATGAAAAGAATTATGGACTTTATTATGGATTTGCTCCAAATGGTGATGTGTGTAATAAAGATAAGTACTTCTGGGTTCAGGCTGAATCATTAGCTGCAGCTGCATTATTAGCTAGTCGAATAGGTGATGACTATTATTGGGATTGGTATGAACGTATTTGGGAATATAGTTGGAAACATATGATTGATCACAAGTATGGCGCTTGGTTTCGAATTCTAGATTCAAATAACAATAAATATGACAATCTTAAAAGTTCAGCAGGAGGTAAGTCTGATTACCATACGATAGGGGCCTGCTGTGAAGTCTTGAATATACTCTGAATGTAAATAGATATTATTTAAGTACATTCACATTTCGAAATACTTTAATACAAAAAGACACAAAACTAATTAATAATTAGTAGAATATATTGGTCTGTTTAATAAAGAACAGAAAATGATAAGGAGAGTTATATTATGAAAAAAATATTTATAAAGATTTTATCTTTAATGTTTATGTTTGGCGCTCTATCCACTTCAGCAATTGCGGTTGATAAATTGCATTTTGTTGTTCCTGGTGGCGCTGGAGGAGGATGGGATGGTTGTGCTAGAGGAACTGGAGAGGCCTTAGTTAAATCAGGTTTGCTTGAGTCAGCATCCTTTGAGAATATGTCCGGTGGAGGTGGCGGTAAGGCACTTGCATGGATGATTAAAACACAACCTGAAAATACTATTATGGTGCAATCAACACCGATTGTTTTGCGTTCGATTAGTCGTCATTCAGGATATGTGTCTGATAGTGCAGCGAGTGGCGTTTTATCTTATAAGGATGTAACCCCAATTGCTGGAATTATTGGAGATTTTGGTGCAATTGCTGTTGCAGCTGATTCGCCTTACCAGTCATTCGCAGATGTTGTGAACGCTTATAATGCGAATCCAAAATCTGTTAAGATGGCAGGAGGTTCGACTCGTGGAAGCATGGACCATTTGATTGGTGCTTTAGCTTTCCAATCTGCAGGCGCTAACCCAAATAACGTTGTCTACATTCCTTATGACGGTGGTGGTGAAGCTTTAGCTGGACTGCTTTCTGGTGAGGCACAAGTTCTATCTACCGGCTTCAGTGAAGCTCTAGGTGCTGGTGACCAGGTACGTATCTTAGGAATCACAGCTAATGATCGTTCAGCTGATGCTCCAAGCATTCCAACGCTAAAAGAGCAAGGATATGACGCATATTTTGTTAACTGGAGAGGTTTCTTTGGTCCTCCAAACATGGATGCGTATGATAGATATCAGATTGCAAAAATGCTTGGCGACATGCAAAGCACTCCAGAATGGGAAGTTGTTCGTAAGCGTAACGCTTATGTCAACATCTACAATCCTGGATTTGATTTCATGGCTTTCCTAGAAAAGCAGACTGTAGAAATGACAGCCTTAATGAAGAAGTTAGGCGTTATTTAAGATTGATACAAAAAAAGGGAGAGGGGTGAGTGACTATTAACTATACACGTATAAGTGCGCTCATCTTTCTCCTTATATTTCTAGTTTATTCCTATTTGGCCGGTGAAATTCAAGTTTTTGCTTTTGACGAGAATGCTGACTTTAATGCAAGAACGTTTCCTAAATTTATTTCCTATCTTGGGATCGCCGTTTCTTTTTTGACCTTGGTTTTGTCCAGAGGCGAAGACGATGAGCCATTTGGTCAATTTGAATGGCTGAAAGTCTTTGTTTTGTTCGTCTTGGTTTTTACCTACGGAATTATTATCAAATCGGTTGGATTCTTTTTGTCTACTAATCTGTTTCTATTAATTTCTTATTATTATCTAGGTGTTCGTAGCTACAAGGTTTTATTACTTTGTTCATTTCCTGTTGTCGCTGCACTGCAATTTATGTTGCATGGATTGTTAGATGTATATATACGTGACCCTTTCCTTCAATTTTTAGGAGTAATTTCATGATTGAAGGATTGATGATTGGCGTCAATACTGCTTTCAGCGGCTATAACATTATTATGGTCATGATGGGTTGCTTTGCAGGCACCATTATTGGCATGCTTCCAGGTCTCGGTCCTATGTCAGCAATAGCGCTGATGATACCGATTACCTATGGATTTGATCCGGCCTCGGCTATGATACTCATGGCAGGTGTTTACTATGGCGCAATTTTTGGTGGATCAACATCCTCTATCCTTATTAATGCCCCTGGTGTGGCAGGAACGGTATCGAGTTCATTTGATGGTTACCCGATGGCCAAAAATGGTCAGGCAGGGAAGGCATTAGCTATAGCGGCTTATGCCTCTTTCTCTGGTGGCACGATTGCCGCACTATTCTTACTCGTTGCAGCACCTCAGCTGGCAAAGGTGAGTTTAAGTTTCCAGTCGGCTGACTACTTTGCTCTTATGTGTGTCGGTCTTTTGTCAATTGCGGCATTTGCTAGCAAAGGGCAATTCCTAAAGGCCATGATTATGACCGCGCTAGGACTTGCCTTGGCAACTGTTGGACAGGACTCATTGTCTGACATTACTCGATTTCATTTTGGCAACATTAACTTAATGGACGGGATTAGTTTCGTTCTGCTGGTGATGGCAACCTTTGCCATGAGTGAAGCATTTATGATCATATTTAAAAAGAAGGATATTAGTTTTTCAGCCTCTGACGTGAGTAAAGAGAAATTAGGGTCTATTAAACTATCCAAAGACGAGGTTAAGGAAATGGTTCCTGTCGTTGGTCGGACATCTGTGCTTGGCTTTTTGGTGGGTGTGCTACCAGGAGCGGGAGCTACTATCGCCAGTTTTTTGGCTTGGGGTTTTGAGAGAAGTATAGCCTCAGCAAAAGAAAAATTAAAGTTTGGTAAAGGATCAATTAAAGGTCTGGCTGCACCAGAAACAGCAAATAATGCTGCTTGTACAGGATCTTTCGTGCCTCTTTTAACTCTAGGTATTCCGGGTTCAGGAACGACTGCTGTGATGTTAGGAGCGCTATTGTCTTTCGGAGTTCAGCCGGGACCCAGGCTTTATGTAGAACAACCTGAAATTTTTTGGTCAATTATTATTTCAATGTATATTGGAAATGTCATTTTATTGGTTTTAAATTTACCTCTGATTCCCTATATAGCTCGTATTTTGGCAATCCCTAAAAACATTTTAGTTCCCCTAGTTTTGTTTTTCTCCGTTACTGGGGTTTATTTGATTTCATTTAACTCTTTTGATATCTATTTTATGGCCATTGTAGCCCTGATTTCACTTGTTCTTAGGATATTAAATTATCCTATGCCACCGTTAATATTGGGCTTCATTTTAGGTGGAATGCTGGAGAAAAATTTACGAAGAGCTTTGTTGATTAATGACGGTTCGTTCTCATTTATGTGGGAGAGACCTATTAGCCTCACCTTATTTATAATTATGATAATCATTATATTATTACAAATATATCAAGGAGTACAAAAAAAGCAAAACTGAATTAAATTCTGGGATACTTATCCCGAAATAAAATCGAAAACAATTGCTAAATTAGTATTCACTAAGTGGAATTTTAATGAAGAATAGAAGAGGCCAAAGCCCAGAAAATATTGTTAATCATTGGGTTGAGTATTTTAATAATGGAAATCTAGAGTGCATTCTGGATATGTACCATGAAGGTGCTACTTTATTACCAACCTTTTTGCCAAACCTTCTAACCACTCCAGAACAAA
>JAQWLF010000185.1:0-10543 GCA_029247465.1 Candidatus Thioglobus sp.
GGCATAGTTAGATTATTATCGGCCACTCTCATAACTTCTTTAATGTGTGAAGGAAAGATTGAGAATGCTACACTGTCAAAATTTTCATTTACTTTATTTTCTAGAGCGGTTAATCCATGACAGCCTGCAATAAATCTAATCCTTTCATCATTATTGATGTCCTTAATGCCTAATATAGGTATCAAGCAAAAATTATTGATTATATTAATATCCAGTAAAGATAAAATATCATTTTCATCAGGAATATTGCCGATAAACTCAAGTGAATACCATTTGCCAAGATGATACATGCCAAATTGTCTATTGCTTTGAGGCTTAACAGCAGAGTCGCTGATTGTAACTTTAAAATCTTTTTTGAGCTTATCTAAAAAACCATGTTTTGAAAGGCCATTAAGATTTTCAATTACTCTATTGTAATCATATATTTTTGACTGTTCTGCTGGAAAGGCAGCTACCATAACACCATCACAGTTTCTGTTTCGCTCACTTTGAGAACCATATTTTTTATAATTTTGAGAGATTATATTCATGGCCCCCATTCTATGATGGCCATCTGCAATATATAAAGAGTTTATGGATCTTAGTTGTTTAGAAATAATTTTAATATCATCAGAATCACTTATACACCATAGTTTGTGAAGAGAATAGTCGAAAGATTCAAAGTCATAATCTGGTACTAGTGAAGTAAAACTTTCTAATAATTTATTAATTTTATTATCATCGGGGTAAGACATATAAATAGGACCGATTTGAGTTTCAATATTAATCATTTGATCAGCTCTTTCATTCATTCTATTTATTAACGTATTTTCATGACCTTTAATCTTATGGGACAAAAAATCATTAATATCAGCTAAAGCAAGAAATCCTAATTGAGTATGATCTCCTTGTGAGATTTGATAAATATAAAAAGACAACCTATCATCTTGTTTTATAACATCATTTTTTTTCATTTCATTGAAATGATTTTTAGCAGCAAGTAAAGTTTCAGATTCTTTAAGCTGTCCAACAGGATTTAATATTTTTAAATAATTCCAGTAATTTTGATTAGATATTAAATTAATATTGTCTTCAGACAGGTGATCGGTTGAGGGAGCTATTATGTTTATAGCCTCCTCATTAAACGGTCTAGTTCCTTTGAATGGTTTTAGTGAAACCATAATGTGATATCTATCTTTTTATCCAAGTGTATTTATACCCTGATAGTTACTACTTTAACGTTAATAAAATTCAATCATACCATCAATATAATTGTTTTAGTTTAGCCTTGTTAGACTTTAATTTTGAGTTCTTGTAATATAGTGAATTAAGTGTTTAGAAAGCTCACGTTGGATATTAGAAATTCTAAGAGTATTATTTGTTAGATGACACATTTTTGTAACCTTCAAATCACTATATCCACAAGGGTTTATTGACTTATAAGGTGAAAGATCAATAGTAATATTGAGACTTAATCCATGATAAGTTCTTCCTTGTTTTACTTTGAGCCCTAATGCTGCAATTTTAGAGTCATTTACATAAACTCCAGGAGCGCCTTTTAAGGTATGTGCTGTAATGTCATAACTTGATAATAATTCAACTAATGATTGCTCGATTATAGTGACCATTTTTTTGATTCCTATGCCGAGTCTTTTTATATCGATGAGACAGTAGATTATTAATTGACCTGGTCCATGATAAGTAATTTGACCGCCTCGATCAGTTTGAATAATAGGAATTTGAGTTGCTTTGAGTAGGTGTTCTGGTTTTCCAGAGAGACCTTGCGTGAAAACACTATTATGCTCAAGAGTCCAAAGCTCATCGGGGGTATCAGAATTTCTATTTTCAGTAAAAGATTTCATTTCTTCCCAAGTTTTAACGTAGTCCTGTAGACCTTTTTCTCTAATTTTAATCATAAGAATTCACAGAAGATATGAAACTAATGGGCATGTTTGGAGGTCATGGTTTATAGCATCAAGTTGCTTCCGACTTGTTGCAATAATTCTTATTGTTATTGAAGAGTATTTTCCTTTAGAACTATTTTTAATGGTAATTTGATTTGTGTGAAGCTTGCCGATGTGACTCTCAATAATTTTACAAACAGTTTTTTTAAACTCGGGCTGACTTAAGCCAAATATCTTAATTGGATAGTCACAAGGGAAATTAAAAATATCTTTATTATTCATACTCACGAAAGAAATTTTACCCATTAAAGTTACTCATACATAAACGATAAGAATAAAATATAATTTATAAATAAAACGTAAAAGTGATTGCCGAAATGATTGATGATTTAATACCTAAGGAATTTAAAAACTATCTAGCTGAGAACGAGGTTGATTTAGTTGATGTAAGAGAGAAATGGGAGATAGATATTTGTAAAATAACTGGCGCTATAAATACCCCTATGAGTCAAATTGCAGAAACATTTATAGAGCTAAACCCTGATCATAACATAGCTATTTATTGTCATCACGGTATGCGTTCAATGCAAGTTGCTAATTTCTTACTTTCTAAAGGTTTTAAATCTATTGTTAATCTTCAAGGCGGCATTGATGCTTGGTCTAGAGAAATTGATACATCGCTTGAGAGGTATTAAATATTTCTTAATCGCTATTTCTAGAGTTTAACTGTCTATAATTTAATTAATCTAAAATAATCCATTTATTATGAACCAAATTGAACAAATGTTCAACCTTCAAAAGAAGTTAAATGATGATACAAATGGTGAAATATGGCTAACTGGGGTCACTAGAGAAAATAGAAAAATATCCTGGTATCAATGCATATACATGGAAGTTGCAGAGGCAATTGATTCTTTTAATTGGAAGCATTGGAAAAATATCGATAATGAACCAGACTGGGCTAATATTAGAGTAGAGCTAGTAGATATTTGGCATTTTATAATGTCTGAATCAATTCGTATTAATGATGAGAAGTATGCAAATAAATTCCTAGAACTAGAACCAAAAGGTGACTTTGATGTTGATATTTTGGTTAATTCTTTAGAAAATATGTTAAGCCTCTCAGTCATATCAAATATTAAGCCAGAAATTAATAATATTCGAAAAATTACTGATTTATTTTTTACAATAATATCTCACTTAGATATCAATATAGAGGATTTATATAAGCGATATGTTGTTAAAAATCAATTGAATACCTTTAGACAGCAAAACGGATACAAAGAGGGTAGTTATATTAAACTTTGGAATGGAGTTGAAGATAATGTCATTGCATTTAAAATTATGGATAAAAACCCTACAATAACGCCAATTGAGCTCTATAAAAAGTTAGATTTTGAATACTCTCAACTTTAATAATCTTGAATACCAATTCAATTACTTCACCTGTTAAGCTAACTGAGTTCAGTCATGGCGCTGGATGTGGCTGTAAAATCTCCCCAAAATTGTTAAAAGAAATACTAGGAAGTGGTCATGACAAGCTAATTAACTCTAACTTGATTGTTGGTAACGAGTCAAATGATGATGCTGCAGTTTATGATCTAGGAGATGGTAGGGCGCTTATAAGTACTATTGACTTTTTTATGCCAATCGTTGATGATCCTTTCACCTTTGGAATGATCGCTGGAAGTAATGCATTGAGTGATGTTTATGCTATGGGTGGAAAGCCATTAATGGCAATAGCAATATTTGGTTGGCCTATAAATCTACTGCCTGCAGAATTGGGTTCACAAGTTATTGAAGGCGGCAGAGAGATATGCAGAAGAGCTGGTATTAGTCTGGCTGGTGGTCACAGTATTGATTCTCCTGAACCTATTTTTGGTTTATCAGTCTCTGGGATTGTCGAAATTGACAAACTTAAAAGAAATACAAGTGCAAAAATTGGTGATACTATTTTTTTAACGAAACCCATTGGTATAGGGATTTTATCTACGGCTCAAAAAAAGAAACTAGTAACTCCAGATGACCATAATATGGCTGTTAAACAAATGTGTATGTTGAATGATATTGGTTTAGAAATTGCACAAATTTCTGGTGTAAATGCGGTAACTGATGTTACTGGATTTGGTATAGCAGGGCACCTTTTAGAGGTTTGTAGAGGTAGTAATGTAGCTGCAGAGATTTATTTTAATGATCTACCACTATTACCAAATATTCAAAAATATATAGATGAAGACTGTGTTCCGGGTGGTACTATTAGGAATTACGATAGTTATGGAAGTTCTATTAGCAAGTTATCATCATTTGAAAAGACTGTTGTCTGTGATCCACAGACTAGTGGCGGTCTTTTAGTAACAGTTTCAAAGGATGCTTTGCCAGAATTTGATAAACTCCTTGTCGCCAATAATACGAGTCTTAATCCTATTGGAAAAATTATTAAATCTACCCAAAGCTCTGAAGCCATCATTGTAAGATGAGTGACCGTAAAGAAATTGACGATTTCTCTCTGATTTTTCAAGGGGATACTCCGTTGCTAGATATTAGAGCACCTGTTGAATTTGCTAATGGCTCTTTTCCAAGTGTACTGAATGTCCCACTAATGACAGATGATGAAAGACATCTAATAGGTATACGCTATAAAGAAAGAGGTCAAGAATCAGCAATTAAACTAGGCCGTGAGTTAGTAAATGGGCATTTAAAAGAGCAAAGAGTAGGTAATTGGCTGGATTTTGTTAATAAACATCCTTCAGGTGCACTTTATTGTTTTAGAGGTGGATTACGCTCAAAGATAGCCCAAGAGTGGATTTATCAGCAATCAGGTATTTCTTATCCTCGAATTAAAGGTGGTTATAAAGCTTTAAGGTCATTTCTTATTGATGAAATGAGTCGAATTGTAAATGAGAAAATATTTTTGGTTGTCGGTGGTCAAACCGGTTGTGGCAAAACTTTATTAATAAATAAACTTGAAAATAGTATAGATCTTGAAGGTCTCGCTAATCATAGAGGTTCGGCTTTTGGTAATAATGTGACTCCACAACCTAAACAGATTGATTTTGAAAATGCCTTTGCAATTGAGCTCATTAAAAAAGAAATTAATGACACTCTTATAATTGAAGATGAAGGAAAAAATATTGGAATGATACATTTACCTGATTCACTTAAAAATAAGGCTCTTCAGTCAAGTATTGTCATTCTAACTGCGAGTCTTGAAGAGCGTTTAGATATAAGTTTGAAGACATATGTCGTTGATATGGCTGAAAATTTTTGCTTAATAAATAAAGTCTCAGGCTTTAATAATTATTCAGATTATTGGAAAAATAGTCTTTTTAAAATTCAAAAAAGATTGGGTGGTTTAAGATATAAATCACTCCTAAATCAACTAAATTTAGCACTTAAGAGTCATAAAGAAAATAATGATTTACAAAATTATCGTCCTCTTATTGAGTCGCTTTTGGTTGATTATTATGATCCAATGTATGACTACCAGATAAGTAAAAAGAAACAAAGAATTGTTTTTCAAGGTAATTCACAGGATGTTTTAGCTTACTTGAATAGTAATTAATATTTTGCAGTAATTTTTATATCTGTAACTGGTTTTGATTGACAGGCAAGTATTTCGCCTTGGGATAGGGGAACAAGACATTCTTGATGGATAACATCCCCTTTAACAAGTCTTAATATACAGCTACCACAATGACCTTGCCTGCAACTGTAATTTAGTAGTACATTATTTTCTTCAAGCTCAGTTAAAATTGAATTGTCACCATAAACATAAAGCGACTCTGTTTTTCCGTTAATGTTATCAACATCAATTCTAAACATTTAGAGCTTAAAATCATTAAAGTCTTGATCTTCTGAGTTAATAGTGTTATCAATAGCACTAACTAGATATGAAGTAATTTCAGTCTCTTGCGGAGCGACTTGAACATTGTCAGAATCTAACCAATGATTAAGCCATGGAAGTGGATTCGTTGTCTGCTCAAAGATGGGCTGCATATTAAGAGAAGACATTCGCACATTGGTAATATATTCAAGATATTGCTTAAGGATTTGAGCATTAAGACCAATCATTGACCCATCTCGAAAAAGATGCTCCGCCCATTCTTTTTCTTGGAGTGTTGCATCCTTAAACATTTGTATAACTTCAGCTTCACATTCAATAGCAATTGCTTGCATATCTGGATCATCCTTCCCGTCACGCATTAAATTAAGAATATGTTGGGTACCTGTAAGATGCAAAGCTTCATCTCGAGCAATTAATTTAATAATTTTTGCATTACCCTCCATTACTTTTCTTTCTGCAAAGGCGAAAGAGCAAGCGAAACTAACATAAAAACGGATAGCTTCTAAAATATTAACGGACATTAAAGTTAAATATAAAAGCTTTTTAAGGCTATACATACTAATATTAAGAGCTTCTCCATCAATTATATGTTCCCCTTCACCATGCAAAAGGAATGCTTGAGTATGTTTAATTAACTTATCGTAGTGCTCAGAGACACTTGTAGCTCTTTGAATAATTTCTTCAGTTTTCATAATTTCATCAAAAACTACACCAGGCTCATTAACAATTGCTCTAATGATGTGGGTGTATGAGCGCGAGTGAATGGTTTCTGAAAAGGACCATGTTTCAATCCAATTTTCGAGCTCAGGAAGAGATACGATTGGCAAAAAAGCTATATTTGGAGATCGGCCTTGAACGGAATCTAATAGAATTTGATACTGGAGATTTGATAAAAAGATATGCTTTTCATTTGGTAATAATTTTCCAAAATCAATTTTATCTTTTGACACATCAATCTCTTCAGGTCGCCAAAAAAATGAAAGCTGTTTTTCTGTAAGCTTCTCAAACATTTCAAACTTTTGTTGATCAAAGCGTGCAACGTTAACAGTATCACCAAAGAACATCGGTTCTTTTAATGTGTCATTTATTTCTTGGTTAAAAACACTATAGGACATAATTAATATTAGAGTTTACAAACACCATCTTCACAATCGTCATCACTTGGCTTAGTGGTGTTTTGATCATCACTAGCACCATCTCTTGTTGTATGGTAATAGAGCGTCTTTATGCCGTATTTATAGGCTTTTAGAAGGTCCATCAAGAAAAGCTTCATTGGAACCCTGTTTCCTTCAAATTTTGAGGGGTCATAGTGCGTATTTGTAGAGATAGACTGGTCAACAAATTTCTGCATAATAGCGCACAATTGAAGATAACCTTCATTATCTTTGATGTCCCATAGAAGTTCGTATTTATTATGAAGTTTTTCATAGTCAGGAACAACTTGTTTTAAGATTCCATCCTTAGACTGTTTAATTGATACAAAGCCTCTTGGAGGTTCAATTCCGTTTGTCGAATTTGAAATCTGAGATGAACTTTCGCAAGGCATAAGTGCCGTTAAAGTAGAGTTTCTAAGGCCTTTAGATTTAATATCTTTTCTAAGAATATCCCAATCTAACTCAAGTTTAGTATTGCAGAATTCATCAATATCTTTTTTATAGCTATCGATAGGCATTATGCCTTTTGCATATTTTGTTTCAGAGAAAAGAGGGCAGGGGCCAAACTCTTCTGCAATCTTATTTGAAGCTTTTAAAGAATAGTATTGAAGAGCTTCAAAGGTTTTATGAATTAGCTCGTTACCTGATCCGTCAGAGTATTTCGCATTATTTTTGGCTAAATAGTAAGCTAAATTAGTAACACCAATTCCAAGGGTGCGTCGATTATCACTTGTTATTTGAGCAGATTTAAGTGGATAGTCTTGGTAGTCTAGTAATGAATCAAGAGAGCGGACAATAATATCAGTAATATCCTCAAGCTCATCGAGGTTTTCTAAGGCACCTAGGTTGACAGCAGAAAGAGTACAAAGTGCAATCTCACCATGTTCATCTTGAACAGAATAAAGTGGTTTAGTTGGCAGCGTTATCTCCATGCATAGATTTGATTGTTTAATTGGAGCTTGAGAGGGATTAAAAGCTCCATGGGTATTACAATGATCTACATTTTGAAGATAAATACGACCTGTATTTGCTCTCTCTTTCATGAACGTTGCAAACAATTCACGAGCATTTATTTTTTCTTTACGGATGGAATCATCTTTCTCATATTTAAGATACAATTTTTTAAATTCTTTTTGATCGGCAAAGAATGAATCATACAAACCTGGAACATCATTTGGCGAAAACAGAGTAATGTCATCATCTTTTAAGAATCGCTCATACATTAGACCATTAAATTGAACTCCATAATCTAAATGACGAATTCGATTTTCATCAGTTCCAGTATTATTTTTTAGCACTAATAAACTTTCAACTTCTAAGTGCCATAAAGGGTAGAAGAGGGTAGCAGCACCACCTCTAACACCACCTTGAGAGCATGATTTAACAGCAGTATGAAAATGCTTAAAGAAAGGAATACAGCCAGTATGAGTGGCTTCACCACCTCTAATTGGACTTCCTAAGGCTCTAATTTTTCCAGCATTAATACCAATTCCAGCTCGTTGAGATACATATTTAACAATAGCGCCTGAAGCTGCACTGATAGAGTCTAAATCATCATCAGTTTCAATTAAAACGCAAGATGAAAATTGACGAGTAGGGGTTCTAACACCGGCCATAATTGGCGTGGGTAAAGATATTTTAAAGTTGGAAGAAGCATCATAAAAACGTTTAATAATATTTAGTCGCGCCTTTCCTTTGTATTCTTGAAATAAGCACATTCCAACAAGCATATAGAGTATTTGAGGTGATTCATAAATGTCACCAGTGACACGATTTTGAACTAAATATTTACCTTCTAGTTGCTTAACAGCAGCATAAGAAAAGTTCATATCACGCCAATGATCTATGTAATTATCTAACTCTTTAAATTCAGATGAGTTATATTTATTTAGAATATCTTTGTCGTAAATGCCTAAATCAGTTAATTTTTTGACGTGTTTTTCAAGGGGTGGAGGTGTGAAAGATTTAAATGCTTTTTTTCTTAAATGGAAAATAGCCAATCTCGCAGCTAAATATTGATAGTCTGGAACATCAGTAGAAATTAAATCAGCAGCAGATTTGATAATAGTTTCATGAATATCCTCAGTTTTAATACCATCAAAGAAAGCCAATTGCGCATTAATTTCAACTTGAGAAACCGAGATATTTTGTAAATCTTGAGAGGCCCAATGAACTACTCGGTGAATTTTTTCAAGATCAATAGACTCCTTAGTGCCATCTCTCTTAACTACCTTAATATCATGATCAGCAGCTTTAACTTTCACTGCTTGAATATCTTTATTCAAACCTCTCTCCTGTTTGGGTACTACATTTAGTGTTTACGCAAATAAATATACACTAAATATAGAATATATTTATATTAGATTAAACAAAAACAAAGTATAAAGAAATGAAAATAAAGATAAGATATTGAAAGAAAAAGAAAAATTAAAAAAAATAAATGATAAATTATGATTTAAATCTAGAAATAAAAATACCTGAAATAATTAACAAAAGAGCTAAAATATTGTACCAAAGAATTGGCTCACCTAATACTATCGCTCCAAGAAAAAATGCAACAACTGGTATTAAATAATTGATATTAGATAGAAAGGTAGCGCCGGCATTATTAATGATAGTGAAATAAATTAAAGCAGCATATCCAGTAGGAAGAGCGCCAAGTAGTAATAGACTAATGCTACTAATGAAGGGAATATTATTGAAGTCAATGTAAAAGATATTTGGCCAAATTAGAAAAGATATAAGACTAGCAACTATTAATACACAAGTACTGGAAACAAGAGGGTCGTATGAAGGAAGTCGAGAAGCAATAATTGTATTAATAGCGTATGCACAAGCAGCTCCTAACACCAATAATATACCAAAAACAGTATTACTACCGTCGTTAACAGTTGGCCATAATATAAACATAACACCAGAAAAACCCAAGATAAATCCTAAAACTTTAAAGCGATTTAGTCGATCATTAGGAAGAAAAATATGTGCAAGAATTAAGGTTACTAAAGGCATAAATGCCATCAAAAGACCAGCCATACCTGAAGTAATAGTTAATTGACCAGTAGCAATAAGTAAATAAGGCAAAATATTTCCGATGACTGCGTAAACGACAAAGTGAAGCCAGGGAATAATAGATCTTGGCAGTTGTTTGCCATATAAAAAAGAAACAAACAACATAACAACAGCACCAATGAATAATCTATAACCAACAATTTGTTCAGGTGAAAAAAATAATAAGCTTCTATCAATTAAAAGGAATGATGATCCCCAGACGATAATTAATAATCCTAAAAGTTGATAATTTCTTTTATTTGTAGGCATAAATGATTATTTGGGACTAAGAATAAAATTGAAACAAATTAATAATATAGTAGGGGGACTAAGCATTATATTCTGCATATTAACTATAAATTCACAATAAGAGTGGTAAATAGAGATTAAACTATATTATTTAACATAATATAAATTATACGAACTAAAAACTAAGAAAAACAAGTAATAAATACATAAAAACAAGGAAAATCAAAGAGTTATATATTGAACTCTAAATTTAACTATATAGAGCTTATTTAAAGGTAATGTATAAACTAATGAGGAAAATACACAAAGACATTAATTACAGCAAATTTAGAGCTATACGTTAAAAACTCTAAAAATAAAGCTTT
>JAQWLF010000203.1:0-4820 GCA_029247465.1 Candidatus Thioglobus sp.
GCCAAAGCCCAGAAAATATTGTTAATCATTGGGTTGAGTATTTTAATAATGGAAATCTAGAGTGCATTCTGGATATGTACCATGAAGGTGCTACTTTATTACCAACCTTTTTGCCAAACCTTCTAACCACTCCAGAACAAATAGAGGATTATTTTGTTAGAACTATAGAAGGTCAAGCTTCAGTAGAAATTGATGATAGTAAAACTATCAATAAGAAATTATCAGAAAATATGTATTTGATGACTGGTGTATACATTTTCTGTCTTAATGAAAAGAGTGATACAAAATACTTGTCTTGGTTTACTTTTTTGATTGATTTGTCAGTTGATTCTCCAATTAGGCACCATCACTCTTCTAGAGTGCCATTTGAGTTCGCCCTAGGTCGCTAAACTCCTTAACAATATTATAGAAATATTAATTTTTTGTTACTTCTTTAACGATTAGATTCAATTTGTAATCTTTTGTAACAAATCACTACATTTTGAAATATACCTACTAATAAACTAATTCTTAATTCTGCTCAATGGTGCGCAGAATGAGATTCATAATATTTAATGGAGAAAAAATATGAAGAATAATAAGTTAACAACGCTAGCGGCAACAGCGCTACTAGCAACTACAACATCGGTAAGTGCTGGTGATGTAGAAGTTCTACACTGGTGGACTAGCGGAGGCGAAGCTGCAAGTGTAAATTACTTAAAAGACAAGTTAAGTGACGCTGGAGTTGGATGGACTGACTTCGCTGTTGCTGGTGGTGGTGGTGAAAATGCTATGACTGTTCTTAAGTCAAGAGCAATTTCTGGAAACCCTCCTACAGCTGCACAGATCAAAGGTCCTTCAATTCAAGAGTGGGGTGACCTAGGATTTTTAGCTGACATCGATGGTGTTGCTACAGATAACAACTGGGATGATCTATTACCTTCAGTTGTTTCTGACGTAATGAAGCATAACGGTAAATACGTTGCTGCTCCAGTAAACGTACACAGAGTAAACTGGATGTGGTCTAACCCTGAAGTGTTTCGTGCTGCAGGCGCTACAATTCCAACAACTTGGGATGATTTCATGGTTCAGGCCAAGAAACTTCAAGATGCTGGTTACATAGCATTAGCTCACGGTGGTCAGCCATGGCAAGATGCAACTGTATTTGAAGCAGTTGTTCTTGGTGTTGGTGGTGCAGACTACTACAATAAAGCGTTTGTAGAGATGGACATGGACGCACTTAACAGTGATACAACAGTAGAAGTTTTCGAAACTTTCGGAAACCTACGTCAATTTGTTGATGTAAACTCACCAGGACGTGACTGGAACGTTGCGACTTCAATGGTAATTGAAGGTCAGGCAGGAATGCAAATCATGGGTGACTGGGCAAAAGGTGAATTTAAAGTAGCTGGAAAGAATGTAGGTACAGATTACACTTGTACTGCTGCTCCAGGTACTTCAGGTACACACACGTTCAACATTGACTCATTTGCTTTCTTTGCACAAGGAACTACAGCTGGTACTGGAGCTCAAAACATTATGGCTGCAGAAATCCTGGGTACTGACTTCCAAACAGTATTCAACCTAAACAAAGGATCTATTCCTGCACGTTTAGGCGTTTCAAGAGCCGAGTTTGATTCATGTGCTCATGATTCAATGGATGCTTTTGTTGCGGCTTCTACAAGTGGCGGTTTAGTACCGAGCTTTGCGCACGGCATGGCATTGCCTTCAGCAGTAGCTGGAGCAGTAGTTGATTCAGCTACAAACTTCTTTAACTCTGACCAGAGTGCACAAGAAGGTGCTGATCAATTGGTGGCTTCGATGTCTGCAGCAATGTAGATCGGATTATCTAGGTAGATATCAATTAGCGCGTCTCCTTGCCTAATTGGTAGAACCTTTAGATATATATCCAGGGGCGCCTAATTTAGGCGCCCCATTTTTATATTTTCATAATAAAATGAATCCACATGTTTAATTTTCTAGAGAAAAACTTACCAAAAATAGTCTTGGCACCAACAACAATCCTAATGATTGTTTGTATGTATGGATTTATTATCTGGACTGGCTTAATCTCTTTAACGAAAAGTAAAATGATGCCTCAATGGGAGTTTGTAGGCCTCGATCAGTATTTTCGCCTTTTTGGTAATCCTCGTTGGGATGTAGCGGTTGATAATCTTTTCGTTTTTCTAATTTTATTTATCTTGATTGCGCTAGTTTTAGGTCTACTCTTGGCGATATTTCTTGATCAAAAAATTCGAGTCGAGGGAGTAATAAGGACTATATATTTGTATCCAATGGCTATCTCCTTTATTGTTACAGGAACGGCATGGAAATGGATACTTAATCCTGGTCTAGGCATTGAAAAACTGATGCATGATTGGGGCTTTATAGGATTTGAGTTTCGTTGGCTTGTTGAGTCGGATATGGCAATTTACACGATAGTGATTGCTGCAGTATGGCAATCAAGTGGCTTTGTAATGGCACTTTTTTTAGCTGGATTAAGAGGTGTCGATGATAACCTTACTAAGGCCGCCAAAATTGACGGTGCATCAACCCCTCGACTTTATTGGCACATCATATTGCCTTTAATGAGACCCGTTTTTTTTAGTGCTATCGTTATTCTTACGCATATAGCCATTAAAAGTTTTGATTTAGTTCAAGCGCTTACAGGTGGTGGCCCAGGTTATGCATCAGACTTGCCAGCAAATTTTATGTACACCTATTCCTTTAATAGGGCGCAAATTGGAGTTGGTGCTGCAAGTGCAATGATTATGTTGTTTGGTGTGCTGGCTGTTTTAATTCCCTATTTGTATTCTGAATTACGCGAGAAAAAATCATGAATAGTTTTAAACTAACAAATATCAATATTGGTCGTACATTAATTTATTTGATATTACTTTTTTTTGCATTTATATATTTAGCACCTCTATATGTAATGTTTACAACATCTCTTAAGGATATTGAAGAGATCCGAAGTGGTAACTTAATGGCACTTCCAATGGACCCAACTTTTTATGCCTGGAAAAAGGCTTGGTCATCAGCCTGTACCGGTAGTGAGTGTAGGGGCTTGGCGCCATTTTTTTGGAATAGTGTTCGTATTGTATTCCCGGCAGTCATAATTTCAACGATTATTGGCGCTTTTAATGGCTATGCTTTAGCCAAATGGAAATTTAAAGGGAGTGAATTTATATTTGGAGCTTTATTATTTGGCTGTTTTATTCCTTTTCAAGTCATTCTCCTGCCAATGGCTAAACTCTTAGGTTCGTTAGGATTAGCAAATACAGTAACTGGTTTAGTGCTAGTTCATGTCATTTATGGCGTAGCTTTTACAACACTTTTTTTCCGTAACTATTATGTAGGCATACCAACAGAATTAGTGAAAGCTGCAAAACTCGATGGAGCAGGTTTCTTTGCAATTTTTAGGCATGTTTTTATTCCTTTGTCTACCCCAATTTTTGTGGTCACAATAATTTGGCAGTTTACTCAGATATGGAACGATTTTTTATTTGGTGTCGTTTATTCAGGCTCTGGGACCCAACCAATAACGGTAGCACTTAACAACTTAGTTAATACTTCAGTCGGTGGAAAGGAATATAACGTTGATATGGCTGCTGCAATCATTGCTGCCATGCCAACTTTAGTGGTTTATGTGATTGCAGGCAAGTACTTTGTTAAAGGTCTTACTGCTGGAGCAGTTAAAGGATAAAAACTATCAATAACTATTTGAAACAATAAATACAGGATAAAAAAATGGGAAGTATAAGTCTTAATGGTATTAAAAAATCTTTTGGTGAAACTGAGGTACTTAAGGACATCAATCTGGATATTAAAGATGGAGAGTTTTTAATTCTTATCGGGCCTTCAGGTTGTGGTAAGTCAACATTAATGAACTTGATTGCTGGACTAGAGGAATTAACTGGCGGTGAAATTGTTATCGATGGAAATGACGTTTCCGAAGAGTCTCCAAAAGATAGAGATATTGCGATGGTGTTTCAATCTTATGCTTTGTATCCGACAATGAATGTGGCAAGAAATATTTGTTTCGGGTTAGAGATGAGCAAAATGCCAAAAAATGAACAAGAAATAATTCTTAAAAGGGTCTCCTCACTTCTTCAAATTGATCACTTATTAGATAGAAAACCAGGTCAACTCTCAGGTGGGCAGCGACAAAGGGTAGCTATGGGAAGGGCGTTAGCGCGATCGCCAAAGGTATTTCTATTTGACGAGCCTTTATCAAATTTAGATGCGAAACTTCGAGTTGAGATGCGCACTGAAATTAAAAAATTACATAAACGAATTGGAACAACTATCGTTTATGTTACTCATGACCAAATTGAAGCAATGACTTTAGCAGACCGGATAGCAGTCCTTAAGGATGGAGAGTTGCAACAAGTGGGTACACCTTATGAGATATATAATGATCCAGTAAGTCATTTTGTTGCTGATTTTATGGGCTCACCTGGCATGAATTTTATTGAATGTATTGTTAAAGATCAAAACTTAATAATTGACAGTGGTGGTGAAAAATATGAATTATCGATCCCCTGTAAGGATGCTCTAAATAATTCGAATTTAGATGTTGTTTTGTTAGGTATAAGACCAGAAATGCTGACAGAAATTCAGCCTTTAGTCGCCGATAATTCATTTGTCCAACAAATTAAATTTGATGTCGAAGTGTTGGAGCCGATGGGAGCAGATACTGTTGCGATAGGTCAATGGAATGAAAATGAAGTTATGGCAAGATTAAGCCCAGAATCTGGAAATACTGCTGGAAAAGGCTTTGATCTTCAGGTGGATACCAGTAAAGCTATATTATTTGACCCTAACACGGGTTTAAGAAT
>JAQWLF010000212.1:0-2694 GCA_029247465.1 Candidatus Thioglobus sp.
GAATATTGCCTGTGGCCTAGCTAGTTTGCAAAATTTTAAAGGTATTTATAACGGCTACGTGACTACCTTAGCTAGAGAATATTTAGATAGCCTATCAGAGGATGATTTGCTAAAAGTTGAAATTTTTTCTTGCGGACCTCATCCAATGCTAGAGGCAGTCTCTCAATTAGCTAAAGACTACAAATTGCCTTGCCAGGTCTCGTTAGAAGAGTATATGGCTTGCGCTGTGGGTGGTTGCGCTGGATGTGTTGTAGAAGTGCAAACCGATAATGGCTCGGCAATGAAAAGAGTTTGTGTTGATGGACCTGTTTTTGATTCGCAATCAGTTTTTTAATGATAGCTAGCAATTTAAGATTCGTAAAATCCCGAATTGATTCAATCAAGCATAATCAAGAGGTACAGCTAATAGCTGTCAGTAAATCGCGGTCTAGTTCTGAAATTCAAGAAGCTATAGACGCAGGACAACTCCATTTTGGGGAGAACTACCTACAAGAATCTCTAGATAAAATTACCTCTCTTAAGGGTAATAACCTGACGTGGCATTTTATAGGCCCAATTCAGTCGAATAAAACAGCAGGTATTGCAGAGAATTTTGACTGGGTTCATAGTGTTGATAGACTTAAGATTGCAAAGAGACTTAGTGACCAGAGAGAGCCTGATTTAGGCCATTTAAATATTTTATTGCAGATTAATATTGACCGAGAACAAACCAAATCTGGTTTACTTGTTGAAAATATTGATGAGATTATTTTAGAAGTTAATAGTTTACCCAACATCTCCCTGAGGGGTTTTATGTGTATTCCAAATCCAGATAATTCTGTAACTAGTTTTAATGAAATGGCAAAATTACTATCAAAATATTCCTATCTTGACTCTCTTTCTATGGGGATGTCTGATGATTTAGAGTTGGCAGTAGAGAGAGGTGCAACACTAGTCAGAGTTGGAACCGATATTTTTGGGAAGAGAGACTATAATTGATTTATCAAATTGCTTGTGAGTACTTAATTTTTTATTCGAGATGATACTATGAAAGTTAGATTACTTATTACTGGTGGCACTATAGATAAAGTCTATAACCAATCAAATGGAGAACTTGAGTTTGACAAGACGCATTTTAATGAAATGATTTCTAGGGCTAGAGTTGAAGTTGATATGTCAATAGAGCAACTTCTACTTATAGACAGTTTAGATATGGTTGATAAGGACCGAGATTTAATACTAGATCGTTGCATTAATTGTGATGAAGAGTTTGTTTTAATCACTCATGGCACAGACACTATGTGTGATACCGCAAAACTTTTAGGAGAAAACTCTATTAATAAAGCAATCGTGCTGTTTGGTGCTATGGTGCCATATGCAGTGAATAATTCTGATGCATTATTTAATTTTGGGTGCGCTTTGGGTTCACTACAGTTATTAAAACCTGGGGTATATGTTGCTATGAATGGAAGAGTTTTGCTTTGGGACGATGTAGAAAAAAATAGGAGCCTCGGTGTCTTTCAAGCCTTATAGCTCCTAGATTTTATTAAAGTTTTACTTGGTGCTATCAATTATGTATTGAACAGTTAATTTTATTTCATTGTCTGAACAGTCCATACAGGCCCCTCTTGCAGGCATTCCACCCTTGCCGGTTATAGCAGATAAAGTAAGTTTTTCAACGCCAAGTTCAATTCTAGGTGCCCAATCTTCAAGAGATGCATACTTAGGTGCATCCATAGCACCAGTGCTATGACAACTTTGACATTTGGTATTATAGATTTCTTCGCCTGAACGTTCAGATTGCTCTATAGTGCTAGATGAAGCAACTGAAGCACTATTGTCAATCCTAACTTCGCCAATTGGTTTTATTCTTTCTAGAGTTGCACTATCAATCATCGTGTCTTCGTGAGCTGATTCATTGCTAGGAGCGTTTAAAGCCTTGAAGCCAATAAATAGCATAGCAATAACCCAAATCACTATCATAAATTTCGATGAACCTTTAGAACCTTGACTCATTACATCTTCCTTGTTAATCAGATTAAATCCGCAATATTATACATTTGGTTATAATGGCATGCAGTTTAATGCAACAAAAAATATGCTTAAAAAAACACTCCATCGAGGTTTTAATTTACTAAAAATCACTACATGGTTAACTGCTATATTTTCATTAGTATTGCTGGTTATTATTGCTTTCTTTGTTATGTTTCCTCAAACTATTAAAGCCTCACTAGAGGAGAAACTATCTCAGGTTAGCGGATTACAAGCCACTATTGAAAAGTTATCTTTTGAATTTTTAGACAATGAGCTATTGTTAGCAGTGAGAGAGGTAGATATTGGTGCTGAAGGGTTAAGTCCGATTGCCTCTATTGATGTGTTGAGGTGGAATGTTAATTTACTGGCTTTATATAAGGGAATTGAAATCCCTGGCCATATTGATATCAATGAGTTAGTTATCGATTCCTCATCTATTGATGAGTATGTTTCTATCATTGATACTGATTCAGTTCTTTCGGGTATAGGGTTATCTGGACTTTTAGCGCTTCAATCTCTTTCGATTAATAGAACAATGTTGATTGGAGATCAGCCAATGGAACTTGCTCCAATAGAATTAAATAGAAATAAACAAAAGATTACTGTATCAATGAGAGACCAATCTATTTTTAGTAATTCTCAAGTTCCAAAGCTTGGGAGTGCAGTGAATATTAATACCAG
>JAQWLF010000022.1:0-2959 GCA_029247465.1 Candidatus Thioglobus sp.
AAATTCATAAGTTGAAGATTTAACATCAACTAAATACAAATCTCCATTAAGTGCTTTAAGGCGCCTATGTTCAATTAAAAGACCTTCTATACCAGCAAGATCAATAAAGTTAACACCACTAGCAACAATTAAAATATGGTAGATTCTTTGATTATCAACAATCTGGCTTATTTGCTTTTGTATGTGATTTATAGAGCCAAAATAAATAGACATATCAATGCGAATTATTTTAAGTTGTGGGCACTGAACTAAAGGCGTCTTTCTGATACTTTGCAGCTTTCTAATATCCTCTCCTGGAGGACTACCAAAAGCTAAAGTATGAACTTCTGGCGTAGATGTTTTAGCAATAAAAAGCATCAATGATAATAAAACACCTAAATAAATAGCGAACTCTAATTCAAATAGTAAGGTGGATAAAAAAGTTGCCGTAAAAATAACACTTTCAGACTTACTATAAGTAAACGTTTTTTTGATACTCTGAAAATCTATCAAGTTATAGGCAACAATTAAAATAATTCCTGCCATTGCTGCGTATGGCAAGTAGGAAATTAACGGCCCCACAAGAAGAACAATAACCATTAAGAAAAGTGCAGCTAGTATTGCTGATAGAGGTGTTCTTGCTCCAGATTCAAAGTTGACTCCTGTCCTTGTAAATGAACCAGAAGAAGCATAACCAGAGAAAAAACTTCCAACAATATTAGATGCCCCCTGACCAATAAATTCTTGGCTAGGGTTAATTCTTTGATTAGACTTAGTAGCAATTGATCGTCCAATTGATGATGCCTCAATAAGACCTAAAAGTGCTATTGCAAATGCTTCAGGTGCAAGTGACTTCAATGAGTTTAATGAAAAATTAGGTGATGATAGAGGCGGGAAATAAGCAGGCATTACTCCAACAGTTTCAATACTATCAGTAAAACTACTTAAATAAAAAGCCAAAAAACCACCTACAAACATTCCAATTAATAGATAAGGAAATTTAGGTCTTATAAGTTTAATAATAATTGCACTAACTAATGTTCCGAGTCCAACTATAAGTAGGTAAATATTAAACTCTCCAACTCCGGAATATAAATCAATCCAAGTATTGATAAAACCCTCGCCCCTTGGGATATGTATTCCCAAAATATAAGGAATCTGACTACTAGCTATTAATATAGCTGCACCAGCAGTAAAACCAATGACAACATTGTGAGATACAAAGTTAACTAACAGACCAAATTTAGCGAGGCCAAAAACTAATTGATAAACCCCCGCTAAAAAAGTTAGTGTAAGTGCCAATGCCACAAATTCTTCGCTTCCTGGAGCGGCATATTTACTGACTGCAGCAAAAACGACAATTGAAATGGCGGTAGTCGGTCCAGAAATTAGATGAAAAGATGATCCAAACAATGCAGCAATTATCGGAACAACCATAGCCGCATAAAGTCCATACTCTGGAGGCATTCCAGCAATTGTCGCAAATGCTACGCTTTGAGGAAGCACGATTATAGCGCCAGTTAATCCAGCAAAAAAATCTGCCTTAATTGTCTCTATTGTGGTTAATCTAAACCAGAGTATAAAGGGGAAAATTTTGACTAACTGAATCATAATTTTTTACAAAATAAAGGATGAATAAACAAAAGGATGTAGATTATATAGTAAATCCTTTCTATTTAAAGATGTGAAGCAAGAGAATGAATAATAAATATATTATGAAAAAAAATAAATCTACAATTGCACTGCAATCATATAGACAATAGTACCGGCAATGATACTCAGTAATGCATTTCTTCTATAAAGATGAAATCCAATAGTTACTAATAACGCTATAAAAGTATAGACAACCTCAAATGAAAGATAGTTAACCCCTCGCAACATATATATCAAAAGTATTGTCATCACCATTGGAGGTGTACTTTTTGCAATAAAAGTTAGCATTGGAGTTTCTTTGTGACTAGCAAAAAACACAAAAGGTGCAACTCTTGTTGTGTAAGTAGCAGCTGTCATAATCAATATGACTAATAGAAGGTAATTAATATCAGCCATCTGACACCGCCTTCATCAATCGTAAAATCAGGATTACAACAATAGATAAAATAATTGCTACTAAAAGCATATGTTGAAAAAACAATACAAGAGCTACACAAGATGAACAGAAGGCAATAAAAAATGGCAATGGTTTTCTGACTTTAATCCATTGCTCTATTAGCAAGACTACAAACAAGGCAGTAGCTGCAAACTCCATACCCTCAGTATCGAAAGATAGAGCATCGCCAATTATGGCGCCAATAGTGCAGCCCAGCACCCAATAAATTTGAGAAAAGAGTGTAATGAATAGGTAGTACCTCTCCCTATTAAAATTCTCAGGAACTTTAATAGTTGTCATTAAGGCATATGTCTCATCGGTTAAGCCGAAAATCAGATAAAACTTTCTAAAACTCCAACGACCAAAACTCTTAAGAAATGCCAAACCATAAAATAAATGCCTAGAGTTGAGAAAAAAAGTAGATATTGCAATCTCTAGTAAACCTACGCCAGCTCCTATCAGACCAATAGCCATAAATTGTGCAGCTCCAGCATAAACAAAAATGCCCATTAATGTAGAGAAATACCATGCATAGCCAAGCTCTTGAAACAACAATCCAAATGCAATACCCAATGGCAAGAAACCAAAAAGGATTGGCAGTGTTACGTTAAATGCTGTACGAATCATTTCGTAATTATAACTTCAGCTATATTTAAATGTTGAATTAGAATTAGTATGCTTATATTCATGAGTAAAAAATTAAAACATATATATTAATTCATGTATACTTATTTTTAAAAATTTAAGTGCATATTTTTCGAGTATTGATATTATTACTTAAAGAATTGGCTCTATAATATGATTATTCTAACTCATACATATGAGTTAAAAAAATCTATAAAATCTAACTAAGCCTAATTTAATTTTTTCCTTAACTCAATTATGTCTAAT
>JAQWLF010000035.1:0-2999 GCA_029247465.1 Candidatus Thioglobus sp.
CTAAGGAGTCAATTCAAAAAGCACTTGAATACGATATTCATTGTTTTAATGTAGAGTCAGCTGCAGAGTTAGATCTTATTGAGTCTGTGGCTGTTGAAATTAAAGTTAAGGCGCCTAGTTCAATTCGTGTAAACCCTAATGTTGACTCCAAGACACACCCATATATTTCTACAGGATTAACTGAAAATAAGTTTGGAGTTGACCCTGATGTAGCTTTATCCTTGTATAAAAAAGCAAACCTCTCGAAGTATCTAAATGTATGTGGCTTAGACTATCATATTGGCTCACAAATTACTGATACCCTGCCTTTTATGGAGGCCCTTGATAGAGTATTGGAGTTAATTGATGAGCTTAAAAATGAAAATATTCATTTGAAACATATTGATATTGGTGGTGGCATAGGTGTTACATATAACAATGAGGAAACTATAGATATTGAAAAATATATTCAATCAGTGGTTCGAAAGGTTGGCAACTTAAAAGTTATGGTAGAGCCGGGTCGGTCTATCGTAGGTAATGCAGGTATTTTTGTTACCAAGGTAGAATATCTAAAGCAAAATGATTTAAAGTCATTTGCTATTATTGATGGTGCAATGAATGATTTACTTCGTCCTGCTCTTTATGGCTCATACCATCAAGCTGTTAAAGTGATTGATAAAAAAGATGGCATAAATGCTTCATGGGACCTCGTTGGGCCTGTTTGTGAGACAGCTGATTTCTTAGCAAAAGATAGAAATCTCAATCTTAAAGAAGGTGACTATATTGCAATAATGACTGCTGGTGCATATGGATTTGTTTTTAGTTATAACAATAAATCTATACCAAGAGTTGCTGAAGTAATAGTAAGCGGAAACAGTCATGCTATAGTTCGCAAGCGAGAAACTATTGAGTCACTATTTGTAAACGAGACAATATTTAAAGATGAAATTAACTAATAATCAGAAAAAATATTTACGCTCAATGGCTCATGGTCTAAAACCATTTGTGATGATTGGACAGCATGGTTTAAGTGAATCAGTTTTAGCTGAGTTAGAGTCTACGTTGCTTAAGCATGAGCTAATTAAAATCAAGCTCCGGGTAAGTGACAGAGAAGAAAAGCAACAAATAGTTGACAAAATACTAAAAATATCTAAAGCCGAGCTAGTTCAAGTTATTGGTGGAGTATTAGTTATTTTTAGGCCTTTTGATGACAATCCTGATATTATTTTGCCTAGGACATAAGGAATCTATAGCTTTAAATTAAAACTTATTAATGCTTATATAAAATGAAAATTGCGATCAGTGCTGCAGAAACCTCTGGCGACCTTATCGCTTCATCACTAGTAAAATCATTAAAGTCATATAAACCTGATTACGAAATAGAAGGCTTAGCGGGCGATAAGATGACAGAAGTTGGCTGTAAAAGATTATGGCATGCCGACCAGGTAAATGTAATGGGCATTAGTGAGGTGGCAAGGAAACTACCTTCAGTTTTAGGGTTAAGAAAGTCTATTATTAGACACTATTCTTCTAATAGGCCTGACATATTTATAGGGGTTGACTCTCCTGACTTTAATTTTAAGATTGAGCGGGAGTTAAAGCAACTTGGTGTTAAAACTATTCATCTTGTTAGTCCATCTGTCTGGGCTTGGCGACCCAAGCGAATCAAAAAAATTAAAGCATCAACTGACTTAATGCTCTGTCTTTTTCCATTTGAAGTTGATTTTTATAATAAACACAACCAAAAGGCTCTATTCGTCGGTCATCCATTAGCAGAAAAGTTGAAGCCACGGCAAAATTTCAAACCAAATAAAAAAGTTTTGCTTATGCCAGGATCAAGGGAATCCGAAATCAAAACTTTATTGCCTGAATTAGTCTCAACAGTTAAATTAATGAGCAAGTGTGATCCCCAAATAAAATTCAGTTTGTCACTCGCTAATGATCATCTTAAAAGTTGGGTAGAGAGCGAAATTCGTGGTTTGGATATTGATCTTAGTGTTGGTGATGCACATGACAAAATTAGAACATCAGACCTTGTTATTGTAGCCTCAGGAACAGCAACTCTTGAAGTGGCTTTGCTTGCAGTTCCTATGATAGTTATTTACAAACTTTCAGCAGTCAGCTATCAAATTGTAAGGCATCTTTTAAATACTAAATTTATATCTCTTCCAAATGCAATATTGGGGAAAGAGGTTGTACCAGAATTGATTCAAGAAAAAGTTACTGGTCAAAATATTGCTAACTTAGCAATGAATTTTGTTATGTCTGATAATACAAAAATTGTATCGGAGTTAGAGCAAATACATGAACTTTTAAATCAGAACTCAAGCGTTAAATCTGCTGAAGCAGTTATGGAGTTTTTGCATGGATAAGGAACTTCAAGAAACAGTTAAACAAGCTCTTGCAGAAGATATTGGTGTTGGGGACATATCGTCAAGCTTGCTTGGTAATGATTATATAAGTGCAGAAGTAATTAGTAGAGACCGGGCGATTATTTGTGGAGCTGAGTATTTTGATTTATGTTTCTTATCTCTTGATTCTGATGTAGAGATAGAGTGGAAGGTTGAGGAGGGTTCTGAGATAGTGCCAGGTGATGTAATTTGTAGTCTTTATGGTAAATCACAAGCAATAATTACTGCAGAACGTACAGCCCTAAATTTTTTGCAAATACTAAGTGCTACAGCAACTCAGACCAATTATTTAGTAAGTTTAATAGCAGGTACAAATGCACAATTATTAGATACTCGAAAAACAATTCCGGGTCTCAGGAAAGCACAAAAATATGCAGTTAAGTGTGGTGGTGGGCTAAATCATAGAATGGGGCTTTATGATTGTATTATGCTAAAAGAAAATCACATTATGTCGATAGGTTCACTTGAAAAATCTTTAGAAAAAGCCCTTACAAAATACCCTAATAAACCTATTATTGTTGAAGTTGAAACGCTTGATCAGCTTCGAACTGCACTTTCAATAAAAGGGATTATGCGTATACTCTGTGACAACTTTTCTACTAGTGAACT
>JAQWLF010000036.1:0-1900 GCA_029247465.1 Candidatus Thioglobus sp.
GTTATCATGGCAGCCAGAGAAAAAGAAGGCTGGTTTGACTAACTTTATAGGTTTTTAACTATTAATTAAATAGAATATATAGGCAATAAATATGGCACATACTGTAGAAAGCTTATCAAAATTACTCAAGAGAACGCCTGATCAGGTTATATCAATCTTGACTGCTGCTGGTATTCAGGGGAAAAATGCGGATTCGGATATCTCAGCAGACGAAAGACAGGTTTTAATGTCAAGCTTGAGTAAGCGATCTGGTACTAAATTAAATATTTCTGTACCACGTAAAACACCGAAGACGAACACAACCTCAAGCTCTACAGGTGGCGTAAAGATAAAGGTTAAAAAGAAGCGTGAAGAACCTATAGTTTCTACCCCTGATGCTGTTAACGAAGAGATAGCATCAAAGGCGAGAGAGGCTTTGGAGGCTGGAAGGCTTGCAGAGCAAAAGGATCAAGAACATGATGCTAAGCGTCATGAGGTGGTTCGCCAGCAAAAAATTAAAACTGAAGAGCTAAAAGCTCAGGATATTCAAAATAAAGTCTCAAAGAAAGATGAGCTTGCCAATAAAGATAGTGAAAAAGTAGAAGTTGAAAAGCCTAAAGAAGGTAAAAAACAACCGAAAAGACTTAGGGCTGCTTCAACCCCTTCATCTAGGCAAAAACAGCTTCATGTCGCTAAGCATAATCCAAATCGAAAGCTTAAGAAAAAAGAGAGAACTCAGATTTCACAAAAAGTTCAAGATGAACAGGCTCAACATGGTTTTCATAAACCAGTTGAGCCAATAACTCGTGAAGTATATATTCCTGAGACAATAAAAATATCCGAACTCGCTTTAAAAATGACCACTAAGGCAGGTGAAGTTCTAAAAGTTATGATGGGTATGGGTGTCATGGCTACTCTTAATGATGTAATTGATCAGGATACTGCGATGCTTGTGGTTGAGGAGATGGGACATACGCCTCTTGCAAGCAACGAAGAAACCGTTGAAGATACCTTAGTTCAAGAAGTTAGTGATAATTCTGAGTCTTCCCCGAGGCCACCTGTTGTTACTATTATGGGCCATGTTGATCATGGAAAAACATCACTACTTGACTACATAAGAAAATCTAAAGTTGCATCTGCCGAGGTGGGTGGAATTACTCAGCATATAGGTGCTTATCAGGTCAGTCATAAAGACAACCTTATTACTTTTATTGATACACCTGGACATGCTGCATTTTCTAAGATGAGGCTTCGAGGAGCATCAGCTACTGACATTGTAATTTTAGTTGTTGCAGCAGATGATGGGGTGATGCCACAAACTATTGAATCTATTAAACATGCCAAGGCCTCTGGAGTTCCTATTATTGTTGCTATCAACAAAATAGACAAAGAAGGAGTGGCAATCGATAAAGTTAAGCAGGTACTTTCTACTCATGATGTTATTTCTGAAGAGTGGGGCGGGGATGTTATGATGGTTGGCGTATCAGCACACACTGGTGAGGGCATTGATGAGCTATTAGAGGGTATTTCTTTAACTGCAGAAATGTATGAAGTTAGTGCTGTTGTTGATAAGCCAGCAAGTGGTGTTGTTCTTGAAGCGAGATTAGATAAGGGTCGAGGTAAAGTTACTACGATACTTGTTCAATCGGGAACGCTCAAGAAAGGCGATATTGTGATTGCGGGATTAGAGTATGGCAAGATTAAGCAAATTATTAATGATAATGGCAAGCCTATAAATGTTGCAGGCCCATCAACTCCAGTAGAGATTTTGGGTTTGTCTGGAGTTCCAGATTCTGGTGCTGAAGTATTGGTAGTTGAAAGTGAACGCAAGGCAAGAGAGGTAGCGGACTTTAGAAAATCAAAAGATCGAGAGACAAAACTGCAAAAGCAGCAAGCTGAAAAGATGGACAATTTCTTTTCG
>JAQWLF010000042.1:0-1523 GCA_029247465.1 Candidatus Thioglobus sp.
GGCAAGATAATGAGTAGCCATTTATTTTTAATGCGTTTTTTAAGGTATTTAATCATGAAAGTGGCAAGCAACCTTATGATTAGTCGCCGCCTCTATAAATTCAGGCTTTTCCTTTGAGCAGATTTCTTGAGCTTTTTGGCAACGCGTTCTAAAAACACATCCCGATGGCGGGTTTACTGGAGAAGGAAGATCCCCTTCAATTAATATTAGATCCTTTTGTTTCTCAATCTTAGGGTCTGGAATAGGTACTGCAGAAATCAGGGCTTGAGTGTAAGGATGCCTCGGTTTACGATATATATCTTCACTATTTGCAAGCTCAACCATATTGCCTAAGTAGAGAACCATAATCTTAGTACTTATGTGCTTCACAATACTAAGATCATGAGCAATAAAAATTAATGTCAGGCCCATCTCTTCCTGTAAATCCATTAATAAATTAATCACTTGAGCTTGAATAGAAACATCTAATGCAGATACTGGCTCATCACAAATAATAAGCTTTGGCTTTAATATTAAAGCTCTTGCAATACCAATTCGTTGACACTGGCCACCTGAAAATTCATGTGGATATCGATTCACTAGATTATCTAATAAGCCGACCTTATTCATAACGTCACTAACCCTTAATTTAACATCTGCCTCAGGTGTTTTTGGATAATGAGTTCGCAATGGCTCTGCAATAATTTCGCCAATATTCATTCGAGGATTAAGGCTTGCAAGAGGGTCTTGAAAAATCATTTGGATTTGTTTACGGTGATGTCTCATTTCTGACTTATTAAGTTCTAACAAGTCATTTCCAAGCCATACAACCTTGCCGGAATGAGTTGGAACCATTTTAACAATTGCTCTTGCAAGAGTTGATTTTCCACAACCTGACTCCCCTACTATACCAAGCGTTTCTCCTGAATTCAATTGAAACGAAACATCATTTACTGCTTGAAGTTTTTTCGGTTTAGTCCAAGGCATATCCCCTTCAGAAGTAACATTAAAGTTAACCTTTAAGTTCTCAACCTGCAATATTGTTTGACTGTTCATGATAATTCCTCAATTTCAACATGGCATGCTCTAAGGTGATCAATTTCATCGACTTTTGACAAATTAGGCATTTCAGTTGAACAACTGTTTATTGAAAATTGACAGCGAGGAGAAAATGGGCAACCAACAGGTGCCAACATCATATTTGGAGGATTGCCTGGTATGGTTATAAGTTTTTCAGCAGTATCATCAAGCCTAGGTACTGCGCTCATTAAACCTTGAGTATAGGGATGTGTAGGGTTTTCGTAAAGTCGTTCTGTTTTGCCTATTTCCATAACTTCACCACCATACATAACTAACATTTCATCACTATTACCTGCAACTACACCGAGGTCATGAGTGATTAGAATAATTGACATTCCAAATTCTTTTTGAATTTCAGCCATTAAATGCATTATTTGAGCTTGGACGGTAACATCAAGAGCAGTCGTTGGTTCATCTGCGATTAATAACTTTGGATGACATAGTAGTGACATAGCAATCATTAC
>JAQWLF010000072.1:0-9862 GCA_029247465.1 Candidatus Thioglobus sp.
AAAGACCTCTAGATCTAGTTTAAAGATTTTAGGTACTGTCGGAGAACCTATAAACCCTGAAGCATGGGAATGGTATTACAATGTTATAGGTGAAAAAAAGTGTCCAGTTGTTGATACATGGTGGCAAACCGAAACAGGTGGCCATATGATTACACCGATGCCTTTTGCAACTCCTTTAAAGCCAGGTTCGGCAACTAAGCCATTTTTTGGAGTTGAGCCACAAGTCTTAAGTGAAAGTGGTGAAGTATTAGAAGGCGAGGCTTCAGGAGTACTTGTGCTCGCTCGCTCTTGGCCGGGTCAAATGAGGACTTTATATAACAACCATGAGCGATTTATGGATGCTTATTTTACAACCTATCCAGGGAAATATTTTGCAGGTGATGGTGTTAAGCGCGACTCTGATGGCTATTACTGGATCACTGGAAGAGTCGATGATGTTTTAAACATATCTGGACATCGTCTTGGAACAGCAGAAATTGAATCTGCTCTAGTCCTTCATAGAAATGTCAGTGAAGCTGCAGTTGTTGGTATGCCTCACGATATAAAAGGACAAGGTATTTATGCTTATGTATCTCTTATGGCTGGAGCTGATGGTACAGTTGAGCTTAAAAAAGACCTCGTGGCTCTTGTTAGAAAAGAGATTGGGCCAATTGCAACGGTTGATAAAATTCAATTTGCACAGGGCCTTCCAAAAACAAGGTCTGGAAAAATTATGAGACGCATTCTAAGAAAAATAGCTGAGAATGATTATTCTAATTTGGGAGATACTTCAACTCTAGCTGAGCCGGGCGTTGTTGATGATCTAATTTCCAACAGAGTTAAATAATTACAATCTTATAGGCGAATAGATTTAGCTAGTAACCATGAATGCGATACTTTATTTCATAGTATTACTTGCCTGGGGGTCGTCATGGTTCGCTATTAGTTTTCAGTTGGGTGATGTTGCGCCTCAGGTTTCAATAGCTTGGCGTTTTTTGCTTGCATCGTTTATGCTTTTTATTTGGTGCTATGCACGAGGCCTTAAACTTTCTTTTTCTTGGCGAGCCCATTCCAGCTGGCTTTTATTAGGATTTTTTCTATTTTGTGTTAACTATATTTGCGCTTACTTTGGAACTTTTTACTTAGCATCAGGTTTAGTTTGCCTTATTTTCTCAACTCTTACTTTGTTTACTGTTTTTAATGGTTTTATTTTTTTTAAAAAACCCATTAGACTGCCCATATTGTTTGGGGCAATAGTTGGGATTTTAGGGTTGTCAATTATATTTTCAAATGAGATTAGTAATACTGATTGGTCTCTAGAATCAGGAATTGTAAAAGGCTTTCTTTGGATGCTTCTTGCAACTTTCTTTGCCTCAATAGGTATGTTACTATCTGGTCAAATGCAAGCTCGAAAAATGCCTCTAGTACAGAGTAATGCATTTAGTATGCTTTATGGGTCTCTTATCATTGTTACTTATGTTTCCGTTAGTGATATTAGTTTCAGTTTTAGTACAAGTTATAGCTATGTTATATCTCTCATTTATCTATCGCTAGTAGCCTCTGTAATTGGTTTTGGTGTTTATCTTAAGCTTGTAGGAAATATTGGCGCTGATAAGGCTTCATATGTTAATATTTTTACCCCAACGATTGCATTATTTCTCTCAACTTTATTTGAAAACTATCAGTGGAGTTGGACCGGTCTAGTTGGTGTTGCTTTAATTATTATTGGAAATATAATAGTTCTTTATGCTAAGCCTGTTACTACATAGTTAATAACTAGTCTTTTATTTATCTGGGCCATTTTTTTTATTCATTTCAGATTCAATTTTATCCATCATAGTGTTATGTGCTTCATCACTCCAGTCATTAGTGTTTGTTGTTGATTGATCATCTTTCAAATTCTTATCATTTTTCCTAACTTTAAACATGGGGGCAAACATTAACCCTGCTTCAAATAAAAGCCAAATAGGTATTGCTATAAGTATTTGAGAGATTACATCAGGTGGTGTTAAGACCATGCCAATTACAAAAGCTCCTATGATAATGTAGGGGCGGTTTTTCTTGAGTTTACTAACTGTTGTTACGTTAAACATGATTAACAAAATTGTAGCAACAGGAACCTCAAAGGCAACTCCAAATGCAAAAGAAACCTTCAAAATAAAATCTAGATAGTACTGTATATCTGGAGCAAACTCTACTGAAGTTGGACCAACAGAAGATAGGAAATTAAATATCACTGGGAAAACAATATAGAAAGCAAAGAATAGTCCTGCATAAAACAAAACAGTTGAGGATATTACTAAAGGCAGTACTAATTTTTTTTCATGCTGATAGAGTGCTGGAGCGGTGAACTGCCATATTTTGAAAAGTAAATAAGGCAGAGCTAAATAAATAGCAAGTATTAGTGACATTTTAAGTGGCGTTAAAAAAGGAGAGATAACGCCAATAGCAATTAGATTTGAGCCTGGTATGACAGCTAAAATAGGTGCTGCTATAAAGCTATATATATCTTCAGAAAATGGGAAAAGAGCGGCAAAAAATAACGCAATTGCAATAATTGACCTTAAGAGTGCGCTTCTAAGCTCAACTAAGTGTTGAACAATAGGCATTTTATTTTTCATCTTTTAAGGAATTAATAACTTTGTCACCTTCTTTTTTTATGATATCACTGATATCACCAACTTCTGAAAGAGACTGTGAGATTGATGAACTCTCTTCTGAGAAAGAAACAGCCTCTTTAAGTTTTTCAGTCTCGAGCTCATCATTGATTTCATTTTTAATTTTAGTTGTAAAGGCTTTTACTTTACCTGCATAGAGACCCGCTTTTCGAGCAAGTGCTGGCATTTTTTCAGGACCTACAACGATGAGTGTAATAACAGCAATTAAGCCAAATTCCCAAAAGCCAAAATCAAACATAGTCTAGAGTTCTTATTAATATTAAGTTGATAGAAGAAATGAATATTATTGAATTACAGCAAAAATCTATTGAAAGTAAAAGTATTTATAAACAAGAATAAGATGGATCTTTTTTTTATTTATTTTCAGAGCTATCATCAGAAGCTTTAATTTCACCTTCAATGACATCTTCTTTTTTTTCAGTTTCTTTCATAGTTGACTTGAAACCTTTAATAGCTCCACCAAGGTCACTACCAATATTTTTGAGACGTTTACCACCAAAAATAAGTAATACAATTGCTAGGATAATAATCAGTTCAGTCGGCGAAGGCATCATTTTTTACTCCATTATTTATTTGCTACAATAGTATTGAATCTAAAGTTGATTTTATCACTTTATCCCTGCATTTATATCAAATATAACTATTGGGCTTGTAAATGCTCATTTGCAAGTTCAAGCTCAAATAAAGTTAACTCTAGATCCATTTCAGAATTTGATAAAGTATCTTTTGTCTTTTTTAAAGTGTTCTCAAGCTCTAGAAGTTTAGAATTACTTTCCTTTAAAGTTGATTCGAGAAGATTATAATTTTCCTGGCTTGATCTTAATTCGTCTTCAATTACCTGTACTTTACTTGTAGAAAGGATTAGTTTTTGCTTTGTTGTATTTAGTTCATCTAGCGAAGTTACAAGTTGAGCATCAAGCTCATCAAGCTGTAACTGAAGATTTAAGAGGCGGGACTTATATTGTTCAACCTCATCACTATTGCCGATAGTGATAATTACTGGATCTGCAGGTTTTGCGTTGAATTGTGAATAGGAGTAACCAATAAAAAATATTACAATTATTGAAAGTAAATAAAAGGCTATTCTTTGGTTCATTTTTTATCTTCTATGCATTAAGCCTGAGTATATAGTAGATTTTTAATAATTAAGATTTATTATCAACCTTGAATCCATTTAGCAGCATCTTTAGCATAGTATGTCAATATGGCGTCTGCCCCTGCTCTTTTGAAGCAAAGTAGAGTTTCAAGGACAGTTAATTTTTCATCAATCCATTTATTTTGACTGGCCGCTTTTAGCATTGCATACTCTCCACTTACATGATAAGCGAAAGTTGGAACTCCAAAGGTTTGTTTTACATTGGATACAATATCACGGTAGGGGAGTCCAGGTTTAATCATTACCATGTCAGCACCTTCTGCAATATCAAGTTCAACTTCACGAAGTGCCTCGTTCGAGTTTCCAGGATCCATTTGGTAAGTTTTTTTATCAGCCTTACCAAGGCTTCCTGAAGAGCCAACAGCATCGCGAAAGGGACCATAAAATGAAGAGGCATACTTGGCTGAGTAAGCAAGAATATTTGTGTGAATAAGACCGGACTCCTCTAGTGCTTGTCGAATAGCGCCAATTCTTCCATCCATCATGTCAGATGGAGCTACAATGTCAGCGCCTGCTTGGGCGTGTGAAATTGCTTGGTTGATGAGAACTTCAACCGTTTCATCATTCATTACATAACCGTTGTTATCTATAAGTCCGTCCTGTCCATGGCTGGTGAACGGGTCAAGAGCAACATCGGTAATAACTGCCAGCTCTGGAAAGCTTCTTTTGAGTTCTCTGACAGCTCTCTGAATAAGGCCATCAGAATTGTAAGATTCTTCTGCTTCAAGCGATTTTTTTTCGGAAGAAATGACAGGAAATAAGGCGATCGCTGGAATTTTTAAATTGACAATTTCTTTGGCTTCGATAAGTAATTGATCGATACTCAACCTTTCAATTCCTGGCATTGAGTCGATCTTTTCTTTTTTGTTTTTACCCTCTACAATAAAGAGAGGATAGATAAGATCGCTAGCACTTAGAGAGTTTTCACGAACGAGTGAACGATTAAATTCGTGTTTCCTCATTCTTCTTGGTCTATGAGTTAAAATGGACATTTCTACTTTTAAAGTAACATTAACTAAATTATACAATAATGAAGCAATCATCCGAAACACTTACCAGTCTATCAAGCATTAATGAGTCATTTGTCAAGCCTTTTCCTAATTCAACTAAAGTATTCGCCAAGGGTTCTCGTGATGACATAATGGTCCCAATGAGGCAAATTGAGCTTACCGATACGATTGGTGACTTAGCTGAAAAAAATGATCCAATTCACGTCTACGACACCTCAGGTCCTTATACAGATCCTACCAAATCAATTAGCTATAGAGATGGCATTGACTCTCTTCGCTCTAACTGGATAAAAGAGCGAGGTGATACAGAAGTGCTTGATGGTGTGAGTTCAAGTTTTTCTAATGAGCGACTTCATAATAAACAGCTTGACGAGTTAAGATTTGAGCATCTTAGAGCTCCAAGAAGGGCAAAAAAAGGAAAAAATGTTACCCAAATGCATTATGCAAGAATGGGTATTATTACTCCGGAAATGGAATTTATTGCTATTAGAGAGAACTGTCTTTGGCAAGAATATCAAGATCAAATTGGACAGCACGAAGGTGAAAATTTTGGTGCTTCTACACCAAAATTAATAACTCCTGAATTTGTAAGAGATGAAGTAGCTCGAGGGCGCGCTATTATTCCTAATAATATCAACCATCCCGAAACAGAACCGATGATTGTTGGCAGAAACTTTTTAGTTAAGATTAATGGTAATATTGGTAATTCTGCACTAGGTTCATCGATTGATGAAGAGGTTGGAAAGATGGTTTGGGGAGTTCGCTGGGGAGCTGACACAATCATGGACCTTTCAACGGGGAAAAACATTCATGAAACTCGTGAATGGATTATTCGTAATTCGCCCGTACCAGTAGGAACTGTACCTATTTATCAGGCACTTGAAAAGGTTAAGGGTGTCGCAGAAGATTTAACTTGGGAAGTGTTTAGGGATACGTTAATTGAGCAAGCCGAACAAGGAGTTGACTACTTTACAATACACGCTGGCGTTAGACTTAAGTATGTTCCCTTGACTATGGAAAGAGTTACTGGAATCGTTTCTCGTGGCGGCTCAATTATGGCTAAATGGTGCCTTGCTCATCATACAGAAAGCTTTATTTATACCCACTTTGAAGATATTTGTGAAATCATGAAGGCTTACGACGTAACTTTTTCATTAGGCGATGGCCTAAGGCCAGGCTGTATAGCTGATGCTAATGATGCAGCTCAGTTTGGCGAGTTAGAAACATTGGGTGAGCTAACAAAAATTGCGTGGAAACATGACGTTCAAACATTCATTGAGGGTCCCGGACATGTGCCAATGCATATGATTAAAGATAACATGGAAAAGCAATTAAAGGAGTGTGGAGAGGCACCTTTTTACACATTAGGTCCTCTGACAACAGATATAGCGCCAGGTTATGACCACATCACCTCAGCTATAGGAGCAGCCCAGATAGGCTGGTATGGCTGCGCGATGCTTTGCTATGTGACTCCTAAAGAGCACTTAGGTCTGCCTAATCAAGATGATGTTAAGACAGGAATAATTACCTATAAGATTGCTGCGCATGCCGCAGATTTAGCAAAAGGACACCCTGGAGCTCAGGTACGCGACAACGCTCTTTCTAAGGCACGATTTGAGTTTAGGTGGGAGGATCAGTTTAATCTGGCATTAGACCCTGATACTGCTAGAAGTTTTCATGATGAGACGTTGCCAAAGCAGGCCGCTAAAACTGCACATTTTTGTTCTATGTGCGGGCCCAAGTTCTGCTCAATGAAAATCTCTCAAGATATTAAAGGTTTGAATAGTGAGGAAATTAAAAAAATTCAAGAGATACAAATTGAGATGGATAAAAAATCTGAAGAGTTCTTAAGTAACGATAGTGAAATCTATTTAAAGGAAGGCGCTTAAAAGTTTTTTATGACATTTAAGTTTTAATATAGGGCTTTATTAAGTTCATTAACCTTGTTACTGCGCCGCGATGACTTTCGAAGCATGCTTTTGCGTTGAGTCCTAGTTTCTCTCTTTTTTCATCATCTGAAAGCAGATCAGAAACGGACTGCAATAGTTCATCGGCGTTATTAACCTGAAGTGCTGAGTTACTTTCTAAAAGCATCTTAGAAACCTCCTCAAAGTTAAAAACACTTGGACCATAAATGATTGGTTTTGATGAAGCTGCTGCTTCAAGCATATTTTGACCGCCAGTATTTGAAAGGCTTCCTCCAATAAAAGCAATATCACAGATGCTGTAATAAGACATCATTTCACCCATACTGTCACCTATTAAGAACTCAGTCATATCATCACACTTAAGTTCATCAGATCTTCTTTTTACATTGAGTTTATTATCATTAACTAGATTAAAGACCTCATCAAACCTTTCAGGGTGTCTTGGAATAATTAGCATAATGGCTTGAAGTTTATGTTTTAGCTTTAGGTAGCTTTGAATAATTTGCTTTTCTTCCCCATCTCGAGTGCTTGCAAAAACCACAACCTTCCTTTCTCCGACTATATTTTGTAAAGATTTCGTGATCTCAGAGCTAGATAATTCATTGCTATCAAACTTTAGATTTCCAGTTGTAATAACTTTGTCTTGTTGAGCTCCAAGTAACAAGAAGCGTTCACTGGATTGGTTATTTTGAGTTGCTATTAAGGTTAATTTATTGATTGTTTTACGAATTAGATTTGATGAAAATTTTTGATATTTTTTGAAAGAACGTTCAGAAAGACGGGCATTAACAAGCGCTACTGGTATCCTTTTTTTATTGAGCTTATGAGCGAGGTTAGGCCAAATCTCTGTTTCTAGCAAAATACAAGCAAGAGGATTAATTTTTTTGATAAAAGACTCCAAAATTAATGGTTCATCAAAAGGGAAAAAGTGGTGTGTTACTCTTTCCTGGTAATACCTCTTTACTGCTTCTGCACCAGTAATAGTGGTTGTAGTAATTACCAATTTGTGATCAGAGAAATCTTTAAAAAGTTGATCAATCAAAGGCCTAGCTGCATTGAATTCACCTACCGAAACGCAATGAATCCAGATCACTTTACCTGTGGTTTTAGTAACAAAGCCTAGTTGATTTTTAAGTTTAGTTTTCCAGAGAGACTTTTTTCGCTCTTTCGTTATTATTTTAAGAACTGCAATTTCGATGCTTACATAGAGTAGTAGTGTGTAAATAAATCGGTTCATCTAATGCTTTTAAAGGCCCATCTTTTTGTTACTAATAGTTATTTTCAATTGTTTTAGTTTGTATTACTTGTGCAGGGTGCTGAGTAAGGAAAAAAGGTATAATAATTGCCTAGTATTATAGCTTTATCATTAAACTTTTATGACATCTATTTTGTTTTACATTAGAGAGTCATTTAGGTCTCAGGTGGTTACTTAATATTGTTATTAAATGTTATGAATTATCGACTATTGAAATTATGAAATTTGTAGACTCGGCAAGCGTTGTAGTAGAAGCTGGAAAGGGCGGTGCAGGATGTTTAAGCTTCCGTCGTGAAAAATATATTCCAGACGGTGGGCCAGACGGTGGTGACGGTGGAGATGGAGGTAGTGTTTTTTTTCGTGGCCAGGAAGGACTTAATACTTTAAGTGAGTTTCGTTATAACCGTTTATATAGAGCTAAAAATGGACAGCCAGGAATGGGAAAAGATCGGAGAGGAAAGTCTTCTGATGATCTCTTTGTAGAGGTTCCACTTGGTACCAAGATCGTTGACCTAGCAACAGATGAGGTGATTGGTGAAATCACTGTTCATGAACAAAATCTTTTGGTTGCAAAGGGTGGTTTTCATGGTCTAGGGAACGCAAGATTTAAATCTTCTATCAACCGTGCCCCTAGACAAACTTCTCCCGGAACCCCTGGTGAGGTTAGAGAGGTTGCCTTAGAGCTAAATGTAATGGCTGATGTAGGACTTTTGGGTATGCCTAATGCAGGAAAATCTAGCCTTATTAGGCAGATTTCTGGGGCAAGACCAAAGGTAGCTGACTACCCATTTACCACTCTTCATCCAAACTTAGGAGTTGTAAAAGCAGGAAATAACCACTTTGTTATGGCTGATATTCCTGGATTATTAGAAAAAGCCAGTGAAGGTGTTGGTTTAGGCTTTGAGTTTCTGAAGCACCTTTCAAGAGCAAGAGTACTTCTTCATGTTGTTGACATTTTGCCAGCCGATGGATCAGACCCTGTAAGCAACTATTTAACCATTGAGTCCGAGTTAAGAAAGTTTAATGATGAACTTTTTGAAAAACCTCGTATAGTTGCAATTAATAAGATTGATCTCATTGAAGAGAATAATCGAGATAAAGTAATAAAACAATTTCTCAAAAAAGTTAAATACAAAGGCAACTCGTTTAACATATCAGCATTAAATGGTATGGGGTGTAAATCCCTAGTTTTTGGTTTATATGAATTAATTGAGCAAGAAGACAATGAAGAATAAATGTTGGGTTGTAAAGATTGGTTCCGCGTTATTAACTAATAATGGCAAAGGAATTGATAAGGATTTGATCTCTAGATGGGTTCAACAAATTGTTCATATTCAGTCTCAAAATGTTGATATTGTTATAGTCTCTAGTGGATCTATTGTAGAAGGTATGAAACGTCTTGGCTGGAAGGACAAGCCAAGTGACGTTCATAAGCTACAGGCAGCCGCAGCAGTTGGACAAATGGGATTGGTTCAGGCTTATGAATATCTATTTGCAAAGCATAACGTTCATACCGCTCAGATTCTTTTGACTCAAGACAATTTAACCAATACCCAACGCTTTGAAAATATTTCTGCAACCTTAAACAATTTATTAGAATTAGGAACTATCCCAGTTATAAATGAGAATGATACAGTCGCAACAGAAGAGATTAAGTTTGGTGACAATGACACCCTAGCAGCGCTTGTTGCAAACCTCCTTGGGGCTGAAAAACTAATAATTCTAACAGATCAAAAAGGTGTCTTTGATGATGATCCGCGCAACAACACCTCAGCAAATTTGATTGAAAAAATCCACTTTGATGATGAAAAATTAGAGCGAGTTGCAGGTAAGACGGGCGGCTCTTTAGGTTCTGG
>JAQWLF010000105.1:0-1781 GCA_029247465.1 Candidatus Thioglobus sp.
ATCTGACCTGAGTATAACCCGTTAATGGAAAATCTTTTCTTAAAGGATGACCTTGAAAATTGTAGTCCGTTAACATCCTTCTAAGGTCCGGATGATTCGCAAACTTAATTCCATACATATCGTAGGCTTCTCTTTCGAACCAATCTGCTGAAGGAAAGATACTAACTATAGATTCAACTGAATCACTTTCTTGAATTGATAATTTGACTCTAATTCTCTTGTTCTTTGTCATTGAGAGAAAATGATATACAATATCAAAGCGTTCTAAGCGATTTGGGTAATCAACTCCACAAATATCGATAAACGTGTGAAACTGAAGTAATCTTGATTCTTTTAAGAATTTGATACAATCAATTATTATTGCTGGTTCAATTGTAATTGTCAGATCCGATTTTGTAGAGACTGATATTATTGACTTTTTATACTTCCTTTTTAGAAGGTCACATATATCACTGTTAGAGATATTTAAAGTTTTAGAATTTGTAGCCATAAAAATTACCAAATTACCTACTTATATTGCCCGTTCTTCTAATTTTTCTTTGAAGTTGAAGAATACCATATAAAAGCGCCTCTGCAGTTGGAGGGCAGCCAGGAACATACACATCTACTGGAACAATACGATCACAGCCTCTAACGACCGCATAAGAATAGTGGTAATAGCCTCCACCATTAGCACATGAACCCATTGAAAGGACATACTTTGGTTCAGGCATTTGATCATAAACTTTGCGAAGTGCAGGCGCCATCTTATTCGTCAAAGTACCAGCAACAATCATTAAATCAGATTGACGAGGAGTTGGACGGAAAACAATACCAAATCGATCAAGGTCATATCGTGATGAACCCGCCTCCATCATTTCAACTGCACAACAGGCAAGACCAAACGTCATCGGCCAAAGCGATCCTGTACGAGCCCAGTTGATTACTTTGTCAAGTGAAGTAGTGACAAAACCTTCCTTCATTAAACCATCAATAGCCATATTAAGTCCTAATTACTCCCACTCTAGCGCACCTTTTTTCCACTCAAAGATAAAACCAACTACCAGTAATAGTAAAAAAACAGACATAGCAATAAATCCAAACCAACCTAGCTTAGCCTGAACAACTGCCCATGGAATGAAAAATGCAACCTCCAAATCAAAAAGGACAAATAAAATAGCTATCAGGTAATAGCGGATATTAAAGTGCATTCTTGAGTCATCAAATGCTGGAAATCCACACTCAAACTGAGAATTTTTCTCGTCATCAGGATTGCTTGGACCAAGAAGATAACCAACCAGCGTCAAGCCTACTCCAAAGGCGATTCCTAAGAATATAAAAACGATAATTGGTAAATAATTTTCGAGCACTGTTTATCCTTAACTAAACAACGCAATATTATAACAAAATAATCACAAAACAGCCACAAAAAAAGTCTTCAAAAATCGCAAAAAGACAGGAAAAATACTTTACATATTTATCTGCGTACCGCCTACTGTAAGCATGTCGACTTTTAAACTCGGTTGACCAACACCGACAGGAACACTTTGGCCATCTTTTCCACAAACGCCGACACCAGGATCAAGCTTGAGGTCATCTCAAACCATTGAAATTTGGTGCAGCACTTCATCGCCTGCTCCAATGAGCGTTGCCCCTTTTATGGGACTGGTGATTTTTCCATTTTTTATTAAGTAGGCTTCATTTGCTGAAAAAACAAATTTTCCTGAGGTAATATCGACCTGACCTCCATCAAAGTTTTTTGCATAAATTCCATCTTCAACTGATGAAACCATGTCCTTAAA
>JAQWLF010000107.1:0-14541 GCA_029247465.1 Candidatus Thioglobus sp.
GGCAGGTTTACGATTGTAACAATCTTATAATTAATTTTTCAAATTATAGTAATTAATAGTGTTTATTTTCATTAAATGAAAAAAAAGAACTTTATTTCTAAATTAATACTAAATTATTAGAATTATTTTCTATTTTTTCAACGGATTCAAAAATTTGGTTGCAAAGTCCAAATTTCGTTTGTTGTGTGAAGGTAATTAATGTACTTCAATTGTGTTTGAATTTTTTTATGAGCATTTTTTTTAAATATTATTACAATGAAACTGTTAAATAAGTAATTATGTATAATTTCACTTGGTTTTTGGAATTAATACTAAATTATTAAATATGTCGAAAAGTGATTACATAGAATTAGAGGGCGTAGTTAAAGAAAAATTACCTAATACAACCTTTAAAGTTGAATTGGAAAATGGGCATAGTGTACTAGCACATATTTCTGGAAAAATTCGTAAGCACTATATTCGCATATTACCTGGCGACAAGGTTACAGTTGAAATGACTCCTTATGATTTAACTAAAGGTAGAATTACTTTTAGACATAAATAAACCTAAGATATGCCAGTGTGGTGGAATTGGTAGACACGCCGGATTCAAAATCCGGTTCCTTCACGGGAGTGACGGTTCGAGCCCGTCCACTGGTACCAAATTTTTTTAGGATGAAATAAAATGGATATGACCGCACAAACTTTGACCATATTTGGAATGGGCTTTGTTTTTTTATTCCTCGCACTTATGGTTGCTGTAACCAATATGATGTCGTTAATTGTTGATAAAATTCAACCTACAGTTAATGTTCCTCCTCTAAATTCAGATCCTTTAAATGAAATTGATGACAAAACAAGAGCGATTATTGAAGCAGCAATAAAGATGCATACACAGAGATAAGATATGTCAGATAACGAAAATAATAACAAACCCGTACAAATTACTGAGCTAGTTTTAAGAGATGGACATCAGTCTCTTTTTGCAACCCGAATGCGAATTGATGATATGTTGCCTATTGCAGAAAAACTTGATCAGATAGGCTATTGGTCGATGGAATCATGGGGTGGCGCTACATTTGATGCCTGTATTCGTTTTTTGGGGGAGGATCCTTGGGAGAGGATTCGTGAGATAAAAAAAGTTATGCCCAATACTCCTCAACAAATGTTATTAAGGGCGCAAAATTTATTGGGATACCGTCACTACAGTGATGATGTAGTTAGAAGGTTTGTAGATCGTTGTGCAGATAATGGTGTTGGGGTTTTGAGAATATTCGACGCTATGAATGATACGCGTAATCTTAAAACTGCTATTGATCAGACAGTTAAAGTGGGTCAGCACGCTCAAGGCACAATTTCATATACAGTAAGTCCAGTTCATACTACTGAATTATGGATTGATATGGCTAAAAAAATTGAAGATATGGGCGCCCATTCTCTATGTATTAAGGATATGGCTGGGTTATTGCAACCATATGTAGCCTATGATTTAGTTAAAAAATTAAAAAAAGCGATTGATATACCAATTCAGCTTCATGCTCATGCTACAACTGGTCTTTCAACAGCATGTATTATTAAAGCAGTTGAGGCTGGAATAGACCGTGTTGATACATGCATTGGATCTATGAGTATGACTTATAGTCATTCAGCTACTAATTCAGTTGTCTCTATTTTAGAGCATGGTTCTCGAAAAACTGGCCTGGACCTAGAAAAACTAGAAGAGATTGATCAATACTTTAAGCCTGTTAGAGCTAAGTATTCTAAATTTGAAGGATCCCTTAAGGGTGTAGATTCTCGTATCTTACTATCGCAAGTTCCAGGTGGAATGTTGACAAATATGGAAAGTCAGTTAAAAGAACAGAATGCACTTGATAAAATGGATGATGTATTATTAGAAATTCCCCGCGTTCGAAAAGATTTAGGGTACATTCCTCTTGTAACACCGACATCTCAAATTGTTGGTACTCAATCCGTACTTAATATTCTAACTGGAGAGCGATATAAAACGATTACTAGAGAGGCTGCTGGAATCCTTAAAGGTGAATATGGTGCTGCACCAGCACCAGTAAATAAGGAACTTCAAGTTCGGGTTTTAGAGGGATCAGAAGCTATTACATGTCGTCCTGCTGATAATATTGAACCTGAGTTGGAGATTCTAGAATCTGAGTTTGATAAAATCGTTTTGGAGAAAAATATAAGGCTTGCTGATGAAAAAATTGATGATTTACTGACTTATGCACTTTTTCCGCAAGTGGGTATTCAGTTTTTAGAGAATAGAGATAATCCAGATTTCTTTGAGCCTGTTCCAAAAGAAGAAACAAGCTCTCCAGCTAACGAAAAAAATGAAGGCGTTTATACCGTTTCATTTAAAGGGCAATCTTATACTGTTAGCGTATCAGATGGAGGAACAATAACCTCTATGGGTGTTTCATCAGATGAATCCTCATCAAATTCTGGAGATTCTCAAGAAGAGTCAAATATACCTTTAGCGAATGGAAAAGAAGACGTCTCTGCTCCACTATCTGGAACTATTTGGAAAATCCTAGTTAGCCCTAATCAGGCTGTTAAAGAAGGTGATACTTTAGTAATTTTAGAAGCTATGAAAATGGAAACTGAAATCAAAGCAACTCGATCTGGGGTTGTTTTGAATGTTAGCGTAAAAGAGAGTGATTCAGTAACTGTTGGTCAGCTCCTACTTTCTTTAGGTTAGTTGTGGAGTATTTAAAGCTACTTTGGGTTAATACTGGCTTATATCAAATGGAATGGGGCCAAGGGCTAATGCTGTTGGTTGGTATTCTGTTAATATATCTAGCTATTGTAAAAAAATTCGAGCCACTTCTTCTCTTGCCTATCGGTTTTGGCGCACTTCTTAGTAATATTCCAGGAGCTAATTTAGCTGTTGATGGTGGTATTCTCCATCTTTTTTATATGGTTGGTATTGAGTCTGGAGCTTTCCCGCTTATCATTTTTATGGGTGTCGGTGCGTTAACAGATTTTGGCCCACTTCTTGCAAATCCAAAAACTCTTTTGCTTGGTGCAGCTGCACAGTTTGGAATTTTTGCGACATTGCTAGGTGCAGTTGGCCTGTCAGTAATTGGAGTATTTGACTTTAGTTTAAAGCAGGCTGCTGCAATTGGTATTATTGGAGGTGCAGATGGTCCAACCTCAATCTATGTTGCCTCAATTCTTGCACCAGAGTTATTAGGTGCGATCGCTGTAGCTTCTTATTCTTATATGGCATTAGTTCCACTTATTCAGCCTCCTATTATGAGAGCAATGACTTCAGAGAAAGAAAGAAAAATTAAGATGGTTCAATTACGTGAAGTCTCTAAAATGGAAAAAATTGTTTTCCCAATTATATTATTATTGCTTGTAGCACTTTTACTTCCTGCAGCGGCACCATTGATAGGTATGTTTGCTTTCGGTAACTTAATGAAAGAGTCTGGTGTTGTAGATCGTCTTAGTGATACAACGCAGAATGCTTTAATTAATATAGTAACTATTTTTCTTGGTTTGGCTGTTGGATCAAAGTTAATGGCAGATAAATTTCTTCAGCTAGATACATTAGGCATATTATTATTAGGTTTAATTGCTTTTTCAATTGGAACAATGTCTGGACTACTCATGGCAAAAATGATGAACGTATTTAGTAAAAATAAAATTAACCCGTTGATTGGTTCAGCTGGTGTTTCAGCAGTTCCGATGGCAGCTCGTGTCTCAAATAAGGTAGGACTCGAGGCCGACTCAAATAACTTTTTATTGATGCATGCAATGGGTCCTAACGTAGCTGGCGTTATAGGCTCTGCAATTGCGGCTGGAATTATGATTCAATTTTTAGGATAACCAGCGATTCTAACTTTTAGTTGGTTATATCTCGATCAATTAATTAGCTCTACTGAAAACTCAAAAGGATTTAAATAATCTTATATATCATCAAGCTTGCTATTGCTTAATGTAAGCTTCCGGTTCATTTTATTGGCTATAGATAAATCATGAGTTACAATTACTAATGATGTAGTGTTGTTTTCATTAAGCTCCAAGATTAACTCTAAAACATCTTTAGCATTCTTAGCATCAAGGTTTCCAGTGGGTTCATCTGCCAAAATACATGCGGGTTCAGTGACCATTGCTCTTGCAATTGCAACTCTCTGCCTTTCACCACCAGAGAGCTCTGATGGATTATGATTTAATCGATTTTCTAATCCTACTTTTGTCAATATTTTTTTAGAATTTAAAATCGCTCTTTCTTTATTGTCTCCTCTAATAAGAAGGGGTAACGCAACATTATAGATAGATGAAAAATCGTTAAGTAAGTGATGGAATTGGTAAACGAATCCAAAGTTGTTAGAGCGCAACTCTGTACGATCTTTTTCATTGAGCTTTGCTATGTTGGTGCTATTTATAAGTACATCGCCTTTTGAAGGGCTATCTAGTCCTGCAATTAAGTTAAGTAGTGTTGATTTTCCACAACCCGATTGACCTAATATTGCAACTGAATCTCCTAGTTCGACTTTAAAATTTAAGTTATTTAAAACAGAAGTTTGATTTTTTCCGTCTATATATGAAAAACTAAGAGAACGACATTCTATTATATTACTCATGTCTTAGAACCTCTGAAATGTTAACTTTACCAGCTCGTCTTGCTGGGTAAATTGCTGCAATAATTACTAGCACAAAAGCACCTAGCATTATGCTGATTACATCACTCATTAGAATTTTTGAAGGAAAGCGATTAATATAAAAGACATCTTTCGGAAAAAATTGGAACCCAATAAGACTTTCAATTCCAGAGATAACTGACTCAATATTAAGAGCTAAGATTATTCCAAGAATTGTCCCAACAGTTATGCCTATAAAGCCAATACTGAGACCTTGGTAAAAGAATATTCTTACAATTCTCTTAGGGGTCATCCCGATAGTTCTAAGAATTGCTATGTCTGATTTTTTGTCAGTAACTACCATAACCATCATCGAAACAATATTAAAAGCAGCAACAGCAATAATCAAAGACAAAATGATCGCAATCATTTGTTTTTCAAGATTTAAAGCTCTAATAAAACTGCTTTTTTGTTGCATCCAATCAACGCCATAATAATTATTACCAAGTTGTTTAACTAAATTATTAGTAATCTTGTTAGCATCAAACAAGTCATCTACTTTAAGGCGAATTCCAGAAACTTGACCCTCTAAACTGAACAGATCTTGAGCGTCATAGAGGTGAATGAAGGCTAAACTATTGTTATATTCGTTTAGACCGGCATTAAATATTCCACCAACTGTATAGGTTTGTGATTTCGGAGTTAATAAGCCAATTGAGTTTCGAGTTGGAGCTATTAATGTCAATGTATCTCCAATGCCAGTACCCATAAGTGTTGCTAATCCAACTCCAATTAAAATCGTTGACGAGTTTTCATTAAGGCTTATTTCGCCATACTTGATATCATCTAGTAATGAAGATGTCGTTGTTTCTAGGTCAACCATTATTCCTCTAACACTAACGCCTTGAGAGGCTTTCCTAGAGGTCATCAAAGCAAAATCTTCAACATAAGGGGAAGAGGCCACTATGCGGTCCTGAGAGTTTATTTTTTTTCTAAGCTCTTGCCAATTTTCAAGTGTATCGTCACTTTCGGTTATGTATGAGTGAGATATAGTATTTAAAACTCGATTTGTTAATTCTTCATGAAAGCCATTCATAACTGATAACACTGTAATGAGTGACATAACGGCAAGAATTAGACCTACCATAGAAACCCCAGAAATAAAGGAAACAAAGCCTTTTTTCCGGTTAGATCGTAAATATTGGTTAGAAATATGAAATTCAACACTCATGGTCGGAATATTTTGTCATAATTAATGTTTTAAAAGTGATTAAAGTTGCCATAATGTCAAGTATTTTAAGTTTTGTTAATCATAATAAGTTAGGTTTTATTAACATTCTTCTACTTCCTTTATCATTAATCTTTTTTATCTTATCTAGCTTAAGGAGATGGCTTTATAGGGTAGGAATTATTAAGGTAAACCATTCATCAGTACCCGTTGTTGTTGTTGGGAATGTTACTGCAGGCGGTAGTGGAAAAACACCAATCGTAATAGCAATTGTTAATTATTTTACTTCTCAAAATAAAAAAGTTGGGGTTGTTTCTAGGGGCTATGGTGGAGATTACACACAAGAGTCATTAGAAGTCACCCACTTAAGTAATCCTAGAGAGTGTGGTGATGAACCTATCTTGATAGCGCAACATACAAATGCCAATGTTGTTGTCGCAAAAAAAAGAAGCAACGCGGTTAAGTTTTTAACTAAAAACTATAATTTAGACATAATTATTAGTGATGATGGTCTTCAACACTACTCAATGGGTCGTGACCTTGAAATAGCAGTTGTTGAAGGCGTTAATCGTTTTGGAAATGGCCTATTTCTTCCATCAGGACCACTCAGAGAGTCAATAAGTAGACTTAAATCAGTTGATATAATCATTAATAATGGTTCTAGAGCAGACGGAGAAGTGTCGAGCCAACTTGAGGCTGAGTCTTATACAAACCTTCTGACAAGTGAAACTAAAAAACTTGATTATTTTAAAAATATAAACTGCTATGCTGTTGCTGGAATTGGAAGTCCAGAAAATTTTTATAAAATGCTAGAAGACCAGGGTGCTAAATTAACTACAAAGTCATTCCCTGATCATCACCTATTTATTGAAGATGACCTCGTCTTTAAAGAAGATTATCCGATACTAATGACAGCAAAGGATTGTGTAAAATGTAAGCATTTTGCGACAAGTCAGATGTGGTATTTAAATGTTAGCGCAAAACTGAGTTTGGATTTTTATGAGCAATTGGAGTCTAAATTGTGATTGATGAAGATTTATTAAAGATGTTGGTTTGCCCAAAAAGTAAAGCACCCCTTAAACTTGTAGGTGATGAGTTAATCTGTGAAAAGAGTAAGTTAGCTTATCCAATTCAAGATGGCATCCCTGTTCTTCTTGTTGAAGAGGCTCGAAAAATGAATTCTGAAGATTAATGGATTTTTCCGTTATTATTCCTGCAAGGTATGCCTCAAGTCGTTTTCCAGCAAAGCTCTTAGAGGACATTAATGGTAAATCTCTTATTGAGCATACTTACTTAAATGCTCTTAAGAGTAGTGCTAGACGAGTTATTATTGCAACGGATGATGAAAGAATAAGTAACGTAGCGAAAAATTTTGGTGCAGAAGTTTGCATGACGAGCTCAAGTCACACATCCGGTACATCCAGACTCTTTGAAGTTGTTTCTGATCTTAATTTTGACGATGATGAGGTTGTTGTTAATGTTCAAGGTGATGAGCCAATGCTCAATGCAGAAGTTATAAATCAAGTGGCTTTTAACCTAGTTGATAGTTGTATGGATGTGGCAACTTTGTGCGAAAAAATTGAAAGTAAGGAGTTGTACTTTGATCCAAATTGTGTCAAAGTTGTATATAATTCTGGCGGCAAAGCTTTGTACTTCTCAAGATCACCAATTCCTGCTTTTAGGAGTGATCTTGATATAGACCTAGATGTTTGTTTTCGGCATGTTGGTTTATACGCCTACCGAGTAGGTTTTTTAAAAAAATATTTTCAGATGGAGAAATCGGATCTAGAGCTCTCTGAAAAATTGGAACAATTAACTATATTGAGTAATGGAATGGATATCCATGTGGAGATTGCTTGTGCTCCAACTGGTTATGGTATAGATACAGAAAGTGATCTAAAAAGAGCAAAAAAGGAAATGACAAAATGAATATTATTGATGGAAAGCAGATTGCAAAAGATCTGAGAATAAAAATTGCAAATGAAGTTAAAACACATAAACGACCACCAGGTCTAGCTGTAATATTAGTTGGTGAAGATCCTGCATCTGCTGTCTACGTTCGCAATAAGGAGCTTGCATGTAAGGAGGCTGGTTTCTTTTCAGATAAAATTATTAAATCAGAAAACACGACAGAAGAGCAACTTTTAGAAGAAGTAGAGCGTCTAAATAATAATCCACATATAGATGGTATTTTGGTTCAGCTGCCCCTTCCTAGTCATATCAATGCCAATAAAGTTATTGAACATATTTCACCTTTAAAGGATGTTGATGGTTTTCATAGTGAAAATATCGGAAAATTAATGCAAAATAAATCTCATCTACGCCCATGTACACCAAAAGGTGTTATGACTATTTTGTCTTCAATTGACTGTAAAGTAATAGGTATGAATTGTGTTGTCGTTGGAGCTTCTAATATTGTTGGCAGACCAATGGCAATGGAACTTCTTAATGCCCGTGGTACTGTAACTATTTGCAACAGTAAAACAAAAGATCTTGCCGGCGTAGTTAGTCGGGCAGATATTGTTGTAGTTGGGGTTGGTATCCCTGAGATGGTTAAAGGTGACTGGGTTAAAGACGGGGCAATTGTTATAGATGTTGGGATTAATCGTTTAGAAGATGGAAGATTAGTTGGTGATGTTGATTTTGATGCCATTAAAGAAAAAGCTGGAGCTATAACACCTGTTCCTGGAGGGGTTGGGCCAATGACTATTGCCACTTTATTGGAAAATACCTTAATAGCTTATAAGCAAAACCTATGAGAACTTTATTAAAATTATTGCGAGAGGGTTCCGGGAGACTGATTATTTTAATTGATTGGATCTTTAGACCTTCAATAATTAAAAGAAGTGATGAAGACCAATCTAAAGTCAATCAACAAACAAAAGTTTTAAAACTTTATCAGTTTTATGCTTGTCCATTCTGCGTGAAAGCACGTCGAACAATCAAGCGCTTAAATCTTCAAATTGAAACTCGAAATGCTCAAGAGGGTGAATATAGAAAAGAGCTTGAAATAAATGGTGGTAAGATTTTGGTCCCTTGCTTAAAGGTGGAATATGCAGGTGAAGTGAACTGGATTTATGAGTCCAATGATATTATTAAATATTTAGAAGAGCGTTTTTTATAATTTCTATGTGTTGTATTGAAAAATGTTATATATACATGGTGGAAATGAAGATCAGGTAAGACTTTCACAGCAGTTATTCAACTTCTGTAGTAATGGATTGTTTTCTAAAACTGATAACCCAACAATCGATTTAACCATTCAAAAAGTCGACGAAGCTTTAGCTTGGACAGATTATGAAGGTGATGGTAAATTTTTTATTGAGATTGAAGAGTCTTTAGACACTCGAAAATTTATTGTTACTTTGTGCCATGAGATGATTCACGTATGTCAATTCTTGGCAGGCGTAGAAGTCAGTGAGTTGTCTGCTTACCATCATGAAGAAAAACTAGCAGAACAGTTTTTTGATGAAGAATTAGCTGGTAAATTTGAAGAAAACAATCTCGATATAAATGAAGATTAATCTCAGCTTAGGGCATAAAGTCTTTTAGACTTTCCAAGCTTTTTTTTAATTCATCATTTGAATTAGAAGTTATTGTTATATGGCCAAGCTTCCTTCCCTCACGTTCAGCCTTATTGTAAAGATGAAGGTGAGCATTTTTGGTTTCAAGAACCTTCTCTAAATCCCCATGGTCCCCAATTATATTAATCATGGCACTATATTTATTGGTACAAGATGTATCACCAAGAGGCGCCTTTGTTATTGCTCTAATATGATTTTCAAATTGCGAAGTTTGAGCTCCCTCGATAGTCCAATGTCCAGAATTATGAACTCTTGGAGCCATTTCATTAACTATAAGGTTATCCTCAGTTTCAAAAAGTTCGATGGTCAAAACTCCAACATGATTAATCTCCTTAAGAATTAAGCTCATATAATCCTCTGCCTTTTTTTGGAGTGTTTTGTTAATATTATTAGCTGGAGCTATAGTTAGTCTGAGAATGCCTTCATAATGAGAATTTTCAACTAAGGGATAATACTCAAGATTACCATCTACTCCTCTTACTGCTATCAAAGAGAGCTCTCTTTTAAACTTTACAAATCCCTCCAGAATAGACTCAGATCCAGACATACTTTTCCACGCTTCTAGGAGTTGTGATTCTGAATTAATTAAAAACTGTCCTTTACCATCATAACCATCAGTAGCTGTTTTTAGGATTGCGGGTAGGCCGATTTTGTAAACTGCACTTTTCAGATCATCTAAATTATTGATCATTTCATAAGGTGCACATGGTATGTTTAGTTTATCAAAAAGTGCCTTTTCCCTTCCGCGATGTTGAGAGATATATAGTGACTTTTCACTAGGGTAAACTCCTGTGTTTAGGCTGATCTCATTAACAATATTTACATCAGTATTTTCGCTTTCATAAGTCACTACATCTGAACTTTCAGCAAAGCTTTTAATAATGTTAGGATCGTCATTATGAATGAATGTTTTACCAAGCAAAGAAGAAGGATCTTCTTCAGATAATGCTAAAAATCTCATTTCATGGCCTAAAGGGTAGGCGGATAGTGCGAGCATTCTCCCTAATTGACCTGAACCAAGAACGCCAATTTTCATAGATTAATTATCAGGGTTAGGATTATTTAGAACGCTTTGAGTTTGATCTGAGCGAAACTTAGATACTTTTTGTCTTACTATTTCATTGTGGTTGCCAACAATTTGTGCCGCTAAAATCCCTGCATTTTTTGCACCTGCTTCGCCAATAGCTAAGGTGCCTACAGGGATCCCTCCTGGCATTTGCACGATGGATAAAAGAGAATCTTGACCACTTAAAGCTTTTGACTTAATTGGAACCCCAAGAACTGGCACAATAGTTTTTGCTGCAACCATTCCTGGTAAATGTGCAGAACCCCCTGCACCAGCAATTATTACCTCTAGACCTCGCTCTTGAGCCGTTTCAGCATATTCAAACATTAGGTCAGGTGTGCGATGAGCAGATACAACCTTCACTTCATATGGCACGCCAAATTCTTCTAACATATCTACGGCATTCTTCATTGTGGGCCAGTCTGACTGTGAACCCATAATAACGCCAACTAATGCACTCATTAATAAGTTTTGGTGAGGAGATTAAACAAATTATACCAAAACAAAATGGCTCTTAGACTCCAAACTGAGTGCTCAATAATAGTTATGGTAATTTAAAAGTGTTATCTAAAAAAGGGAGGTGGCCTGAGCGTAATAAATAAGTTTTAGTTTCATTTTCTATATACCAATCTTTAATTTTTACTGGAACTAAAGTATCTAGAGATCCTAGAATTGCAGTCTTAGGGATTTCAATTTCTTTATATAAATCCTGTAAATCAGAATTAATTAATATGTTTAGTCCAGTATTCAGAGCACTATCAGTTGCGGGATATTTTTGTATTGCTTTGTAGAGCTCTTTTATTTGGGATTTATCTTTGCTTTGAAGGCTAACAAATCGCTTAAGTGATCTAGTTCCATCAGTTTTCAAGTTGACGGAAAATTGATGAAAAACCTCACTTTTGATTCCATATTTCCAATTGTCATTATTGACTATACATGGTGTAGCAGCTACAAGAATCAGTTCTTTGAGTTGAATTTTACTTGCTATATATATTGAAAGAAGTCCCCCCAAAGACCAACCAAGTAAAGTAGAGTTTTTAGGTATTAGTTTTATTAATTCATTGCCCCAGCTTTCTATATCACCATCAACATCCTCACTTCTTCCATGACCTGGGAGATCAATAACTGTAATACAATAGTTTGCTTTGTTTTTTTCTACTAATCCTTGAAGGATATCACTACTATAACCCCATCCATGCAAGATTACTAAATTTGGACCATTTCCTGTTGTCTTATGCCATAACATCTTTAACTTTTTCTAAGAGTGATTCAATTTGCTGAAAACTATGATCTGCAGATAATGTAAAGCGCAGTCGAGCGGTATTAGGTCCTACGGTTGGTGGGCGAATCGCACTGACAAAAAATCCATCCTCAAAGAGCTTTTGACTTAATTTTAAAGCTTTAGAGCTAGAGCCAATAACTAGTGGTTGAATTGCGCTCTCAGAGATTGAAAATTTTAACTCCAGTTTGCTCGCAAATTTTTTAAAGTAATTAATGTTGTTAAATAGCTTTTCCTTTTGTTCACCTTTTTGAATCAGCTCTAAGCTTTTAAGAGTTGCTTCACATAAGCATGATGGAATAGCTGTGGTATAAATATAAGGCCTTGATTTTTGTATTAAGAATTCTATAAAATCTTCATCTCCAGCAACAAAAGCACCCATTACTCCTGCAGCCTTTCCTAGGGTCGCCATATAGATGGAATGTTTAGGGATATTTGGCTCAAAAATACCAAAGCCATGAGCATCATCTTGCATTAAAAGAGATTCAGACTTATTTAAAATTTTATTTATAGCTTCTATATCTGCTCTATCGCCATCCATACTAAACACGCTATCAGTTACAACTAAACCATTTCCACTTTGTTTTTGGAGTTTATTCTTAAGAGAGTCAAGATTATTATGGAGATATCTCTGAATAGGCAGACCAATCAATCTATTTCCATCAATCAATGATGCATGATTGAGTTTGTCTTGAAGTGACCAGCTAATTTCATCCCTCAGTGCAGAAAAGACACCAAGGTTTGCGCTATATCCAGATGAAAATAGTAGGGCTCTTTGTTGGCCAGTATGATCTGCTAAGGCCTCTTCAAGTCTGTGATGTGATTCTGAGTGACCGCTAACTAAATGTGAAGCTCCTGAACCAACACCATAGAGATTAATTCCTTTAATTAATGCATCTTTAATTTGAGGGTGATTGGCTAATGATAAATAATCATTAGAGCAAAAATTTACAATTTTTTTGCCATCAATTTTCATTTCAGTGCCCTGGGCACTATTAGCGATTCTTCTTAAACGCAATAAGTGATTTTGTTCAATATCACTTATTTTTTTTGAGAAGTTCATGGCATTAAAATAGTAAAGCTATATTAAATTTTCCATAGGTGATGATGCACTAGCATAGGCTTTCTTCATCATTCTGCCTGCTAGGTAAGATTCACGTCCGGCTATAACGGCATACTTCATTGCGCTTGCCATTAATAGTGGATTATTTGCATTGGCAATTGCAGAATTCATAAGTACGCCATCGCATCCAAGCTCCATGGCTTTAGCGGCATCACTTGCGCAACCAATGCCAGCATCAACTAGCACAGGAACATTAGCTTGATCTTTAATTAATTTAATGTTGAAAGGGTTTGCGATTCCCTGACCTGAACCGATAAGAGAAGCTAAAGGCATAATTGCACAGCAACCAATAGCCTCGAGCTCTTTTGCCACTATAGGGTCATCTGAAGTATAAACCATCACATCAAATCCTTCTTTTATTAGTGTTTTAGAAGCGTCAAGGGTTTCAACTATATTAGGATAAAGCGTTTTTTCATCGCCCAGCACTTCCAACTTAACTAAGTTGTGACCATCTAATAGCTCTCTAGCTAGAAGGCATGTTCTGACAGCATCTTTCGAGTTATAGCAGCCAGCAGTGTTTGGAAGAATGGTGTATTTTTCTGGCGAAATAACATCAAGAAGGCTTTCCTCGTTTGGATTTTGACCTATGTTAGTTCGACGAATTGCTACGGTAATAATCTCAGAGCCTGATTTTTCTGTTGCTAATCTTGTTTCCTCGAGGTCTTTGTATTTTCCTGAACCAACAAGCAATCTAGAGTTAAAAGTTCTACCTGCAATTATAAATGGGGTGTCTTTTTTCATAGCATAATAAGATACCATGAGCGGCCATTGATATTACTAAATTGCTCAGTAATCTTTTCAAGTTTGAATGAATTATTTATATTGTTAATCCGGCTATCCGCTGAATGTCATTAATGGTTTTGGTTACTACCCGTGATATCGAAAAATCGGAAGGTACGCCAGAGTTTGCTTGAGATACAAAGTCATCGACCATTAGTTTATATTGATTACATGCAGGAAAACTCACTTTAGTGCCTTCTTGTAATCCTCCTTTCGACCAGTAAGCATGAGTTACCTCGGGTGGATTGACTGGTACATTGAGTTTTGCCCAGCCATTTGAACCTAAAACACTTAAAGATTGGCAAAGTGCTGCACTTCCGGAGACAGTAAAGTTTAGAATCGCGCCATTAGGCCACCTTAAGACTGCATCCACCTGCTTCTCAACATCAAAATTGTTATTCATTATCGCGTTTGCTGAGATTATTTCAGGAATGCCACTAAAAAGTAAACAGCCCGATAATATCGCATAGCACCCAATATCATATAGAGGTCCACCACCATCGTCAGACCGATTACGGTAGTTTCCAATTGGTTGTTGTGGGTAACTAAAAACGAAATGAGCTGATTGAGGCTCACCGATGTCTAGGTTTTGAAGCCAGTGCCACTGTGGATGACTTCTGATCATGAATGCTTCATAAAAGTAGGGGTTATTTTTATTGGCTTCAGATTCTAGTTCTAATAATTCCTCCATAGTAAGTGCGACAGGCTTTTCACAGAGCACATGTTTTCCTGACTGGAGTGCTTTAATGGAATAGGGGACATGAAGGTGATTTGGGAGTGGATTATAAATCGCATCGATGGATGGCTCTGATAGAAGACTTTCATAATCAGTTTCAATTGCGCCTTTATAAATAGATGGCAAGGGTTCTTTGCCTGGGTTTCTTCTTCCAATATGGGTAACCTC
>JAQWLF010000111.1:0-1861 GCA_029247465.1 Candidatus Thioglobus sp.
AATAACTTGTAAATGTATCAAAACTCACTCCAACATGTTTTAATCCTTTGAATATAGTAACTAAAGAGACAATAAAGCCAACTAAAAACATGTAATACGGAACATATTTTTTTGCATTATCGAATGGATGTTTTGTGTCAATAATTAAATTTTGAAGACTCCTAAACAAAATAAAAGAGATAACTCCCGCCAATATTGGTGATGCTATCCAGCTTATTACAATTTGAAAAACTTTATTCCAAGCAACAGCATCAACACCTACACCAACTGCGCCAAACCCCACAATCGCGCCAACAATCGAATGTGTCGTAGATACAGGCCAACCGAATGATGAAGCAATTAATAGCCACATACCTGCTGCCAATAATGATGCCAACATACCATATACCAATAAATGCGGCTCATTGGTAAATAATGCTGCATCTAAAATACCTTTACGAATTGTAGCTGTAACCTCACCGCCTGCGAGAATTGCACCAGCAAATTCAAAAATAACTGCAATAATAATTGCTTGTTTAATAGTAACAGCGCCAGAACCTACCGATGTGCCCATTGCATTAGCAACATCGTTTGCACCAATACCCCAAGCCATGAATGTACCAAAAATAATTGCCAGTATTATTAATACATTGCCATAATTAGCAATAATTTCCATATTAAAACTCCAACATCTATTTAGTTAACATGACTTCGAAACGAGAGCCTACTTTTTGTGCTGCGTCAGCGGTCTCACCGAGCCATTCAATAGCTCGATAATAAAACATTACGTCTACGGGAGCTAGGCTGGATTCTAGTGCAAACAGCTTTTCACGAATCTCGCTTTGAGCTATATCAGTATCATGCTCAAGTTCATTTATTTTTTTGATCATCTGATCAACAATTTTACGTTCACGACTACTGAATGCGGTTTCTAATAACTCATCTAGCTCATTGATAGCTACTAATGCAGCAGCTGAGGTTTTAATACAAAGTCCAGTCAGTTTTATGAAATCTTCTGCAAACTCTTTAGGAAATACCATACGACGACTCATCATTAAGCCCGCAAGATCTTTAGTAATGTTTGCAATAGAGTCTTGGATTAAGAGTACATCTAACAAGTCCCTACGAGAAAAGGGCATCATAAATGTACTAGGCAAATTCATTCTTAATTTTTTCTTTAGTTTGTCTGCTTTGTGCTCTTTTTGTGCAATTGAAATTTGAGCTGCTTGAGCCTTCTCCCAATCCTCTGCATTAGCAGCCTTAGCAAAAACTCCAAACTCCTTAATACAAGAGTGAACCTTTTTCATGTGTTGTTGCAAGGGACTTATTGGTGACTTGCCGAATAAACTACTGATATTACCTTTATTAGTCATAACTTTTTTTTACTCCAAGAATGAATAAACATTTTAATCTAAATAAATATAAAAAATTAGTTGCAAAAAAATGCAAATTATAAAGTGTAACATTATACAAAGAAATTTTTTACATTAGGCATCATGAAAAACCACCCCCCAAACAAAAGTATTGCAACAATTATCTTAGCTGCAGGGCAAGGCACTAGAATGAAATCTAATGTGACTAAGGTGCTTCATCAATTGGGTGATAAATTCCTATTACAGCACGTTATTGATGCTGTCCTACCACTGAGTGAATCTATCAGTGTAGTTGTAGGTCATAATTCTGAGTCAGTTAAAAATGTTATAAATAATAATATTAATTGGGTATTTCAAAAAAACCAACTTGGAACTGGGCATGCTGTTAAAGAAGCGATACCAAGCATTACAGATAACTCTATTTGTCTTATTCTTTATGGCGATGTGCCGCTCATTCAGACTAACACATTAAGTACTTTAATTAAAAAAGCAGAATCCACAGGATTTTC
>JAQWLF010000112.1:0-1989 GCA_029247465.1 Candidatus Thioglobus sp.
CTTGGAGAGGTCTCAAAGTCAGAACACAGTTTAAGAAAATTAGGAAAGGCTGGTGCCACTCGATGGAGAGGCTTTAGGCCAACTGTTCGTGGTGTTGTAATGAACCCAGTTGATCACCCTCATGGTGGTGGTGAAGGAAAAACAAGTGGTGGTAGACATCCAGTTTCTCCTTGGGGTACTCCTACTAAAGGGTACAAGACTCGAACTAATAAACGTACTGATAAGCTTATCGTACGTCGCAGAAAATAAAGGGTAATTATGGCAAGATCACTTAGAAAAGGACCATTTGTAGACGAGCATTTAATTAAGAAGGTATTAAAAGCTCAGGAAATTAATGATAGAAAACCAATTAAAACTTGGTCTCGTCGCTCGGTTATTGTTCCTGAAATGATTGGGTTGACAATAGCAATAAATAATGGTCGCGTACATGTTCCAGTTTCAATTAACGAGAATATGATTGGTCATAAGTTAGGTGAATTTGCCACAACAAGAACATTTAAAAGTCACTCCGGTGACCGAAACTAGTAAGTAGAAGGTGACATAATGAAAGAAGCTAAAGCAATTCATAAATACGCAAAAATCTCCGCTTTTAAAGTCAGATTGATTGCAGATCAAATTAGAAATAAGCCGGTTGAAGAGGCTTTAAATATTTTGACATTTAGTAATAAAAAAGCTGCTGTACTAGTAAAAAAAGTTTTAAGTTCCGCAATTTCAAATGCGGAGCATAATGACGGTTTAGATATTGATGAATTAAAAGTAAGTAGTGTTTTCGTTAATGAAGGTTCTACTATGAAAAGAATTCGCCCTAGAGCAAAAGGAAGAGCGAACCGTATTCTTAAACGAACAAGCCACATCAGTGTTGGCGTAAGCGAGTAAATAATTATGGGTCAAAAAGTAAATCCAGTAGGCATTAGGTTAGGAATTGTTAAAGATTGGCACTCTAAGTGGTATGCCAGTAGTAAGGACTATTCTGACTACTTGTTGTCTGACATTGCAGTAAGAGACTTCTTATTTAAAGAATTAACTTCAGCTTCTGTAAGCCGTATTAGTATTGAGAGATTATCAAATACTGCCAAAGTTATTATTCATACTGCTCGACCTGGAATAGTAATTGGTAAAAAAGGTGCTGATATTGAAAAATTGAAAAATATAGTTTCAGACAAAATGGGTGTTCCTGTTCATATCAGTATTGAAGAAGTAAAGCAACCTGAGTTAGATGCTCGTTTAGTTGCTGAAAATATTGCTCAACAACTTGAGAAGCGTGTGATGTATAGGCGTGCTGTTAAACGTGTTCTAGGTAATGCTACTAGATTGGGTGCGCTGGGTATAAAAATTATGGTGAGTGGACGATTGAATGGTGCTGAAATAGCACGCTCAGAGTGGTATCGTGAGGGCCGAGTTCCGCTTCATACTTTTAGAGCAGATGTTGACTATAGTAGTTTTAAAGCAAATACACAGTATGGCGTTATTGGTATTAAGGTTTGGATTTTTAAGGGTGAAATACTTGATCATAATAAAGGTACTATCGAAGAAGTTTCAAAACGTGGTGCTGGAAAACAACTAGGCAAGAAGTAAAGGAATTAAGAGATGTTACAACCTAAACGTACAAAATTTAGAAAAGTCATGAAAAGTCGCAACCGTGGCTTAGCCAATGGCCATAATGTTAGCTTTGGCGAGATTGGTCTTCAGGCTACTGGAAGATGTCGTATGACTGCTAGGCAAATTGAAGCTGCTCGTCGTGCAATGACTCGACACGTTAAACGTCAAGGAAAAATTTGGATACGTATTTTTCCAGATAAGCCAATTACTAAAAAACCTTTAGAAGTTCGAATGGGTAAAGGTAAAGGAAGTGTTGAGTATTGGGTAGCACAAGTGAAACCTGGTCAAATGTTATTCGAAATGCAAGGTGTTGATGAAGTAGTTGCTAGAGAGGCATTTATGCTTGCATCTGCAAAACTACCCGTCAAGACAACAATAATTAAACGGACA
>JAQWLF010000142.1:0-1571 GCA_029247465.1 Candidatus Thioglobus sp.
AGAAGCTTGATTTAGGCCTTAATTCAGTGCTTTAGAGCCGCTAAACTAATTGGAGTCAGCAAAAATTGTACTAATAGATTGCTCTTCACTGATTCTTCTAATAACATTTGCAAGAGTTTTCGCAATTGATAGCTGTCTAATTTTTTTGCAATCAGCAGCTTTTTGATTTAAAGGTATTGTATTTGTAATTACTATTTCATCCAACTTAGAGTTTCCAATATTCTCAATTACGTTTCCAGAAAGAACTGCATGTGTTGCATATGCTACAACTTTTTTTGCGCCTTTCTCTTTTAGAATTTCTGCTGCTTGGCAGAGTGTTCCACCAGTATCAACCATGTCATCTACCATAATGCAAGTGCGTCCAGAAACATCACCAATTACATTCATAACTTTAACTAAATTAGGTTCCGGACGTCTCTTGTCAATGATTGCTAAATCAGCATCATTAATTCTTTTTGCTGCAGCTCTAGCTCTAGCAACACCTCCAACATCTGGAGAAACCACAACAACGTCTTGGTAATTACAATTCAAGATGTCTTGAATTAGGACCGGTTGTGCATAAATATTATCAATAGGTATATTAAAAAAGCCTTGTATTTGATCAGCATGCAGATCCATCGTTAAGATTCGATTAACGCCTGAAGTCTCAATCATTTGGGCTACAAGTTTCGCAGTTATTGGCACACGAGTTAAGCGAGATCGTCTGTCTTGACGAGAGTACCCTAGATAAGGAACTACAGCAGTAATTCTTGCAGCAGATGAGCGTTTAAGTGCATCTACCATTATTAACAATTCCATCAAAGTTTCTGCTGACGAGGGGCCACATGTTGGCTGAATAACAAAAACATCACAGCCTCGAACGTTATCTAGAATTTCAACTTGCGATTCACCATCACTAAATTGACCAACAAAGGCTTTACTTTGGGTAATATTAAGATTCTCAATAATTTCGGAAGAAAGGCTAGGGTTTGCATTTCCGCTAAAGATTTTTATTCTCTCTAAAGACATCCGATTGCGCATTTATTGATGTAGGAGACAATTATACAAACAAATTAGCTAATTAAGCGTAATAGTTTTTTAAATTTATATTTGTGATTTATAGAAGCTGATCAATGAATGGAGTTATATCTTTAGGCTCAACTGTTGAGCTAAAGCGCTTGAAAGGGACTCCATTACGATCAATCAGAAACTTAGTAAAATTCCATTTGATGTTGTTATTTAATTTGCCCTTGAGTTCATTTTTCAAATATTTGTAAAGAGGATGAGTATCAGAACCATTTACTTCAATCTTTTCAGACAAAGGAAAGGTGACATTATAATTTGTGCTACAAAACTCTTGTATTTCTTCTGAAGTACCAGGTTCCTGTTTTCCAAATTGGTTGCAGGGAAAACCTATTATAACTAGCCCATTATCTTTGTATTCTTGATATAGTTTTTCAAGTCCTGTGTAGTGGTAGGTTAGTCCACAATTACTTGCTGTATTGACTATTAAAACTACCTTTCCTTTGAACTCACTTAAAGAAATTTCTTCACCATTAAGTTGATTAATATTAAATTGATAAAACTGTTGG
>JAQWLF010000180.1:0-1952 GCA_029247465.1 Candidatus Thioglobus sp.
CCTTTGGCTGATGGCATCTCAGGTATGGAAAAAATTAATAATACTGGTCTTTATTTAGATGACTTGTTTGGTGATATGGAGGTTGCAATGGTAATGCCTGGTATGTCAAATAATAGGGCAATAAATAAGCAGGTTGAGTCAATTAGGGTTGCTGGCGTTGATAGTGGCTGGATTGTTACATCTATTCAAACTGAAAGAGATACTCTACCAAAGCAGATCGTTTTTATACCAGCTCTTATTCTATTAAGCGTTATAGCGATGATTCAGTTTAGACGAAAAAAATATTTATCTGCACAATAAAAGGAGTTTATATTAGGTTCAAAATAAAACATTTTTTTGTTATTCTTGATATCTAAGATTTAAATTACAAAATTACTAATATGGATATACAAAACAACATCATAGGTTTAAAAACTTCAGCTACATTAGCTATCAATGAACTATCTCAGAAATTAATTAAAGATGGTAAAGAAGTTTTTAAGTTTGGATTAGGTCAGTCTCCTTTTCCTGTTCCTGAAGTAATTGTTGATGAGCTAAAAAAACATGCCCATCAAAAAGACTATATAAATGTATCTGGTTTAATAGGGCTAAGAGAAGAGGTTGCTAATTATCACTCAAATAAAAATCAGTATAAATATGACGCTGAAAGTGTCATTATTGGCCCTGGTTCGAAAGAATTAATTTTTCAAACTCAACTAGCATTAAATTGTGATTTACTCCTTCCAAGCCCTAGCTGGGTATCCTATGAACCACAAGCACAAATAATAAATAAAAGAGTTCATTGGATTAAAACTACTGCAGAGACTAATTGGCATCTTGACCCTAAAGAGCTAGATAAAACTTGTGATAGCCTTAATTCAGTTAATAAACTTTTAATTTTAAACTCGCCTAATAACCCTTCGGGCACAACACATGGTAATTTAAAAGAGTTGGCAAACGTTGCAAAAAAACATAATGTTATTATTATTGCTGATGAAATATATGCGGAGCTGGATTTCACTGGTGAATACAAATCAATTACTCATTATTATCCTGAAAAAACAATTATCAGTAGTGGGCTCAGTAAGTGGTGTGGTGCAGGTGGATGGAGGTTAGGAACCTTAACGTTTCCAAAAGAATTAAGTCATATCAAAGATAGTATAAGGGCTATTGCGAGTGAAACCTTTACTGCAGTTAGTGCTCCTATTCAGTATGCAGCTATTAAGGCATACTCAGAAGACCATTCAGAATTTCTAGACAGCTCTAGGTTAATTCTAAAAATGATTGCAGATTATATTTATAGAGAACTTTCTTCTGTTGGCGTTATATGTCAAAAACCTCAAGGTGGTTTTTACATGATATGTGACTTTTCAAATGTTAAAAATATAACCCAGGAAATCAATAATGACAAAACACTTTGTCAAAAAATACTTAGCGATATAGGCTTTGCAATGCTGCCTGGGTCTGATTTTGGTTTAGAAGAACAGAAATTATTATCACGTATTGCTTTTGTAGATTTTGATGGTTCAGAGGCCCTTAAGTTGATCTCAAATAAGAATTTCTCCCAAGAGAATTCTTTAGAAATAATTTGCCCACAAATAGTAAAAGGTGTTTTACTTTTAAAAGAGTGGATTAAATCTCAATAAACACAATAGAGGATAGATAAATGGATTATAACAAAGTAGTTGAATTCAATGAGTAAGTTACTTTGGAGTCCAACTGAAAATGAAATAAAAAATACCCAGGCATGGGAATTTATCCAGGAGGTGAATAATAAATTCGAGATAAATTTAGATAGTTTTCGTGATTTGTATCAGTGGTCTTGTGATTTTCCTGAGTCTTTTTGGGGGTTATTTTGGAGCTACTCTTTAATTAATGCTGATAGAAACCCAACAAATGTTTTAAATAATGGAAACGACTTTTTAGGATCGGAATGGTTTTCAGATGCAAAACTAAATTTTGCAAAAAATCTC
>JAQWLF010000158.1:0-60035 GCA_029247465.1 Candidatus Thioglobus sp.
CATCAGTATTAGTTATCCGGTAGAGGCTAGATTCAGAAGAATCAACGGCAATCAATGAATGCTCAAAGTTAGGCTTTAATAGGCATGTATCGCCTGGTTTAAGAAAAGTTTCACCGCCTTCCCAAGTCAGATTCCAGTCACCTTTCATCGGCATTAAAACTTCGAAATGGTTGATACTGTATAACTCTTGTGCTAATGATTTAGAACTAATAAACTCAATCTCAAATCCTGGTTTGTCTTTCAATAGACCTTTTTCACCTACTACCAAGCAAGATTCATTCTTTGATAAGGCCATCAGATCCCAATAACGAGCAACATAATCACGAACAACATAATGAACCGGCACTTCGGGAATTCCTAGCATTTCCTTTTCAGATAACTTGGTCATCGGCTTATCTCCAACTGGCAGCTTTTGCCCTTTTTTAGTGTCGTATAAAAGACCAGTTTCACTAAGAATTAAGCCGTGAGCTGTTGCTGCATCCAAGACCTGTGGTGCCCAGACAACACCTCCACCTGAATCATCACCTCCTAAAATCGACATAATCATGCCATATTCTCTACCAACATTCTCAAAACCTCGAAAAACATGAGTAGGGATATTAAAGATATCGCCTTCATTTAAAATCACCTCACCAGCATTACCATCAAGACCCCAGAAAAAGCGCCAACACCCTTTTAATACGAAGAAAACCTCCGCAGTATTATGATAATGAAGAGAGTTAAAACATTTCGGGGGTTGACCAGCTGCGCCAATATTAAAGCCAGGCGTTTGATTAATATGTACATGCTGGTCGAGGCTTTCTGATACACCTGAGCCAATAATTGTAAAGTTATCTTTCTGACTTGAGCCAGGTGTATGGGCATCAATAAAAGCTGTCTTACAGGGCTTTAAATCATCATATCGAACTATGTATTTTTCCATTTCCTCTAATGTCATTATTACCCCGTCTTAATAATTATTTGTTTCCATAATGATGTCTCATCAAACAAAGTGTATTCTCTTCTTAGGCCCCATGGTCCAAACTCAGCATGTGACACTCCCATTACATATAATTCAGCGCCAGTAGGGTCTCCAAAAATACCCCGGCCATCATGCTTACCTTTTAAGTTCCAGCGAACTGCGGCCCTAGGAGACATGTGTTTATCTTCTCGACCAATTTGATGTTCAATAGAGAATTTTGCACTTGGCATGGATGAGCGCAGGCCCATCCAAAACTCTTCGGCATCGGAGTATGAGTGTGCAGATACTCCTCCAGGATATTCTAGGTGACAGCCACGGTCATACTCAGAAGTAATAACTGATTGATCAGAGTTCATAATCCGTTTCAAGATATCAACATACTTTTCACCCCACTCGTTATTATTACCTTTACCTTTATATGGCCCTAGCTGATCCATGGAGTCTGTAAATGGGAGCTGACAATTCTCTCTCCCGCCTTCAAGATCTATCTGTTTTCTAGCGAAATCTTTTGGATGAATTCCCAACTGTCTCGCCATAGCACCTTGATCACGAATTAACCACTCGTCATTCACCTGATTATTAATAGCATGACAATCTGCTATCGTTCTAAAAACAATTTTTTTACCAGTTGCTTTGCCAAACTGTCCATCTCCAGAGTGAGTTGCTGTTGATATGATTCGATGCGATGACAACATTCCTGTTTCAGGAGTGCCAGACCAGATTACATCCTCTCCCAAGAGCTGACGATCTGGGAATTCTGATAAGGTTGCCTTGGTGGCTTCAATAACGGGTTTATTCCCCATTACAATAGAGGGTGGTGCTCTTAATATAATATCATCAGAATAGAGATAAAGCAGTTTATCAATTCCACGCTCTTCCCAAATTTCATAAGTAATTCCATTAATGAAATCGGGGAAATCTACATACTTTGAATCAAAACCTTCCACTCTTACTACTCCTTATTGGATTTATTTGAAATCTTTGCTGAGCCTCGAAGCATAAGTGGACCATCTATTTCGATACGAAGTGGCTTCGTTTCCGGATTTTCAATACACTCAAGAATAATTGAAACAGTTTCTGCCACCATACGATTAGCTGGCTGTCTAACCGTTGTTAAATCATAAGCAGGCCAAGATGCAACAGGAACATCGTCATAACCAACAACCGAAACTTGTTCTGGTATTTTTAACCCTAACTCAAAACGAATTACATCCATTACTGCAAATGCCATGTCATCACTTGCTACAAAAACAGCATCTGGTATTTCCTTTTTACTGAACATTTTCCGTGCAGCTTGTCGAGCCTCATCTTGAACAAAATTACCAACCTCGCGAGCATACAGAGACCTTCCGTGCTGTGTCAGCTCTTCGGTGAAGCCAGCTTCTCTATCACGCTGAGTAGAAGCGCCTTCCCATCCAGCGATATAGCCTATACGTTTGTGACCACCAGCAATCAAGAATCTCGCAACTTTTTGCCCGCCAAGAAAATTGTCTGAAGTAACAGTTGAAAATCTATCATCATCTTGGCCACGGTTAAATAACATTACAGGAACCCCTGCAGCAACACATCTGTTGGTAAGATTTGACGACATTGCAATAGAAGCTAAAATAATGGCATCAACCTGATAATCAAGAATTTCATCCACAACATCATCAATATTTCCCGACGTTTTCGAAGCCATAAAAACTAATACGTGATAACCTTTTTTTTGTAATGCGTTAGAAAGAAGCTCCAACGCTTCTGGATAAAAATAATTATCTAGATGTGAAACCAATAGACCAATGATTCTTGACTTTCCTGTAATTAATGATCGAGCTAAGACATTTGGACGATAGCCGAGCTCTAAAGCAGCAATACGAACTTTCTCATTTGTTTTTTTTGAAACAGAGGCGCCAGGCGTGAAAACACGAGAAACTGCAGATTGACTTACACCAGCTAATTTTGCCACTTCCAATGATGTTACTTTTTTAGTCGCCATTAGTCTGCCGTCCAACCTCCATCAACCATCAATGCTGACCCTGTGATCATTGCAGATGCCTCAGAAGCCAAAAATACTACAGCACCCATAATATCTTCAACTTCACCAATTCGTCCAAGTTTTATCTTTTCCTCAATCCATTTTCTACGTTCAGGATTATCAAAAGTTGACTGGGTAAGAGGCGTACGTATAAATGTTGGGCAAATAGTATTAACCCTAATTTGATGCGGTCCCCATTCTATAGCCATTGCCTTGGTAAAACCTTCAACGGCATGTTTGGATGCAGAATAAACCGCTCTATCAATACCACCTACATGTCCCATCTGAGAGGAGATATTGATTAAAGAGCCAGGTTTTTTTGCTTTTATCAAGCCCTTTGCAACAGCCTGAGTCACAAAATAAGCACCACGAAGATTGACATTCATAACATCATCAAAATCTTCTACTAAAGTATCCTTAGAGGGTGAGTGTCGACCTAAACCAGCGCTATTAACTAAAATATCAAAAGGATCGTGATTTTCTATAGACTCTCTGATTGAATTTGTGTTGGTTACATCTAACATCATTGCCTCGGCACTTAGCCCTTTTGATTGAATTGCATCAACAACATCATTAAGCCCCCCAATGTTTCGTGCTGACAACACTACATGGGAACCAGCCTCAGCCAAAGCGACTGCACAACCCAAACCAACCCCAGATGAAGCGCCAGTAATAAGCGCCTTCATTCCATCTAATCTCATAGATGGAGTTTTAGGTAATTTAATCACTTTGCTGCTTGTCCATAGGGGACATTTTCACCACCATAACGCCTGACTCTGATATTGGCTTGCTCAGCATGTCCAACAAAAGACTCTAACATGCAAAGTCGTGAGCAGTAACGTCCAATCTTTACAGCAGCCTCATCAGTAGTAATTTTTTGATAGCTATGCGTTTTAAGGAACTTACCAACCCACAGTCCGCCGGTATATTTACCCGCTTTTTTTGTAGGTAGTGTGTGGTTGGTTCCGATTACTTTATCACCATTCGATACATTCGTTCTTGGGCCTAAAAATAATGCCCCATAGGAATGCATATTATCTAAAAACCAATCATCACGATCAGTCATAACCTGGACATGTTCTGATGCAATATCGTTAGCAACATCGAGCATCTCATCATAGTTATCACAGACTATGACTTCACCATATTCTTCCCAGCTAACTGAGGCTGTATCTGCTGTTGGAAGAATGGTTAGTAGTCTATCAATCTCTAAGAGTGTATCTTCTGCTAGCTTTAGATTATTAGTAACCAAAACAGCTGGAGAGTTATACCCATGTTCTGCCTGGCCTAGTAAGTCAGTGGCACATAATTCAGCATCAACGGTGTCATCAGCGATCACCATAGTTTCTGTTGGCCCAGCAAATAAATCAATCCCAACTCGACCAAATAACTGTCTTTTAGCCTCAGCAACGAAGGCATTACCAGGACCAACAAGCATATCAACTGAATCAATACTTGCAGTGCCAAGGGCCATCGCACCAACAGCTTGAATACCACCTATAACATAAATCTCATGAGCACCGCCGAGATGCATTGCTGCAATCACAGCTGGATTGGGCTCGCCTTTAAATGGCGGAGTACAGGCAATAATTCTTGGTACTTTTGCAACACTTGCTGTAACAATTGACATGTGTGCTGAAGCTACCATTGGGAATTTTCCTGCTGGAACATAGCATCCAACTGATTGAACTGGGATATTTTTATGTCCAAGGATAACCCCTGGCATAGTCTCAACCTCTATATCTTGCATAGAGTCTCTTTGTGCTTGTGCAAAATTTCTAACCTGCTTTTGAGCAAAATTTATATCCTCTAAATCTTGAGGTGATACTTTTTTTACTAAACTGTCGATTTCAGCAGGACTTAATTTAAAAGACTTTGGCGTGTAATTATCAAATTTCTCAGAGAACTCTCTTACTGCTTCATCGCCTCTTGCTTCAATTGCCTTCAGAGTGCTTTTAACAATCTCACTAACTTGTTCATCGTCTATAGCCTTAGCAGCATCAGTTTTTCCTTGTTTTAAATATTTTATTGACACAATATCTCCAATTAATTTGGCTTTGGCGGAACTATCTCACCACGATCATAGGACTCCCACCCCAGACCATTAAATACATCAACGCCAAGTTGTTCTAAAATACTCGGAAAGTCAACGGTTACCCAGTTGTCTGTTATAAGCCCATCTCTGACTTCCCAGAAATCTGTATAGTGGATTTTTACGCGCTTATTAGTTGGCTCTATCCCCATGAACTCTCCACTATGAACTGCATCAATATGCCCAAAGCATGATGCCCATTCGCCGTCAACTAAAAACTTATCCGTATTATATTTCCGATCTGAAAAAGCAGCCCTAAGGGGCAGTTGCCAATTATTTCGAAACTCCTCAAGGTTTTGCTTTGTACCGCAACCCTGATTACCCATCCACCGAAAGTCTTTATGGAAGTACTTCCCCATGTCATTAGATTTAGCAATCAAAGCTTCTTCCATAGCCTTAACTACAGCGAGTGTTTTTTTTGATGTCTCGTCATAACTCATTTTTTAGAGCTCCAGTTTTTAGTTTTCAAGCATTTCTCCAGTTTTTGTACTGAACAAGAGGCATAAGTTTGCAGGAATATTTGCCATAACTTTAGAGCCAATTTCTGCATAGTAATTTTTATCAGACTTTATAGAAACTATTTCACCACCAGCTCTTACTGAAACCATGGTCATATCCCCTAATAGTTCCATTGAAAATGCGGCGGCAGAAATTGCACCGTTGCTTTCAACAATAGAAGCGTCTTCAGCACGAAACCCAAGTGTGACTTTGCCAGAATGTTTTTTGTTCAACCCTTCAATTTGTACTCCATCGCCTTTAAATACACCATCATTTATAGACCCGTGCATCAAGTTCATTGCTGGTGATCCAATAAAGCTTGCAACAAAGCTATTAGCTGGCTTGTTGTAAATATCTTTAGGGGTTCCAACTTGCTGAATGACCCCATCTTTCATTACTACAACTCTATCTGCAAGGGTCATAGCCTCAACTTGGTCATGAGTAACATAGATAGTTGTAACTCGTAACTTATTTTGAAGATTTTTAATTTGAGCTCTTGTAGAAACTCGTAATTTAGCATCTAAGTTTGACAGTGGCTCATCCATTAAAAAGACGGTAGGCTCACGAACAATCGCTCTAGCCAAAGCCACTCTTTGTCTTTGACCTCCAGACAACTCAGAAGGCTTACGATGTAAATAATCATTAAGTTCAACCATCTCAGATGCTTGCATTACTTTTTCTTTATGAAGTGCTTTGTCAATCTTTCTCACCTTAAGTGGAAAGCAAATATTTTCATATACTGTCATATTTGGATAGAGTGCATATGATTGAAATACCATCGCAACATCACGGTCCTTTGGCTCTAAATTATTAACAACCTTACCGTCAATAAGTATCTCACCAGTAGTTACAGTTTCAAGTCCAGCAATCATACGCATTGTGGTGGTTTTCCCACAACCGGATGGTCCGAGCAACACTAAGAACTCCTCATCTGAAATAGTCAGGTTAAAGTTGTCTACACCAACAAAATTACCCCAGCGTTTCGAAATACTTTTTAATTCAATTTCGGCCATATTTTTTTATGTAAACTATTTAGTATTATGATGCATAAAGTATAAATAATGCATACGATTGCAAAATATTATATCACATGGTTTTTTCTTTTAAAAAGAATGTTGCAAACCTATGCAATAAATCATCTATTTATATTTGATATCCAATTCATTTACAAACAAATTAAAATACAAAAATATCTTACTGGAGAATTCATATGACAAACCTTCAACCATCTAGAGAAGCTTTTATTACTTGTGCCGTTACTGGATCTGGTGATACAACAGGAAAATCCGATAAAGTTCCTATTACACCCCAGCAAATTGCTGACTCATGTATTGCTGCGGCTCAGGCCGGAGCCGCCGTTGTTCACATTCATGTTAGAGACCCAAAAACAGGTGCCCCTGCTCGTGATCCTGCTTTGTATGTAGAAGTTGTTAATTTCATTAGAGAGTCAAAGGTTGATATGGTTTTGAATCTTACTTCAGGTATGGGTGGAGATCTTATTTTTGGTTCTGCTGAAGAGCCGCTTCCCCTAAAAGATGAAGGAACTGATATGGTCGGCGCAACTGAGAGGCTTGAGCATGTTAAAGAAATACTTCCTGAGATATGTACTATTGATTGTGGCTCCATGAATTTTGGCCATGGTGATTATGTTATGACCAATACCACTTCAGTTTTACAAGAAATGACAAAACAAGTTCAAGCGCTTGGAGTGAAACCTGAAATTGAGGCTTTTGATACTGGTCATTTACGACTTGCTATATGGTTAAAGGAGCAAGGCTTAATTGATGATCCTGTAATGATTCAGCTATGTATGGGTATTCCATGGGGAGCTCCAGATGATTTGCATACCTTCCTTGCCATGACCTCAAATATTCCAAAGGACTGGACATTTTCTGCCTTCTCAATAAGTAGAAATCAGTTGCCTTATGTAGCCTTAGCTATCTTGGCAGGAGGTAATATTCGTGTTGGCCTTGAGGATAACATCTATCTCAAACGTGGCGTCCTTGCTACCAACGAAGATCTAGTAAAAAAAGCTGTACAGACTGCTGAGGGAATGGGATGCGCTATTCTAGGGCCAGATCAGGTACGCAGTAATATGAAGCTAGTTAAGCGCTGGGGCTAGACATGAAAAGCATTAAGTCAGCAGGCGTTATTGGCGCAGGCGTTATTGGTAGTGGATGGATAGCCAGGTTACTGCTAAATGGTATCGATGTTTTTGTTTATGATCCCTCCAAAGAAGCGCCAAAAAATGTCAGTAAAGTTATTCAAAATGCTGAAAGGGCTTATAGCAACTTGCTCACTTCAGAGCTACCAAAAAAGGGAACACTTTTATTTTCAAACTCAATTTCAGAAGTTGCAAAATCTGCACAATTAGTTATAGAAGCTGTACCAGAAAGACTTTCAGCAAAGCAATCTGCATATGAGGAAATTGAGTCAAGCGCTGACAAAAATGTGATTATTGCCTCATCAACTTCTGGCATCCTTCCTTCAGATTTACAGGCAGAAATGAGCCACCCAGAGAGACTCATTGTTGCTCACCCATTTAATCCAGTCTATCTTTTGCCGCTAGTAGAGATAGTTGGAGGAAAAGAAACATCTCAAGAAGTCATCAAAAAAGCTTGCAATATTTTTACTCATATTGGCATGTTTCCACTCCATATTAAAAAAGAAATTCCTGCGTTCATTGCAGACAGACTTCTTGAATCAGTCTGGCGAGAGGCTTTATGGCTGGTCAATGATAATGTCGCTACAACCGAAGAAATCGATGACGCTATTCGTTATGGTTTTGGCCTAAGATGGGCTCAGATGGGTCTATTCGAAACCTATAGGCTTGCTGGTGGAGATGCTGGAATACGTCATTTTATTTCTCAATTTGGTCCTTGCTTGGAATGGCCTTGGACTCACTTGATGGATGTTCCTGATTTCACCGAAGAACTTATTGATAAGATATCGAACCAATCAGACGACCAATCTGGGAAATATAGTATTGATGAGTTAATGCAAAAGCGTGATGACAATTTAGTTGATTTTTTGAAGGTCCTTAAAGAGAATCGATGGGGCGCTGGAAATCATTTAAAAGAATACGAACAAACTATATCAAACTCACAAAAAAAGCTAGAGTTTTCAGAACTGGATTTATCTCAACCTGTAGACACGTATACAACCCATATTCCTAAAGAGTGGGCTGATTACAATGGTCATATGACTGAATCCCGTTACCTTGAATGCTTCTCAGAGGCGACTACAGAATTAATGGAAATTATTGGTGCTGATGAAAAGTATATCGTTAATGTTGGATCTTACTTTACAGTTGAAACCCATATAAGGCACTTAGATGAGGTTTTAATCGGAGAAAGGGTCTACTCCAAAACACAAGTGATTTATGCTCAAAATAAAAAACTTCATTTGTTTCACTGGCTCCATCATGACGATGGAAGGTTGCTTGCAACTGCTGAACATATGTTAATTCATGTCGACTTAAAAACGCGTGGCGCCAGCATGCCTAGTGATTTAGTAATGGATAGGACGGAGCGTATTTATAGTGCACACAAAAAACTCCCCACCCCTGAAGGATTAAGTCGTGCAGTAGGGGACAAGGTCTAGTACCATTCGTCCTCCATGCTTTCTTTTTTCTTAGCCATATAGTCAATCAATGCTTCATCTATTGACTCATCAAGAGGGGGCTCAATGTACTCCTTTAGCATCTGATTCCAACGCTCATAAGCTCTCTGCTCAGCGTCTTTTGAGCCATCTTCCACCCATTGCTCATAGGAGTTATTATCAGGCAGTTCTGCTCGATAATTGGCAGTCTCAAAGTTTTCTGCTGTGTGCTGAGTACCTAAAAAGTTCTCTCCAGGAGAGTTCTCTTTAAAGGCACTACTCGCTAACGAATTTTCATCGATTGTAAGGCCCTCAAACATGCGATGAAGCATGCCAAGTCGATCACAGTCAAGGATAAACTTTTCATAGCCAATAACTAGTCCTCCTTCTAGCCAGCCTGCGGCCTGATGCATAAAATTTGCACCCGCCAGAATTGCTGGATACATTGAATCTACAGACTCTTGCATGGCCTGGGCATCCGCTACCTTGGATGCGGTGTAATGACCGCCTGCTCGAAATGGAAGTCCCAGACGTCTAGCCATCTGCCCAACAGCAAATGTGGCCAAGCTCGACTCTGCTGTTCCAAATGTCGGCGCCCCTGACTTAAGATCCATGGTTGTTAAAAAGTTACCATACACAGCACTTGAGCCAGGCCTTACAAGTTGGGTTAGGGCAACACCTACAAGCGTCTCAGCATGTGCCTGAGCAATCGCTGCCGGCATCGTTACAGGTGACATTGCACCACCCAAGATGAAGGGCGTAATAACAGTTCCCTGGTTTGCCCTAGCATAACCCTTCAATGCCTCTGTCATAGTTTTATCGTAAACCAGCGGTGAATTAACATTTATATTTCCTTGGATTACACAGTTTGAATCAACAAACTCTTCGCCAAAAACAATTCGTGCCATTGCTATCGAATCTTCTACCCTCTCGGGTGCAGTAACAGATCCCATAAATGGCTTATCGGAGTATTTCAAATGCGCATACACCATATCTAGATGGCGCTTATTGACGGGAACATCGACTGGCTCACAATTAGTGCCACTGGTATGGTGCAGCCATGGAGTCATATGGGTCAACTTTATTAAGTTTATAAAATCTTCCATATTGCCTTGCCTTCTGCCACCCTTAATGTCATAAACAAAAGGGGAGCCATATGCCGGCCCAAGAACTAATTTATCTCCTCCAAATATTGTTGATCTTTTTGGATTTCGAGCGTGCATCTCAAACTCTTTTGGAGCAGTTTTACAGAGATCTTGAACAAGGCCTTTGTCGAATCGAACTAGATTTCCTTTAACGGTTGCGCCAGCCTCTTTAAACAAACTTAAAGACTCTTCATCGTCCCAAAACTCTATACCTATCTCCTTAAGAATCCAGTCAACATGATTATCTATACGACTTAACTCCTCTTCGCTAAGCATGTCGTAACATTTAATTTTGCGTGTTAAATACCTTGGGTGCTCTATTTGTTCAGATTTTTTTCGATCTGCAATCTTTGCAGAACGACCACCCTCTCTTCTTCTTCGACGATCCGACATAAACACCTCAACAAAAACTAGTCATTAGTCCAACAACATGCTGGACTTATTTTATTAATGTTAATTCAAAAAATATTTAAACTCAAGTTAAAAAAATTAATAGGTTTTATTGAATTTTTTTGTATTAGTCTAAAAATTAAACAATATAATCAAATACTTAACAATTTAATTAAGGAGATAAAAAATGATAAAAATGGACTTTAAAGGCAACATCACTTCAAAGGAACTTCCTCTTTTTGAAGGCAACAATGCCTATCTAAAAGACTTTGCTATATCGAATGATGCAAGTGCGCCTATTACCGCCGGTCTTTTTCGACTTGAAAAAGGAGAATCAATTACATACGATTACACTTATGAAGAAATGAAGCTAATAATCGATGGCGAGTTTTATATAAGTGATGGTTCTGGTGAAGAAATTACAGCGACAAAAGGAGACTTAATTTATTTCCCAAAAGGCAGCGTTATTACTTTCAGAACCGATGACTTTGGCTTAGGTTATTTTGTTGGTCAGCGTGGCGAAGACGAGGCCTAAAGAGATCTTGTTTGACGAAGCACTCTTCCACTTATTGGAGCAGAAATTGTTCTCCTGTACGCTTCAACAATACGTTTTTTTGAAGTAGGCTCAAAACCATCAAAAAGCATTCCATAGTCTTCAACAGAGTTCTCAATAATGGATGGTGAAACAATATTAATTCTAAGTTTCCCCGCATACTCTGCCGCCAACGTAGAGACGCACATATTAAGTGCACCATTAGCTGCTGCTGCGCAAGAGCCAGCCAAAATTGGCTCATCACCAATGATGCCGCTTGTCAGAGTAATTGAGCCATTTTCAGTTAAATAAGGGATTGCTGCTTTTGCTAGATTTAATTGGCTAAAGCACTTTTTCGATAGCCCCAATGCAAAGTCTTCCATTGTTAGTTCTTCAAAAGTTTTAAAGGGTGTGCCGCCGATACAAGAAATCAAGCCATCAAATGTGCCAACCGATGCAAATACGTCCGAAACACTTTCAAAATCTAAAGCATCAATTTTTAAATCAGGACCTGAGCGTCCGGCTCGCACCACCTCATAATCACTTAGTCCACCCACTACCACTCTTCCAAGTCTGCCAGTTGCACCGACAACAACAATTTTTTTCATAACGCCTCTTTAAATTTAAACAATAAGAATAATGATATCACTAATCAAGCAAGCTACCAATACAACTCTTTACTTCCTCTTTGGTTGCATTTGAATTCAAACCCTTCCCAATTCTGACGTTTACCTCTCGTCGAAGACTAAACCTCATGCTTCTTTTGACTGACCTAGGTGCTTTTGAAAAAAAACTACCCCACATATTATTGACAGCGAAAGGAACAACTATGACACCTTCTTTTGATTGTGATAAAACTTTTTCAAAGCCTCTCTTTAAGTCACTTAACTCGCCACTTGTTGAGACATGCCCCTCAGGAAATATGCCAACAACACAGTCATCATTTAATAAATTTACGATATTTTGCATGGCGTTTCGGCTATTCTCAGGTTTTATTGATACAGCACCTACCGCTCTAAGAATCCAATTAAAAATTGGCTTACTGTAGTAATCATCATGCACTACAAACCTTATTGTTCTTGGAGTTGCCCACTGAATTAGCGCAAAGTCTATATAGCTAATGTGATTACCAAGGAGTAAAACAGGCCCATGTTTTGGAAGATTCTCAATACCGCTGACTCTTAATCGATAACGCCACCCAAATAATAAATAGCCAGCAATTTGCCGCACAACTAAAGAATTGTTTTTAGTTTTTTCAGAACGATAGTAAAGCCAACCACTGCGATTGCTGCATTTAAGTAGAGTATAAATTGGCTATCAAAACTTAATTTAGCAAGGAGCATTGTAAGCGCCAAAAGACCTATCATAGCAATATTCTGTAGCCAATTTTTACCTGCCAACATACTTCCCAGACCATCCTCAGGCGAGTGTGCTTGCATCAGAGCATTAAGAGGAACAATCATCATTCCTGCGCCAACTCCAAATAAAAGAATGACTGCTGTTACTATTATTAAAGCAGAAGAGTTTGGAATAAAACTTAAGCTCGATACAATGGGTACCAATATTGCACAAATAGTGATCATTGTTGAACCGGTATATATATTGTTAACTCGAATAAAGTTGAGACTTTTTCTTCCTGAAATAAAAGCGCCAATCATAATTCCTATAACTGAGGAGGCTAACATAGCATTCACAACTAGTGGACTTTCAACTCCAAAATTAACTTTAGCGTGAGCAGGAATTACTGCTACTAAGTTTTGAGACATTCCCCAAAAAATAGCTGTTCCTAAAATCGAATACCAAACAATCTCATTATTTCTCATAGCTTTAAGATTGTTAGCTAAGTAATGAAAGGAGGCTAGTTTTTTTATAGAAAACTCAACTTTACTTAATTTAATTGGATAAAAACGGACCCCAAGAGTTGCTAAAAATTCTACCAATGAAAGCCCTACTAATACCCAGCCAACTGGGGCTATTTGCATTAAGATCTCTTCTGGTGTTTCAAGTTGCAGTGTTCCTAGATAGACCTCAAATAGATAAGAGAAAAAAACGGTACCCATTAGAATTGCTATCAATACTACCGAAGAATGGTAGGCATTTCCTTTACTTAAACCAGCCTTACTGAGGCACTCCTTAATGTAGCCCATTTTTGCTGGAGAGTAGATCGCACTCTGGGTTGCTAAAAGAAGAGTAAAGCCGAAAGCAAATATGTACTCTCCATGATAGTAGCAGTAGGTTATAGCTAAAGTAATTAAGACAGCAGCAAAGGCACTAGCTCGCATAATATTAGTCTTAGCAAACTTATCTGAAAGATAGCCGGACACAGTAAATAACAAAATGAAAGGGACAAGAATCATCGCATTTACAATGGCAGTCAAAATAAGCTGCGTTTGCTCACCATAGATCATAAAAATTGTATTTTGAATAATGATCTTGTGGCCTAAATCTACAAACGCATTAAGGAATACTGCGACTAGATATATGGAAAATATGATTGAGCGTTCTCTACCAATTTGTTGATCTTCTTGCATGCCCCTCCAAACTATAATTTATATAATAAATAGTATAAGAGGATTATGACAGAATTATGAGTTAATATCTTATCCGCTTATTAGAATTCTAAGCCTTCAATTTCAGCAACAGTCTGCATATCTTTGTCGCCTCGACCAGACAGATTAATAACAATACTTTTCTCACTCGGCCATTGCTTTGCCAGTTTAACCGCATAAGCAACCGCATGTGATGACTCAAGTGCTGGAATGATGCCTTCAACTCTTGTAAGCAAGTGGAAGGCCTCTAAAGCCTCCTTGTCTGTTACTGATTGATACTCTGCCCTTCCAATATCTTTGAGATAGGCGTGTTCAGGTCCAACGCCAGGGTAATCAAGTCCAGCTGATATAGAGTGGCCTTCGATAATTTGTCCATTCTCATCTTCCAATAAGTATGTCCTGTTTCCATGCAAAACTCCGACACTGCCAGCACAAAGTGGGGCTGCATGTGCTTCAGGACCTTTTTCTATTCCGTGTCCTGCCGCCTCAACGCCAATAATCTTGACTGATGCATCTTCAATGAATGGATGGAAAAGTCCGATTGCGTTTGAACCGCCGCCAACACAAGCAACTAAAGCATCTGGTAGGCCGCCAACCTGCTCATTAAACTGCTCTTTTGTCTCTTTACCAATAACACTTTGGAAGTCCCTAACCAACATCGGGTAAGGGTGAGGCCCTGCAACAGTTCCAATAATATAGTAAGTATCATCGATATTAGTTACCCAGTCACGCATTGCCTCGTTGAGCGCGTCTTTTAGCGTTTTTGAGCCAGAAGATACAGGAACGACCGTTGCGCCAAGCAGCTTCATACGATAAACATTTTGTGCCTGCCTAGCAACGTCAACTTCGCCCATATATACAACGCACTCCAAACCAAGTCTAGCTGCAATGGTTGCAGAGGCTACGCCATGCTGTCCAGCTCCTGTTTCTGCAATAATTCGTGTTTTACCCATACGCTTTGCAAGTAGCGCTTGACCAATTGTGTTGTTAATCTTGTGAGCACCTGTATGATTTAGATCTTCACGCTTTAAGTAGATCTGAGCGCCGGCAACCTGATCACTTAAATTTTTTGCATGATAAAGAGGGGTCTTACGACCCACGTAATGCTTTAAATCATCCTCAAACTCCTTAATAAAGTCAGGATCATCTTTAAATTTCTCATAAGCAATTTTTAGTTCTGTGACAGCAGTCATCAGCGTCTCTGCAACAAAAATGCCGCCATACTGATCGAAATGACCCTTGTCGTCTGGTAGGTTATAACTCATGAATGAATCTGTCTAATAAAAGCTCTTATTTTATCAACATCTTTAACACCTGGCTCACTTTCCACACCACTTGAGGCATCCACTGCATATGGCCTTACCTGCTTTATAGCCTCTGCTACGTTGTCAGAATTTAGTCCGCCTGCAAGAATTACTGGGAGCTTTATTTCAACGCACGCTAAAGACCAGTCAAACACCTCTCCCGTTCCGCCGTATGCATGAGAGTTATATGAGTCTAGTAGTAGAGCACTTGCCTGAGAAAAGTCATCAGCTATTTGGGTGACATTAGTATCCAACGAAACACGGACAGACTTAATGAAGGGCATTTGGTATTGAGTACAATCTATGACCTCCTCATCGCCATGAAACTGTAAGGTGTCTAGGGGAACTTCGCAAAGAACCTCATCAATAAAGCTCGGGTTTGCATTAACAAATAACCCAACCCTGTTAACAAATGGAGGGAGAGCAGCGACTATTTCTCGAGCACTATTTATGTCAACATTGCGAGGTGATTTTTCATAGAAAACCAAACCAATAGCATCGACACCTGCAAGAGCTGCCTCTCTAGCATTATCGGCATTCGTAAATCCGCAAATCTTAATCTTGGTCATTTGAATTGCAATCAAGTCTTTAAAATATAGATTTTCTCATAGCCTAGAAGGGTTTTCTAGACAATTAGCTTAGAACGGTCAAGTTTTATTTGGAGGCTTTTTTCTTAACAGTTGATTTCTGTTTAGATTTTTTTGCCTTGGATTTAGCTTTAATTTTGCCCTCAATAGCCTTTTTGCACTCTTCAAGGGTTAAGTCTATAGGTGCTTTATCTCCAAAGACCTTCAGAACGGTGACATTTTTTTGTCCCTTTCCACGCTTTTTACCATTCCAGATATAAGGCCCGAAGCGGCCATTTAAGACCTGAATGTCGGAGTCATCAAAAACCTTAATGATTCTTTCAGCGTCAAACTTCTCTTTAGCAATGATTAATTCTAGTGCGGTTTCAAGGGTGACCTCTTCTGGTGAAACTTCTTTCAAAGAAACATATTTTTTTCCGTATTGAATATACGGACCAAAGCGCCCATAGTTGGCTTTAATTATCTCGCCCTCATCTGTCTCGCCGATGGTTCTCGGCATTTTAAATAACTCTATAGCTTCAGCAAGCGTAATATTTTCAATGTCTTGGCCAGTTCTAAGTGAGGCAAATGTTGGTTTTTCCTCATCGTCTTGATGGCCAATTTGTGCAAAAGCACCATATCGACCAAAACGCACACTTACATTTTTCCCAGACACAGGGTCTACGCCTAAATCTCTCTTGCCATGTGTTTCATCTCGTGAAATATCCTTTGCGAGCTCAATTTGCTTATGGAATGGATCGTAAAAGTTACCTATAACGTCGGCCCATGACTTAGATTCTTCTGCTATTAAATCAAAATCAGTTTCAAGATTTGCGGTGAACTCATAGCCAATAATATTTCTAAAGTTTTTAACTAAAAAGTCAACTAATAAATAGGCAACATTAGTTGGAAATAGTTTGTTTTTTTCAGCGCCAGTCGTTTCAGTTTGGATTGACTCTGAGATGACTCCGTCAACAATTTCAATGAGCTGATAATCGCGCTGAATGCCCTCACGAGTATCCTTGAGAACATAATTTCTATCCTGAACTGTAGTAATCATTGTCGCAAAAGTCGACGGTCTACCAATACCCATCTGTTCAATCTCTTTAACCAGTGAAGCCTCTGTATATCTTGGCTTGGCCCTAGAAAAAGACTCCTTTGAAGTTAAATCCATCAACGATAAAGCGTCGCCTTTGTCAATTTTTGGTAGCAACTTGTCTTCAGCAGCCATATAATCATAGACCTCCAGAAAGCCCCCAAAAGTCAGCATCTCACCTTCAGCAATAAATCGCTCACTTCGATTCGAAATATTGATATTGATTTTTGTCTTTTGTAATTGTGCATCACTCATTTGAGAAGCAAGAGTTCTTTTATAGATTAAAGAGTAGAGCTTTGCTGATTGCTCATCCAAACCTAAAATAGTTGGTTTAGTTAGATCTGTTGGCCGAATTGCCTCATGAGCCTCTTGGGCGCTAGTTGAATTTGTTTTATATTTTCTAGCGTGATGATGGTCACCACCAAATTTTGAAACTATAACCTCCTGAGCTGTGGTAATTGCAAGCTCTGAAAGGGTTAAAGAGTCAGTTCTCATATAAGTAATCACGCCTTCTCGATACAAATTCTGTGCAATCGACATAGTTTGTTTGACAGAGAAACCTAACTTTTGAGAGGCCTCTTGCTGTAATGTAGAGGTGATAAAAGGAGCCTTAGGAGATCTCTTAGAGGGCTTAGTTTCAACCGACTCTACCTTCATAGTTGAATCTAAAATGCTCTGTACAAAATCCATCGCACTTTCTTTAGATTTAAAGTCTTCGCTAAGTCTAGCTTCTAGAGATTCTCCGATACTATTAGTCAATGTAACCTTGACTTTATGTGAACTGGTAGGTGTATGCGCAGAAATTTCACGCTCCCTTTCGACAACCAATCGAACTACGGGTGATTGAACTCTTCCTGCAGAGCGTGCACCTGAAATCTTGCGCCATAACACTGGTGAGATTTCAAAACCAACCAGTCTATCAATAATGCGTCTGGCTTGTTGCGCATTCACAAGATCAGTATTAATTGTCCTGGGTTTGCTAATTGCTTCTGTGATAGCACCTTTCGTAATTTCATGAAAGACAATTCTTGGGGTATCTTCTGCCAATGAAAGCGCTTGCTGCAAATGCCAAGCTATCGCTTCACCTTCACGGTCTTCATCAGTTGCTAGGTAAATTTTTGTGGCCGCCTTGGCTGACTTCTTTAAATCTGCAACTACTTTCTTTTTGTCAGTACTGATTGTGTATGTTGGCTGGAAGTTGTTTTCTATATCAATGCCCATGTCTTTCTTGGGCATATCTCTAATATGGCCTATACTTGATTTGACAATATATCCAGGACCTAGAAACTTTTCAATCGTTTTTGCTTTCGCCGGGGACTCGACAATAACAAGATTCTGTGACATAAAATTCCTACTGTAGCGTAGGGTTATCGTCATGAAACACAATGGATTCTATCCATTGTGATGAAACACTTGGTTCAGCACTACTATTTCCAATGACCATCATAACAACCCATTTCAGGTCTTCTATACTCAATTTAGAGTCTTCTAGTGACATAACTTGCTCGATCACTATTTCTCTCTGACTCGCATTAAGTTGACCCATATTTTCCATAAACATAATAAAGCCCCTTGCTCTAGAATCAAGTTTAGTTTTTTCATGTTCACTATAAATTCGCATGGAATTGTGCAATGTATCAAAACTTGCGATCTTTCCTTCCTGAAGCGCAGCAATATTTTCTAACCAAATCAATGCTTTTTCAATACGATCAGAATCAAAACCAGCCTCTGAAAGATGGAGCTTTAGAAGGTCATCATCTACCTCTTGAGATGAGTCCTGCTCGGCAGACTCAAAAAGAAAATCAAACATGAAAGTAAGTACATCTAGAATATTATTAGTCATAAAGCCTCGGCAAATTAATACATTTGTCTCAAAATCATTCTTACATGACTCCTGAAAAGACAAGGAGGAAACACTTTGGTTACTACTTGTGGGCAGGAATCACTTTTTCAACCATTTGCATGGTTTATATTGAACCTCATGATAAGTATTTTAATTATTTAACTGTCATTATGCACATCTTTATTAAGATTGGGGTTTAATAACTAAGTAATAGCTTACAAACTCTAGTTTAACAAATATACCGACTAAGGCCAAGTATGGTAAAATTGCAAAATTTTTTGTTAGCAGATATTCATTATGAAAAGAACATTTCAACCAAGCGTACTAAAACGTAAACGTAACCATGGCTTCAGGGCAAGAATGAAGACCCGTGCTGGTCGTGCTATTCTAAGTGCTCGTAGAAAAAAAGGCCGTAAACGCTTAGCTGCCTAATATCATGCCGAGCTCACTCGCTAAATGTGTGCGCATAAATAAAGCTAGAGATTACGCTCACACCTTCCAAAACGGCTCACATACCCATGGTAAGTTTTGGAAACTAATAGCCAACGATTCTGGGAATTCTAATTCGAGATTAGGACTTGCAATCTCAAAAAAGGTATACAAAAGAGCGGTTGACAGAAACTTATTTAAGCGTTTAGCAAGAGAAACCTTCAGACAAAATCAAGAAGATTTAGAGTCACTTGACTTTGTAGTAATGATAAAAAAAACGGCTCGTGCTAATAATAAAGCAATCATCCAAGACCTTCTTTCACTAATGAAAAACGTCAACAGCAACGCTAAAACCTAATGAAATACATACTTCTACCTTTAATTAAACTATACCAATGGCTAATTAGTCCATTATTAGGTAATAACTGTCGCCATATTCCGACCTGTTCAGAGTACACCTTTGATGCGATTAAGTACCATGGAGTAATTAAAGGCTCTGCTCTTGGTGCAAAAAGAATCAGCAACTGTCACCCTTGGTCTGAAGCTAGCTTTGATCCAGTACCAAAAAAGATAATTTAACCAATTAATAGCTAAAAACATCCATGAATACACAAAAAATTTTCCTCTTTATTGCAATATTCTTAACTATATTTATTCTCTGGGATAAGTGGGAGCTTACGCAATCAACAGATGAAAATGGAAATACTATAACTCAAACTGCTATAGTTCCTGTTGACTCTCAAGATGCAGCTATTGATGTTCCAGTAGCCAGCGATGTTCCCATTGTTTCCTCAACTGTCACTGAAAATACAACACCAATAATTGATAACTCTTTCACTCAAGGTGCCTTTACTACGGTTGTTACTGATCTTTTAACGGTTGAAATTTCTCACAAGGGCGGGACAATAATTAATGCCTACTTAAATGAATACCCAAAAGAACTAAAGTCAGAAGAGAAATTTCAATTACTTAGTAATTCCCCTGATAGGATTTTCCATGCTCAAAGTGGATTAATTCCAGCTGAACAAATGCCAACTCATCAATCTGAATATACCTCTGAGAGACAAGAGTATTTCCTTCAGGGTAATAGTGAGCTGATTGTGCCACTAATATGGAGAGGTGATAACGGTGTAGTAGTAACCAAAAACTACCACTTCAAACCAGATAGTTATATTGTGGAAGTTGACTACCTGATTAGCAACAACACTAACACTGATCAAATTGTTAATAGCTATACACAACTGGTTCATGGTAGTGAAGAGGAGTCTGGTGGTGGTTTTATGATGGGTATGCAAAACTTTAGTGGTGGTGCAACCTACAACGACGAAGAGATTTTTGAAAAAATTGATTTTGAGGACTTTGACTCTTCGCCTAAAACAACCTCAGTTGGTGGCTGGGCTGCAATGATTCAGCACTACTTTTTTGCAGCATGGATACCTAACGATGATGAAACTCATACCTACTCAACTAAATCTAGTAGAGGCAACTACCTATTAACAACAGTTAACCCAAGTTCAAAAATTGCTGCCGGCACAACAGCTAGCCTTGGGAAAAACCAACTTTATATTGGTCCTAAAGAGCATGTTCGTCTTGAGCTGCTCGCTCCTGGACTCGATAAAACCGTAGATTATGGCTGGCTTTATATTGTTGCCAAGCCTTTATCAGTATTCCTTCACTGGATTTATAGTTTTATTGGTAACTGGGCTCTGTCTATTGTTGTCTTGACATTAATCATCAAGCTTGCTTTTTATAAGCTTTCAGAAAAATCATTCCGCTCAATGGCAGGAATGAAGAAGTTGGCACCACGACTTCAAAAAATCAAAGAAACCTATAAAGACGATAAACAAAAGATTGGTAAAAAAACCATGGAGCTTTATAAAACAGAAAAAATAAATCCAGCTGCTGGTTGTCTGCCTATTCTAGTTCAGATTCCAGTTTTTATTTCTGTCTATTGGGTGCTTATAGAGATGGTTGAGCTGCGACAAACACCTTTCTTATATTTGCCAGACCTTTCTATGAAAGACCCTTACTTTATATTGCCTTTAATTATGGGTGCCTCGATGTGGTTTCAGCAACGCTTAAATCCACCACCAGCAGACCCGATTCAAGCAAAGATTATGATGATGCTTCCAGTAGTATTTACTGTCTTCTTCTTGTGGTTCCCGTCAGGTCTAGTTCTGTATTGGGTTACTAACAACATACTTTCAATTACTCAGCAAGTGTATATTAATAAAAAAATTAATAGTTAAACAAATAAAACTCCATGCATTCAACTGAAAAAGCAACTGAGATAGCTAAAAAAATTAAGCTTTTAATTTTAGATATTGATGGCGTTCTTACTGATGGAGGAATCTATTTTGATGACACGGGCAAAGAGCTCAAGAAATTTAATTCGTTAGATGGACATGGCATTAAAATGATTCTCTCTTCTGGAATTGAGGTCGGAGTGATAACTGCAAGAAGCACTTCATCGGTGAGCTATAGACTCAAAGACTTAGGTGTAAAACACTACTATCATGGTATCTCTGATAAGAGTATTACCTTAACTGAATTGACTGATAAATTATCTATTGAACTAAGCCAGGTGTGCTATGTTGGCGATGACGTAATTGACCTTACCGTTATGACTAAAGTAGCCTTACCAATTGCAGTTGCTAATGCCCACTCTTTTGTGAAAGAGCATTCAATATTGGTTTCAAAAAAATGTGGTGGTTCTGGAGCAGTTCGAGAGGTGTGTGACTTTTTGCTTAAGTCTCAAGGAAAGTATGATGCTTTAATGGAGTCATATCTAAAATGACCTCTTTTCAGTCTCAGTGTTATGAGGCTTTGAAAAAAGTTCCCCCTGGAAATGTAATTTCTTACGGTGGCCTTGCTGAAATGATAGGACGACCTAAGGCGCATCGAGCGGTTGGAAGTGCAATGAATAAAAATCCATTTGCCCCTATAGTTCCTTGCCATCGAGTGGTTAAATCAAATGGTGAGCTAGGTGGTTTTGCAGGTGACATCAATCTAAAAATAAAACGCCTTCAAGAAGAAGGCGTTAAAGTATCGAACAATAAGATTGTTAATTTTCAGTCAGTGCTATTTAAAACACCTTAGCGCTTCTTCCCTCTCATCTTAGAAATCATTTGAAGCTGTGCCAGTGACTCAGCTAATGCAGCTTGTGTACTTGAAACATCCTGTTCTCCTTGAGCATTAGACATTGCCTCTTCAGCACGTTGCTTAGCTTCAAGGGCTTTTGACTCGTCGAGGTCATTAGCACGAATAGCTGTATCAGAAAAAATTGTAACAGTATCAGGCTGAACTTCAATAATGCCGCCAGAAACAAAAATGGATTCCATGCCATTTTCAGTTTCAACTCGAACCTCTCCAGGCTTAAGTGTGCTAATTAATGCAACATGCATAGGATAAATACCAATCTCACCCATAGAGGCGGGGGCAAAAACACATTTCGCCTCTCCTGAGTAAATCTCCTCAGTTGCACTAACTACATCAACATGTATTACTGACATTTATGCTTTCTCCGATGCCTTTTCTTTAACTTCTTCAATAGAGCCAGTCATATAGAAAGCCTGCTCAGGAATAGAGTCATGCTCACCATCAAGAATAGCTTTAAATCCAGAAATAGTATCTTTCAAAGATACATACTTACCAGGTGATCCGGTAAATACTTCTGCAACAAAGAAAGGTTGTGATAAGAATTTTTGAATCTTACGAGCACGTGATACAGTTTGTTTGTCTTCCTCAGACAGTTCGTCCATTCCAAGAATTGCAATAATATCTTTCAATTCTTTATAGCGCTGAAGAACACCTTGAACTCCACGTGCAACATCATAATGTTCCTGACCAACAATTAACGGATCAAGCTGACGTGAGGTTGAGTCAAGTGGATCTACAGCAGGATAGATACCAAGCTCTGCAACTTGACGTGAAAGTACTACTGTCGCATCTAAGTGAGCGAATGTTGTGGCTGGAGATGGATCTGTTAAGTCATCCGCAGGAACATATACCGCTTGAATTGAAGTGATAGAGCCTGTCTTAGTTGACGTAATTCTTTCTTGAAGTGCGCCCATTTCAGAGGCAAGTGTAGGTTGATAACCAACGGCAGATGGCATGCGCCCTAATAGTGCTGATACCTCAGTACCGGCAAGAGTATATCGATAAATATTATCAATGAACAGAAGAACGTCACGACCTTCATCACGAAAATATTCAGCCATTGTAAGTCCAGTTAAAGCAACACGAAGTCTATTTCCTGGAGGCTCATTCATCTGGCCATAGACCAACGACACTTTATCCAGTACATTTGAGTCTTTCATTTCATGGTAGAAGTCATTTCCTTCACGAGTTCGCTCACCAACGCCGGCAAATACTGAATAGCCTGAGTGCTCAATAGCAATGTTACGAATAAGTTCCATCATGTTTACTGTCTTGCCAACGCCGGCACCACCAAACAATCCAACCTTACCTCCTTTTGCAAACGGGCAAACTAAATCAATTACCTTAATGCCTGTTTCAAGAAGTTCTGCTGCGGGTGCCAATTCATCGTAAGAAGGTGCAGCACGGTGAATTTCCCATTCAGCTTCTTGTCCAATTTCACCAGCATTATCAATTGGCTCACCAAGAACGTTCATGATTCGGCCAAGAGTCTTTGTGCCAACAGGCACTGTGATTGATTTGCCAGTATTAGTTACTTCTAATCCACGCTGCAGTCCTTCAGACCCACCCATAGCAATTGCTCTAACAACATTATCGCCAAGCTGTTGCTGAACCTCCAAGGTAAGATTCGCTTTAGTCACATGAAGCGCGTTATATACTTTAGGTATTGAGTCAGATGGAAACTCGACATCGATAACCGCACCAATAATTTGTGTAATTTTGCCTATACTCATTTGCTTTTCCTCTTTTTAAATCTTTAAACAGCAGCAGCACCTGCTACAATCTCAGAGATTTCCTGAGTAATAGCTGCCTGCCTTGCCTTGTTATAAATTAATTCTAGCTCATCGATCATATCACCAGCATTGTCCGTTGCACTATGCATAGCTATCATTCGAGAAGACTGCTCGCAAGCAATGTTTTCTACAATACCTTGATAAACTAAAGCTTCGATATATCGGACTAGTAAAGCGCTTAGTGCAGTCTCTGCATCTGGCTCATATATATAATCCCAATGGTGGTCCATGCTTTCTTCGTCGGTAATCTCCATTGGAACAATTTGCTTAACAGTTGGAACCTGTGTCATCGTATTTGCAAATCTATTATAAGCAATCATAATTTGATCGATCTCACCTGAATCGTAACGGTCCAACATTACTTTGATTGCCCCTAGAAGATCGTCAAAATGTGGTGTATCTCCAAGATCAGTAAGAACAGAGTTAATCGTCAGCCCAGTATTTTTAAAAAATGAAGTGGATTTTTTACCAATCGTGCAAAGTTCAACATCAACTTTATCTGATTGCCAAGCTGATATATCCTTCAAAAGGCTTCTAAATAAATTAGTATTTAAGCCCCCACAAAGTCCTCTATCACTAGAAATAACTATAACTCCTACACGCTTATTTTCTTTAGAAGCAGTCATATATGGATGCTTAAACTCAGAATTGGCATGAGTTAGGTGTCCTATAACATTGAGGATTTTTTCAGCATACGGTCGAGATGCCTGCATTCTGTCTTGCGCTTTTTTCATCTTAGAAGCAGCAACCATCTCCATGGCTGACGTAATCTTCTGAGTATTTTTAATACTCGCGATCTGTGTTCTAATTTCCTTGCCTACTGCCATAGCTTACTACCAAGTATTATTAGCTTTGAAATCATCAATCGCAGCCTGAAGTTGCGCTTCAATATCATCATTGTAGTCACCAGATTCATTAATAGAATCCATTAAAGCAGTCTGGTTAGTATTCATATACGCTAAAAGAGCTGCTTCAAATACCACTACCTTTTTTACCTCAATATCATCAAGCGCTCCAGAGTTAGCTGCAAAAAGCGATGTTGCAGTTTCTGCAACATTTAGGGGTGAATATTGTGCTTGTTTCATTAGCTCAGTTACACGCTGACCACGATCAATTTGAGCCTTAGTTTCTGCATCAAGATCAGATGCAAACTGAGCAAAAGCAGCTAGTTCGCGATATTGTGCTAAATCAAGACGGATACCACCACCAAGCTTTTTAATCGCTTTGGTTTGCGCAGCACCACCAACCCTTGAAACTGAAAGACCAGCGTTAATTGCAGGTCGAATACCTGAGTTAAAAAGATCTGTTTCTAAAAAGATTTGTCCATCTGTAATTGAGATTACGTTTGTTGGAACAAAAGCTGATACGTCTCCAGCTTGAGTTTCAATAATAGGAAGAGCAGTTAATGATCCAGTTTTCCCTTTAACTTCTCCATTTGTAATTTTTTCTACATACTCGGCATTAACTCTTGAGGCTCTTTCTAATAAACGAGAGTGGAGATAAAATACATCGCCTGGATATGCTTCACGTCCTGGTGGGCGCTTTAGAAGTAGCGATACTTGACGATAAGCCCATGCTTGTTTTGTGAGGTCGTCGTAAATGATTAGTGCATCTTCACCACGATCTCTGAAATATTCACCCATTGCGCAACCTGCATAAGGAGCTATATATTGAAGAGCAGCGGAGTCAGAAGCAGCCGCAGAAACAATAATAGTATGAGCTAGAGCGCCATGCTCTTCTAATTTACGAACAACTGCAGCGATTGAGGATGCTTTTTGGCCAATAGCAACATAGATACATTTAACACCAGTACCTTTTTGATTAATAATAGTATCAATTGCAACTGCTGTTTTTCCAGTTTGACGATCACCAATGATAAGCTCGCGCTGACCGCGGCCGATTGGAACCATCGCATCAATTGCCTTAATACCAGTTTGAATTGGCTGATCAACTGATTGTCTTTCAATTACACCTGGCGCAACAACCTCGATTGGACGAGTGACAGAAGCTTTAATCTCTCCCTTGCCTTCTAAGTCTTCACCAAGAGGATTAACAACACGACCAAGTAGCTCGTTACCAACTGGTACTTCCATAATTCGATTTGTACACTTAACAGTGTCGCCTTCTGAAATGTGAAGATAGTCACCTAATACAACCGCACCAACAGAATCCTGCTCAAGGTTAAGCGCTAAACCAAAAGTATTCCCTGGAAATTCTAGCATCTCACCAAACTGAGCATCTGCTAAGCCATGAATACGAACAATTCCATCACTTACACTTATTACTGTGCCTTCTGTCCGAGCTTCAGCTGAAAAGTCAAAGCCCTCTATTTCTTTTTTAATTAAATCACTGATTTCAGAAGCGTTTAATTGCATAACTAACCTCTCTATATAAAATTAATTTACAGACAAAGAAACACTCAGAGCGTCTACTTTTGCCTTAATTGATGTATCGATTACCTTATCACCTTCTTTAACAATGACACCGCCTTTAAGTGTCTTATCAATTTCAGTTTCAACAGCTACTGTTGTTTTATGTTTACTTGTTAAATCGTCAACGATTGCTTTTTGTTCTGACTCACTTAACTCAAATGCACTAATAACTTTAAAGTTCTTACTTTTATTAGCATTAGATACTGCAGACTCAAAAGCATCAGCGATACTGCTGATTGCACTTGAACGACCATTATTAAGAATAAGATTTATAAATGCAGACTCTTGCTTGCTGAGCTCTCTCGAATTTGTCTTTCCAATTAAAGCAGAAATCAAATCAAATTTTTGATCTTTGCTTTTGCCTGGAGAAGCGATGAAAGTCTTCGTGTTTTTATCAGCCATAATTGCACTAGCTGCAGCTAAAAAATCACTCCAATTTGAGACAGATTTACTTTGTCCTGCAATTTCAAAAATCGCTTGTGCGTATGGCTTGGCAATTGTTGATAATTCCATCGTACCGACCTATAGTGATTGAGATAGCTTTGAAAGCATATCTTTGTGTGCCTTAGCGTCAACTTCTTTTTCTAATACCGAGTTGACTCCCTGCATAACTAGAGTTGAGACTTGATTTTTAAGCTCATTGCGTGCTTTCACAACCTCTTGGTCAAGTTCAGATTTAGCATGAGCTTTAATTTTGTCTGCTTCTTCAGAAGCCACACCCTTGGCATTATCGATCATTACGTTTGCTTGTTTATCAGCGTTCGCAATAATATCAGCTGCTTGATTTTTAGTACTTGCTATAAGCTCTTCAGCATTTTTCTGTGCTAATGCGTGCTCTTCTTTTCCAAGTTCAGCCGCCTTCAATCCATCTTCAATGGACTTTTTACGTGCAGCCATTGCCTCAACGAGTGGTGGCCAAATAAACTTCATGCAGAACCAGACAAACATGGCGAACATGATTGTTTGTCCAACTAGCGTAAGGTTAATATTCATAGCTTAATACCCTTATTTATTTGAAAAAAATACAAATTATCCAGCAACCGCGAAAAGGATATACATAGATATACCAACAGCAATCATAGGCACCGCATCAACAAGACCCATAACGATGAACATTTGCGTTCTTAGCATTGGAATAAGTTCCGGTTGACGAGCAGCACCTTCAAGGAATCTAGCGCCAAGAATACCAATACCGACAGCTGCCCCTAATGCGCCTAAACCCATTAAGATTGCCCCTGCTACAAATAACGTTGCTTGTACTTCTGTAATCATTTTTTTACTCCTACTTATAAAAACTATTGAAAAAATTAATGCTCTTTTTGGTGTGCCATATCCATATATACGATTACCAAGGTCATAAAGATAAACGCCTGAAGCAATACAATTAAGATATGAAAAATAGCCCACGGTAAAGACAGGCTCCACTGAATCCAGAATGGCAACAGTGCAATTAGAATAAAGATCATCTCACCTGCATACATATTTCCAAATAAACGTAATGCAAGTGAAACTGGCTTTGCCAGCAAGTTTACTCCCTCTAAAAATAAGTTGAAAGGCAACATCCATTTACCAAAAGGATGTAGTGTTAGTTCCCCTACAAATCCACCAAGTCCTTTTTCCTTGACACTATAGTAAAGGATTAATAAGAAGATACCAATAGACATGCCGAATGTTGCATTAGGGTCTGTTGTTGGAACTACTTTAAGAAAATGTATTCCCATAGCTCCAGCTAACGAAGGAAGCCAATCAACAGGAACAAGGTCCATAGTGTTCATTAGCATAATCCAAATAAAGGTTGTTAATGCAAGTGGGGCTACCATTGGATTCTTTCCGCTAAAAGAGCCACGAACATTTTCATCAATAAAGTCAACAATACTCTCTAAAAAATTTTGAAAGCCACTGGGGGCTTCAATAGATGCACGTTTAGCAGCCATAGCAAACAAGAAAAGAAATAAAGCACCAAGCACAAAAGAAAAGAAAAGCGTATCGACATGAAACGCCATAAAGCCCATCTCTTTAGCCTCTAGGGCATCATGCGCAAAACCCCAATGTCCATCAGGAAATTTTCCGTATGTTAAATTCTGAAGATGATGCTTAATATAAGCGCCAGATGTTAGTTCACCACTTGCCATTATTTTTGCCTTAACCTATCTAATATAAATCCAATCTGCCCCAACACCAAGCTCAAACAAAGAGCTGGTGGATCAAGTTCTAACCAACCAAGTCCAATTAAAGTTAGTAGGACTAGAGAAAGGGCTCTAACAGCACTACTATTAATCGCCATCCTAAAACTTTTTTGTGCATCAGCATCAACCAATGCTTTTTGTTTATTTATATACCAGTCAAAAACCCAAGTATTACTCAAACTTACGAAGGCTCCATAAAGAGCAGCAATTCCTAAACCATAAATGGTGAAAGTTATTACAACTAAAGCAAGGATTAGGTATTGAATAAGTGAGTCAATTGATTTCACTTTTTTCGCTAACCACCCTGACTAGATACAAACGCAATATTATACAATTTACTGCCAAATAGTCAAGTCCTCAAACTACAATTTATTTATTGAGAGGGAATTTTTATTTATTTAAATTATTGGTGGATTTAGTCTACTAAAAAAATTAATATAGCTCTGTTTAAGCACTCGATTTAATCATTTCTTCAGCAGCTATTCTTGTTTTGTCACTAATAGTAATTCCACCTAAAATTCTTGCAACCTCTTCGGTCCTTTGACTTAGACTGAGGTCTGTAACATGAGTAAAGGTTGCTCCATTTTTCTGAATTTTTACCACCTTCAAATGCTCTTTCCCTTGTGCTGCAACTTGTGCAAGATGTGTGACACAAATAATTTGATAATGAGTGGATAATTTTTTTAACATTTGACCCACGATTTCTGCCACTGAACCACTAATACCGACATCCACCTCATCAAAGACTATACTAGGTATAAGCTCGGAATTACTGGTTACTACTGAAAGGGCCAGTGAGATTCGTGATAATTCGCCGCCTGATGCCACCTTGTTGAGAGGTTTGAGCTCTTGTCCAGTATTAGTTTTAACATGAATGATAATTTCCTCCATTCCATTCAAGCGAATAGAGTTTCTGAGAGGCTTGATAGAAAAATCAATTTCACTTCCAGGCATTCCTAGATTCTGCATTATATCTGTAACTTTTTTTGACAAAGACTTGCTAGCAGTCAATCTTTTTTCGCTTAATAATTTTGACTTACTGTAGTAATTTTTCTCACATTGATTCTGTTTAATTAGTAACTCTTCTAGCTTCTCGTTTGATGAGCCTAGGTCATCGAGTTGAGCTTGGAGATTAGTTTGAACACTTAGTAGTTCTTGTATTTGACAATTATGCTTCCGACCTAACTCATGCAGGATATTAATTCTTGCAGTAAGCTCTGCAGAATTATCTTCAATACCACCAATTTTATTAAGGTAGTCAGTTAAATCATAAATACTCTCTTGAACCTGAACTTGTGCGCTTGATAACAATGACTGAATTGAGTCGAGTCGTGAATCTACTTGTCTTGACTGTTCAACAGAACGCTCTCCATCTATTAAAATATTATTTACTCCTGATTCATGATCTAAGGACTCAAGTATCTTAGATATTTTTTCGACTAATAAACTTGCATTGACAGATACCCTATAGTCATCCTCAATACTATCAAGCTCATCTTGTGTTGTATCAATTTGTAATAACTCATTGAGCTGGTGACTTAAAAGCTCTTTTTGAGTCGACAAAAGTTCATTACTTTTTGTTAAATCTTCAATTTCATTTTGAATTTGTTGATACTTATAAACAGTTGAATTGACTTCTTCACATAAGTCTTGAGTAATGGCATAATCATCTAAAAGAATTCGATGCTGGTTACTTCGAAGTAGAAGTTGGTGTTCATTTTGACCATGCATATCAATTAAATATCCACCGATATCACGTAAAGTTGATAAAGGAACATTGCTGCCATTCACATAAGACCGAGACTTTCCGTCTGCACTAATAATCCTTCTTAGAATGCATTCAGTTCCATTTTCTAGATCTAGATTTTCTAATAACGATTGAAGGCGATCTTCAATGTCGATACTGAATGTTGCAACTATTTCTGACTTGCTCGCACCATCTCTAACCAAAGAAGCATCAGAGCGTCCACCAACAACTAGGCTCAGTGCTTGAATTATGATTGATTTTCCAGCGCCCGTTTCACCAGTCACTACCGTCATTCCATTCTTAAACTCAATGTTTAATTCTTGGACAACCACTAAATTTTTAACAAATAGTTGATCTAACATATCTTAAATGTTTTAAACCTTCTGACCCCAATGTAGCTTTGAACGAATAATCTCAAAATAATCATAGCCCTTAGGATGAATCAAGTGAACAAAACTATCGTGTTGCTTGACACGCAAAGCATCGTCCACCGATACTGAAACTGCAGATTGAGCATCAAAACTTATTGTGGCAGTATCTTCACAGTCTAGAAGTGTAATTAAAACCTCACTTTCACCATGAAGAATAAATGGTCTATGACTCATTGTATGAGGACTGATTGACACCAGGCAAATGGCATTAGCACTAGGATGCATAATCGGACCACCACTTGACAAAGCGTAAGCGGTCGATCCAGTAGGCGTTGTAACTATTATCCCGTCCGCTCGCTGATTATTAACAAAATCATCATCAACAAACAACTCAAATTCTATCATTCTTGGGGTTTCATTACGATGCACTACAACTTCATTAAAAGCCAAATGTTGAGATATAAGCTCGCCATTTCGTTCTATTTGACAACTTAATAAGGATCTTTTTTCTTTAATGTACTCCCCTTTTAAGATGCCACTAACAATAGGAATCATTGACTCGACAGGGACGTCGGCTAAAAAACCAAGTCTGCCTAGATTAACGCCAAGAATAGGGATGTTACTATCAACATAGGTTCTTGCAGTATTCAATATTGTTCCATCACCACCTACAACAACAATTAGGTCGGCATCTTTTTCAATATCATCACCATCCTCTAGAAGGGTCACTCCTTTATCTTTAATGAATACGCCAAGCTCCCAAGCAGTTTTTTGACTGGTAAAATCATTTGGTTTACAGATAATGCCAATAGTATTAAACATAGGCCTTGAAAAATTCAAAAGAATGACTAAATATCACCCTAAATATACATTAGTTTGATTACACAATGACAAAAAAGAAAGAACAAAAAACTCAAAAAGTTAGCCCCAAAGAGGTCAATAAAGAATCATCGGTTGATTCTGATGTAGCTCTAGATTTAGAAACTCAGCTCGCAGATGCCCAGCAGTCTGCAAAAGATAATTGGGATAAGCTATTGCGCTCTCAAGCTGAGATGGAAAACCTTAAAAGAAGAACCTCAAAAGACCTTGAAAATGCTCACAAATATGCACTTGATGGCTTTGTTAAAGCCCTCTTAGAGGTCAAAGACTCTCTTTCAATGGGACTAAAATTAGCCACCGATGAAAATGCCAGTTTAGAGCATACTGTTGAGGGCCTTAAACTAACAAATAAGGTATTTACCTCGACTCTTGAAAAATTTGGAGTAGAAACAGTTGATCCTAAAGATGAGAAATTCAATCCAGAACTTCATGAAGCTGTAACGATGATTCCAATGCCTGATAAGAAATCCAATACAGTTCTTGAGGTTGTCCAAGTAGGCTTTACTCTTAATGGACGCTTGGTTAGACCAGCAATGGTTATTGTTGTTCAGTAAAGACTCTGTTATGAAAAAACTACTAATACTTCTATTCTCAATACTGATTTCCTTTAACTCTTATGGTGAGGAAGTTGGTAGTGAGTCATATGACTGGAAGAAATGGGATTGTTATGATTTCATTGATGGTGGGTACATATTAAGTGTTGGATATATTCCAGAAATTGGAGATTCTAAAGGCGTATTATTTGTAAAAGGTGCTGACTCACATACTGATACATTTCACTCTCTTCGAGATGTTCAACACTCCTGGGAATGGGATTCTTATACTATAGTAATCGAATCGAATGGAACTGGAAGGTTTTACAATAATGAAACTCCTGAAGAAAGGTACGAATGTACATCTGCTCCTTTAGAAAAGTTGATGTATGATATCTGGTGATTTTTTTAAAGTAATATGTACTTATAGTTGTTCAATAAATAGCATTTTATTCATAAAAGTAGCTATAAATTGGCTTTTTTTAGCTAATAATAACCATTAATACTATTTTTTTTATGTTTTTTTAGTAAAATTAGTTATTTTTCTATAAAAAACGTCTTTTTTAACATAAAAAAATCTATTTATAGGTAAAAAAGACGTTTTTTATCAAAAAAATAAGCATTTTATCCAATAAAATAACTTGTTTCACTTGCTTGACAGGTAGCATTTAATGCTTTATATTTCTTATTAATCAAGTCGGCAGGTAGCAAGAGAAAAAGGTGAGCACCTATTACATGAATTTTTACCAACTTTAAACGGGCTGACTTGTGAATAGCCTTGAAATAAACAACCAAAAGACTGTGCCTAATCTTTTCAATAAAGACGGCACTTCCTATAAGATATTTGGTGACCACTCTCCAACCTTGATTTTTATACATGGTGTAGGCATGTGTGAAGAAATATGGGCTCCTCAGGTTGAATACTTCTCTAAAAAATATCAAGTGATTACTTATGACTTTCTAGGTCATGGTCAAAGCCCGCTCCCAAAAAATGATCCTACTCTTGATGATTATGTTGAACAACTTAACAACCTTGTAGACTCGATTGGTGTCTCAAATTTCTCACTAGTTGGACACTCTATGGGCGCAATTATTAGTGTTGCGTTTGCTAGAAAGTTCCCTCAAAAAATTAATGCACTAGTCGCTTTAAATATAGTATTTAACAGAAATGAAAAGGCTCAAAAAGATGTTTTATTGAGAGCAAATCAAGTACTAGAATCAAACAAAATACTTAATATTGAAAAAACATTGGAGCGCTGGTTTAAAAATAATACCAGCTCTGCTGAATTGAATAAAATTGATAAAGTACGTAACTGGTTAAAAAATACTTCGCCCAAAGGGTATGGCGAGGCTTATCGATTATTTGCTCTATCTGATAAAGTTTTTATAAATAATCTTTACCAATTAAAATTGCCTGTACTATACTTGACAGGAAACGAAGACCCAAACTCTACCCCTCTCATGTCCAAACAGATTTCACAAGAAACACCTAATGGCTCTAGCAAATCTGTTAAAGGTGAGGCTCATATGATGTCATATATCGCAGCAAATAAAGTCAACCCAATCATAGAACAATTTTTTACTGACTTAACAAATAATACTGAATGAATAAAGAAGACTCAAGAGACTTAAGACTGGCACTGGGATCATTTCCAACCGGAGTAACGGTAGTTACTTCCAAAGACAAAGATGATAACCCAATAGGCTTTACTGCGAACTCATTTACCTCAGTCTCTCTTAGCCCTCAATTAATATTGATATGCATTGATAAGGCTTCATTTAATATCCAATCATTTTCTGCAGGAAAGCATTTCGCTGTTAGCGTTCTTTCGGAAAGTCAGCATCATATTTCTACTATTTTTGCAAGCCCTGATGCGGACCGTTTTAAAAATATCGAATGGGAAGTAAAGATCACAGGGAGCCCTATAATAAGCGATTCAGTCGCCTGGTTTGATTGTGATAAGGATCAGTTTATAGATGCTGGTGATCACTTTATTCTTATTGGAAAAGTAAGAGAGTTTGATAGTAATTCACAAAAGCCACTAGTGTATTTGCGAGGTAATTATGTTAACCTTGGGCTTGAGCAGAAAATGTTGCTTGCGATGGAAAATAAGAATACCAAAATACTTGTAGGGGCTTTAATTGAGTGGCGTAAAAAGATTTATCTTCTTAAAGATCAATCAACTGGCTTACTTTATTTTCCAACTGCTACAAGACTGGGTCAAACTGATGATGATGTCAGCCTTCTTGGCAAACTTCAAAATCTACAGATTTCTGTAACTGAACATTATCTTTTTTCAGTATTTGAGAATAGTGAAGATAAAACTAGCCTAATTTACTATCGTGCCAAAGTTGAAGATGGATCCTCTGTCACTATTGGTCAATTTTATGAATTTGATTCAATTCCATTTGACCTACTCATTGACGAACCGAGTAGAATAATGCTTAAACGCTATATTACTGAAAGAGAATTGGATGCCTTTGGTATATTTGTTGGGAAGGAGAGTGAGGGCAAAGTAGAAGCAATAACTAAATCAAATGATAATGTATAGGAACAACTGAAATGGATTTTTCTTTTTTTGCACATATGGAGCGAGTCGACAAAGAGCAAGCCCAAAAGCGCTTGTATGAAGAGTTTGTTGAGCTCTGTCAAATAGCAGATAAATCTGGTTTCACAACGATATGGACCGGAGAGCATCATGGCATGAACTTCACTATTGCACCAAATCCTTTTATCAGCCTTGCAGATCTAGCCCGAAGAACTAAAAATGTTAAATTAGGTACGGCAACTATTGTTGCACCTTTTTGGCATCCTATAAAACTTGCAGAAGAGGCGGCAATGACAGATATCATTTCAAATGGTCGTCTAGAATTAGGAATAGCTCGAGGGGCATATTCATTTGAATATGATAGGCTTGCTGAGGGAATTGATGCCTTTTCAGCTGGTGGCGCTTTGAGAGAGATTGTGCCTGCAATTAAGGCGTTATGGCGAGGCGACTATGAGGGTGAGGGTGAGCACTGGTCATTCCCAAAAACCACAAGCTCACCTAAACCACAACAGTTTCCACACCCACCAATTTGGATTGCAGCTAGAGATCAAAAATCACATGATTTTGCACTGGAACAGGGCTGCAATGTCCAGGTAACTCCGCTTTGGCTTGGTGATGAAGAGGTGATTTCATTAATGGAACGATTTAATAACGCTTGCGAGTCATATAAGGAAATGCCTCGGCCTAAAATTATGCTTTTGCGCCATACATTTGTTGGTGAAAACGAAGAAGAAGTTGCTCAAGGCGCTAAAGATATTTCGAGGTTCTACTGTTATTTTGGTGCATGGTTCAAAAATGAACGACCTATAGAACAAGGCCTTATCGAAAAACTTACTGATGAAGAAATGTCTAAAATTGATATGTATTCACCTGAAAAAATGAGAAAGAATAGTATTATAGGAACCCCTGATAAAGTCATTGAGCGCATAAAGCTTTGTGAAAGCCTTGGTTATGATGAATACAGCTATTGGGTTGACAGCACCATGAGCTTTGAAAAGAAAAAGAAATCATTAGAGCTCTTTATTGACAAAGTGATGCCAGCATTTACTTAAAAAGGAAAACGGATGGAACAATTTAAACACTACATTAATGGAAAGTTTAGTATTGGCTCAGACCACTTTGAAACACTAAATCCAGCAAATGGAAAGCCATGGGCAAGTTTTCCTGCAGCTACAGAAGAAGACTCAATTATAGCTATTGAGTCAGCACATAATGCTCTCTATCAGGGCCCGTGGGCAGACTATACAGCCACCGAAAGAGGCAAACTCATTTATAAGCTAGGTGACTTAATTTCAGAACATGCAAGCGAGCTGGGCGATCTTGAAACAAGAGACAGTGGTAAGTTGCTAGTTGAAACACGGAGTCAATCAAAATATGTAGCTGATTATTACTATTATTACGCTGGACTTGCCGATAAGATACAAGGAGAAGTGCTTCCTATCGATAAGCCAAACATGAGGGTTTTTACGACCCGTGAACCTATCGGAGTTGTGGTTGCTATTGTTCCTTGGAATGCTCAACTTTTCCTAGCGGCAACTAAAATAGCTCCTGCATTAGCTGCAGGAAATACTGTAATTGTAAAAGCCTCTGAACAGGCTCCAGCAGCGCTGTTTAAATTCGCTGAATTAGTTCACAAAAGTGGATTTCCGCCTGGTGTTATAAACATCATAACTGGTTTTGCTGAGCCCTGTGGTCGTGTCATTACAAGTCACCCTAAGGTCGCAAGAGTAGCCTTTACTGGTGGCACTGAAGTTGCTAGGCATATCGTTAGAAATACTGCTGAAAATTTTGCTCATTTGAGCCTTGAGCTTGGAGGTAAATCACCGATGTTAGTCTTCGATGACTGCAATATTGAAGGAGCAGTGAATGGCATTATTGCAGGCAATTTTGGTGCATCTGGTCAAAGCTGTGTAGCTGGCTCACGTGTGTTTATACAAAGATCAATACATAGCGAAATAATTAGCAAAATTAAGGAGCGTTCAAAATCAATTATTGTAGGCGATCCACTCGATGAAAAGACTCAAGTAGGTCCACTCGCAACAACACTTCAGGTTAAGAGGGCTTCGAGCGTTATTAAACAATCTATTAAGCAAGGCGCTAGTCTAGTTTTTGGAGGTAATCGTCCAGAGCATTTAAAAGAAGGCTGGTACTTTGAACCTACCTTGCTGGATTGTCCAAGTCAAGAATTTGATTGTGTAAAAACTGAACTTTTCGCTCCTGTTATTAGCGTCATTGCTTTTGATACTGAGGAAGAAGCAGTAGAGATGGCTAATGATTCTGATTATGGCCTTGGAGCAGGTATATTTACTGAAAATTTAGCAAGAGCTCATCGTGTTAGTCAAAACATACACTCAGGAATTGTTTGGGTAAATACCTATCGAGCAATATCTCCCATATCACCTTTCGGTGGATTTAAACAAAGCGGTGGAAGTCGTGAAGCTGGAATTGATGCTATTCATGAATATACTCGAACCAAAACAACATGGATTAATACATCACCTGATCCTATGAGCAATCCTTTTGTAATGAGATAAATGGATTTTTTATTGAAACTAAATATGATGGAGTAAGTAATGGACAAAAAATTATTTGAATTAGGACTATCTAGAAGAAAGGCGACTCTTGGAAGTGATTATGTTGAAAAAAATCTCGAGGCGGCTGATGACTTTAACGAAGACTTTCAAAAACAGATGACCGAATGGTGCTGGGGATTTGGCTGGGGAGATGATACAATAAATGAAAAAACCAGGTCTATGATGAACCTAACAATGATTGCGGCACTCGGAAAAATGGATGAATGGGAAATACACCTTAATGGTGCGCTAACGAATGGCGTGAGCAAGGAAGAGATAAAGTCTATACTTCATGTGATTGCAATCTACTGTGGTGTACCACAAGGAGTTGAGTGCTTCAAAATTGCAAGAAAGGTATTAGAGAATGCTGGTGAAATCTGATCTCACTTTTTATTGATATTATTAATTCGCCATTTTTTTTGAAATTGCCATAGCAACTGCAAATGCTATTAATAAAACTCCAATTATTGAAATAAAACCCATGGTTTCGCCAAATAGATACCAAGCTTGAATCGCAACAAGCGCTGGTACTAAATAAAAGTAACTTCCAACTCTTGCTGAAGCGTCCTGCTTAATCATTGTCATTAAAAGAAGTACTGCTCCAATTGAAAGCCCCACAACCTGCCAAGCTAAAGTAATAATGAATGTATTAGTCCATTGAACTTCGCCAGTCTCAAAACAAATAACCATAGTAATGCACAATATAAAAGCACCTAAGTATTGGACCATCGTTCCACTAATTAAATCCATATCACTACAAAATCGCTTCTGATAAACAGTGCCTAAAGAAATTCCAAATAGAGATAAAAAGACAACCAAAATTGCCCAAAAAGAAAAACCACTAAACAAACCTTCAATAGCAAAGTCAAATCTTTCGAATAAAACCAAATATAGTCCTACAAGTCCAATGATTAAACCCATCCATTGCTTTGTAGAAACCCGCTCATGAAGAATTATTCCAGCAATAAATGCCATTCCCAGAGGCTGAAGACCAATAATCATAGAGGCAAGACCAGCAGGCATCCCCCACTTGATAGCCTGGAAAACACCTCCAAGGTAAACGCCATGAATCAAAAAGCCTGTAACCATTAAGTGAAAAAATGCCAACCTAGAGCTCGGCCAAATGCTTTTATTGATTCGCATAATGAATAACATTACTATCAATGTAAGAACAATTCGATAAGATAACAAAGTAAAAGGCTCTGCATATGGTAGCCCATATTTAGCAGCTAAGAAACCTGTGCTCCATATCCAAACAAAAAGCCAAGGGGTTAAACGCGCGCTTAAAGTAAGATTTTTCATAAAAACACCAATAATTCATTAACTTGGTAAATCGCTAATTAAAATAGCTTTCTCAGTTAATTGAGAATCGATTTTATACAAAATAGCCTGGCAACAATGAAGAAACGCAACCAGAGATAAACTGCGATTAGACTATAATTGAGGTTATCAAAATTTTGAGAATTTTATGAAGCATTTTTTTTCAATTATTCTTTTTTTATTACTGATTCCACTTTCACAAACTTGGGCTGAAACTCTTAATACGGATAATGCATTAAGTCAAAGTAGTAGTGCTGAATCTTCAAGCCTATTACTATCTGATAATAACTCAAAAAATAAAAAACATCCTCTACCTGTTAAGGAGGCCTTTGAATTAAAAGCACTTTCAGTAGATGGTGAAACAGTTGCCGTTTCGTGGCTCACTAAAAATAACTACTATCTTTATAAAGACAAGATATCTTTTGTTGCCGAGGGTGCTAGAATTGAAAGTGCCATTTTTCCAAAAGCCAAATTAAAAGAAGATGAGTTTTTTGGCGAGGTTAGCATTTATGACGAGCCGTTAGAAGTAACTCTCTTGCTAAGTGATATAACGAGCAATCCTATTAATTTAATTATTAAACATCAAGGCTGCTGGAGTGGCGGGGTTTGCTATCCACCACAGAGCGATACAATTAAAGTTGACCTCACTGGTTCTAAAATCTACTCTAGCACTTCTTCAGAAAAAATAAATACCAGCGAGCTAAGGGTAAAAGAAAAATTCCGACAAGGTGGATTGGCATTATTTTTTGCCGCATTTATAGCTGGACTAGCATTATCCTGGACGCCTTGTGTATATCCAATGGTACCAATACTCTCGGGAATTATCATTGGGCAAAAGCAAACTCCTAGCAACTTAAAGGCTGTTTTGATGTCTCTGGCTTTTGTATTCTCAATGTCTATTGCTTACGGATTAATCGGTGCAACTGCAGGTTTTTTTGGGGCCGGCATAAACCTCCAGGCAATAATGCAAACTCCATGGGTTTTAGTTGTATTTAGTTTAATTTTCATTTTCCTTGCATTTTCTATGTTTGGGTTTTACGACATTCAATTACCTTCTAAATTCCAAAATAAAATTACCAATCTAAGCAATAAACAAAGTGGTGGCAATTTTATAGGGGTTAGCATAATGGGATTTCTTTCTGCATTAATTGTTGGACCATGTGTAACTCCCTTTTTGGCTACTGCCCTCAGCTATGTTATAGCTGGTGGAAGCGCATTAAAAGGCGGCATTAGTCTTTTTGCTATGGGCTTAGGAATGGGTGTTCCGTTAATAATAATTTGTGGATGGGGAGTTAATGCACTTCCTAAGGCTGGTCCATGGATGGAGAGTGTGAAGCAGATTTTTGGCTTCTTTATGATTGCCGTTGCTTTATATTTACTTGATCGAATTCTAAACCCACTTGTATCACTTGTGATTTGGGCTGTCTTGTTTACTTATGCGCCTATAAAGATTGGTATTTTTAAAAATTTAACCCAAGAGATTAATATTTGGAACATTTTATTTAAAGTTTTAGGATTAATCATATTTGCTTATGGCCTTCTTCTTTGGCTTTTAGTTGCAAAAGGTGGCGGGGATATTCAAAAACCTTTAGATTCAATCCTTTATGGTGAAACTATAGAACATTCAAAGATCATTAAATTTAATACGATAAAAAATGAAGATCAACTCAGCTCCGAAATCACTAAAACTGTAAATAACAACAAACTACTAATTGTTAAATTTTATGCAGATTGGTGTATTTCGTGCAATAAATTAGAACGTGTCGTTTTCTCTAATAAAGCAGTTAATGAAGCACTAAAAGACACTCTTACCTCTACTTTAGATGTAACTGATAATAATCGTTTTAATCAATCAATGCTGGCAAGATTCTCTCTTGTAGGGCCGCCTGCACTTTTATTTTTTAAAAATGGATTAGAGCAACGCTCCTATCGAATTATCGGAGAAATAAGCGCAAAAGAACTTGTTGAACATCTAAATAATTTGCGATAAATATTAGCAAAATTCCCTTAAATGCTTTGAATGGACGCTATATTTAGCCAAATAGATGTTAAAATTCTTATACTCAATAATAAGCTAAGAATCAAGCTTTAGAGGTTTGATCATTAAATAATTCTAAGCCAAAAATATAAACTTGGTATCATTTCACGCCTTGAAGCATAAGTTATACATTTGTAATTTAAAACTAATGGCAAAGAAAAATAGGGAGCAGTAATGGATATTCGTAAAGTAAAAAAACTAATGGAACTTCTAGAGAAATCTGGAATGGCAGAAATTGAAATTAAAGAAGGAGAAGAGTCGGTAAAAATTTCTAGGTTTGGCAATGCTCCTATGCCAACTCAAACAAATTTTCACCAGCCAGCACCTACTGTAGCTCCTTCTATTTCAGCAGAACCAACATCTATTGCTGAGCCACAATCTAATGATCAAGCTGTAACATCCCCAATGGTAGGAACGTATTATTCAGCGCCCTCACCAACAGCTAAGCCATTTATCACGGTGGGTCAAAAAATACAGCAGGGCGACACCGTAGGCATTATAGAAGCTATGAAAATCATGAATCAAATAGAGGCTGACCACTCAGGAACAGTAATAGAGATACTCGTTAAGGATGGCGAAGCAGTTGAATTTGGACAACCATTAATCATAGTTCAATGAGTTCTATAAAAAAAGTATTGATCGCCAATCGAGGCGAAATAGCACTGCGCATTCTTCGAGCCTGCAAAGAGCTTGATATTCAAACAGTTGCTGTATATTCAACAGCCGATAAAGACCTTAAACATGTACGTTTGGCTGATGAAGCAGTTTGTATAGGCCCTAATCCTTCAATTAATAGTTACCTTAATATTCCAGCCATTATTAGTGCGGCTGAATTAACCCATTCTGACGCAATTCATCCTGGATATGGCTTTCTTTCAGAAAATGCAGATTTTGCAGATCAAGTAGAGCAAAGCGGTTTTATTTTTATTGGCCCAAGATCTGAAAATATTAAAGTGATGGGTGACAAAGTTGCAGCAATTGAGGCAATGCAAAATTCAGGAGTGCCTTGTGTTCCAGGTTCAAATGGAGCGCTCGATAATAATGAAAAGAGAAGCCTTAAAATTGCTAAAGAAATTGGTCTTCCTATAATTATTAAAGCCTCAGGTGGAGGTGGCGGAAGAGGAATGCGAGTTGTTGAGTCCGAAAAGGATTTAGCCAGCTCTATTGAGCTAACAAAAACAGAAGCTTTAAGTTTTTTTGGTAATGATGAAGTCTACATGGAAAAATTTCTAACAACACCAAGGCATGTTGAAGTGCAAGTTCTTGCCGATCAACATGGAAATGCTATCCATCTTGGCGAGAGAGACTGCTCAATGCAGCGTCGCCACCAAAAGGTTGTAGAGGAGGCTCCTGCGCCAGGCATAAGCGAACAGCTTCGAAATAAGATAGGCAGTATTTGTGCAGAGGCATGTAAACAAATAAACTATCGCGGCGCTGGAACATTTGAATTTCTTTTTGACAATGATGAATTTTACTTTATTGAAATGAATACCAGAGTTCAAGTCGAACACCCAGTTACTGAAATGATTACCGGTGTCGATATTGTCCGTGAGCAGATTTTAATTGCTGGTGGTGATAAATTATCGCTAACTCAAGACCAAGTTCAAATAAAAGGCCATGCAGTTGAATGTAGGATTAATGCTGAAGACCCAGTTACCTTTATGCCGTCTCCAGGGAAAATTACTCAATACCACGCAGCCGGTGGACTTGGTGTTAGGATAGATTCGCATGTTTATAACGGTTATAATGTTCCGCCTTACTATGACTCGATGATTGGAAAAGTGATTACTTTTGGTGGAAATAGAACTAATGCAATTATAAAAATGCAAAATGCGCTTGATGAAATGGTCATCGATGGAATTAAAACGAATATCCCACTTCAAAGAAAAATTATGACTGACAAGACATTCAAAAAAGGTGGTATGAATATTCATTACCTTGAAAAAATGCTTGGAGAAGTTGAATAATGAATATTAAGATTGGAATTATTGGTGGCTCTGGATACACTGGAGTTGAACTTTTGCGTATCCTTCACCAGCATCCAAATGCCGAAGTTACTGTAATTACCTCTAGGGCACTTCAAGGAAAAAAGATTTCTGAGGTTTTTCCTAATATGGCTGGAATATCAGATTTAGTATATTCATTGCCTGACGATACAGCTTTATTTGACTGTAATATTGTTTTCTTTGCAACACCTCATGGCGTCGCAATGAATAGCTCTGAATCTTTCCTTGACAAAGGAATAAAGGTTATTGACTTAGGTGCTGATTTCAGAATTAATGATGCAGGTCTCTGGTCTCAATGGTACAACATGGAGCACTCTCAAAGCGCTCTCTTAGAAGAGGCGGTCTATGGCCAACCTGAGACAAGAAGAGATGCCATTAAGGAAGCACGCCTAATTGCCAATCCTGGCTGTTACTCTACAGCAGTCCTTTTAGCTTTAAAACCGCTTCTAGAGAATCATTTAATTGACACCTCAAATATTATTGCTGACTGTAAATCTGGAGCTAGCGGCGCTGGACGAATCGCAAACCAAGCAATGCTTCTGTGCGAGGCATCAGAAAGCTTTAAGGCTTATGGCGTTAGTGGTCATCGACACTTTCCTGAAATAAAACAAGAACTCGAGCTTATGGCGGGAGAGTCAGTTGGACTAACTTTTGTTCCTCACCTTCTCCCTATGATTCGAGGAATTGAAGCTACAATTTATGTTGACCTGCTTGATTCAAGTGTTGACGTTCAACCTTATTTCGAAAACGCCTACAAAAACGAAGAATTTGTTAAAATACTGCCTAAGGGCACTTATCCTGAAACACGCTCGGTTAAGTCGTCAAACTATTGCCAAATTGCAGTTCAGTATGTTGAACACAGCAATAAACTTGTAATTATGTCTGTAATTGACAACCTAGTTAAGGGGGCCGCGGGCCAAGCCATTCAAAATATGAACCTAATGTTTGGTCTTAAGGAACAGGAAGGTCTTTCACAGATTGGTTTACTACCTTAATGGTGGTTTTTATAATATGAAATTTTTTGGAGTATGAACATGGACGCTGCTGAAATTCAAGATGAAGCTGATATAATTTTCAGTGATAGTGCAGCAAACAGAGTTGCGCAACTCATCAAAGAAGAAAAAAACCCCGCATTAAGATTGCGTGTCTATATTACAGGTGGAGGTTGCTCTGGCTTCTCTTATGGCTTTAGCTTTGATGAGAACCTCAAAGAAGGAGATAGTGGTGTTAATAAACAAGGTGTAGAACTAGTTATCGATCCAATGAGTTATCAATACCTTATGGGCTCAACAGTAGACTACTTGGAGGACCTTCAAGGCTCTCGTTTTATTGTTAGCAATCCGAATGCCAAAACCACCTGTGGTTGTGGCTCTTCCTTTTCAATTTAACAAAACTAATAATTAATTATGAAAGAATATATACCAGGTTTAGCAGGCGTCCCTGCAACCAAGTCGGCAATTTCCTCAATCGACGGAGAAAAAGGCATACTTGCCTATAGAGGCTACTCCATACAAGACCTCGTTAAGCACTCATCATTTGAAGAAACTGCGCTTTTATTAATGCAGGGAGAGTTGCCGACTCATACAGAGCTTTGTGACTTTAAAGATCTTTTACAAAGACGCTATGAGGTAAAGCGCAAAATCCGCCATTTGCTTTGGTCGCTTCCATCAGAAGGACACTCAATGGACGTACTTCAAACTGCAATAGCCTCCATGGCCACTTTCTACCCAGGTGCTGGTGCCTCAGAACCAGATTCAGCTTACACTCAAAATGCACTCATAAAGATTATCTCAAATATGAGTACTTTGGTCGCAATGTGGACTCGTATTAGCAGGGGATACGATCCAATCCCACCAAGCAAAACGATGTCTTATGCTGAAAACTTTATGTACATGTGCTTTGGAGAGGAGTCTGATCCAGAACTTATCAGTCTTTTAGACGCATGCTTAATTTTGCATGCTGAGCATACAATCAATGCCTCAACGTTTTCAACAATGGTAACGGCATCTTCACTCGCAAACCCTTTTGCTTCAATTGCCGCAGGAGTTGGAACCCTTGCAGGGCCTTTGCATGGCAATGCAAATGAAAACGTTCTACTTATGCTTGACGAAATAGGGTCTCCAAAAAATGCGCGTGGCTGGATAGAAGATAGACTCAAAAACAAAAAAGTAATCTGGGGTATGGGTCATCGTGAATACAAAACAAAAGATCCTCGTGCAACAATTCTTGAGCAAATGATTAAAACTTATATCAACAAATCTGGCTACAATTTATCTGAGCGCTTTGATACAGCACTTGAAGTCGAAAGCATCTGTGACGAACTATTGTCTCACAAGGGGGTTTATCCAAATGTCGACTTTTACTCGGGTATTCTTTACGCTGAATTATTTAAATTTACCAAAGAGCACTTCACCTCAATCTTTGCTATGGCGCGTTCAGCAGGGTGGGTGGCACACTGGCACGAACAAGTGAGTCACAATAAAATCTTTAGACCAACGCAAATATACACAGGGAAAGATTTCAGGGACTACCCTGTTAGATAAACATGGAAAAGACTACACACTTTGGTTTTCAACAGGTTGATGTTGATCAAAAGCAAGGTTTAGTTAAGGGTGTATTTGACTCAGTTGCGAGCAATTATGATCTTATGAATGACGTTATGTCATTGGGTACGCATCGACTATGGAAAAATTATACAATTGCCAGTAGTAATGTTTCTAAGGGCGACAAGGTGCTAGATATCGCTGGTGGAACTGGCGATCTAGCTATCAAATTTAGAAAAAAAGTTGGAGACTCTGGGAAAGTTATCTTGTCAGATATTAATGGCTCAATGCTTGAAGAAGGACGCAAAAATCTAATTAATCACGGCGTTATTGATGTTGATTTTATTCAGGCAAATGCAGAATCACTGCCATTTAAAGATAACACGTTCGATTGCGTAAGCATTGCTTTTGGCTTAAGAAATGTAACCCATAAGAATATTGCTCTTAAACAAATGCATAGAGTCTTAAAAAAAGGAGGCTCTTTATTGGTATTAGAGTTCTCTAAAGTTGAAAATGAAATGCTTGAAAAGATATACGATGCATACTCCTTTAACCTCATACCTAAACTAGGTCAATTCTTTGCAAATGATGAGGATAGCTATCAGTATCTTGCAGAATCAATTCGAAAGCATCCAGATCAAGAAACGCTTAAAACCATGGCGCTTGACGCTGGATTTGGTTTTTGTGAATATCACAATTTATCTGGTGGCATAGTGGCACTTCATAAAGCAATAAAAACTTAATAAAATGTTTCGCCTTGCCATTGAAAAATCTCTAAACCATATGATTAATACCAACAGTATCGATACTGAACGTCTTGATAATAGCCTTATAGGAATCAGTGTTCATGATATAGACTTAAAGCTATTTTTCATGTTTGCAAATTCACGTGTTTTTGTCATTGAGAATAATACACAAGATAGCGTCGATGTTGATATTACGCTTAATAAAAAAGCTTTTTTATCTTTATTTAATGGCGCTTCTTTTGAAGAGCTAATTGAGAGCGACGAAATTGAAATTAATGGCAGCATTAAAACAGCTCAACAATTAGCAGATTTGATGGCGCTGTCATCAATTGATATTGAGGAACTTATTTCTCAGTATACAGGTGATATTATTGCTCACCAGCTTGGCAAAACCCTCAACGTTATTAAAGGAAAATCCATTCAGGATACAGGTGAGATCTTTGAGAACTTTAAAAATGAATTAACCACGCTTTTAGTAGCCCCTAGCAGATCAAAAATTTTTAAAAATAAGGCGTCCTAGATGAGAAGTTTTATTCGTTTTATTAGCATCTCTAGGATTCTTATTCGATACCGACTAGATAATCTTGTTCTATCAACAGCCCTTCTAAAAAGTTTTAGACCACTAATTTATCTAACGCCATGGCATTATTTCCCATCGAGCAAGCTCTCAAGAGGTGAGAGAATTCGATTGGCGCTAGAGGAACTTGGCCCGATCTTTATAAAATTCGGTCAAACTCTATCAACAAGAAGAGACCTTTTGCCAGATGATATAGGGGATGAATTAGCGAAACTTCAAGACAAGTGCCCACCCTTCCCTGCAAAAGACTCTAAATTAATCATTGAAAAAAGCTTAGGAGAAAGTGCTGACAGTCTTTTTTCCTCGTTTGCCGACGAACCACTTGCCTCTGCATCCATTGCTCAGGTTCATAGTGCAATCACGCTTGGTGGCGAGGAAATAATCATTAAGGTCGTGCGTCCAGGAATTAAAAAACAAATAAAGCGTGATGTACGCTTACTATATGCCTTTGCTCGCTTAGCCGAAAAACATCCTGACGGCAAAAGGCTTCGCCCACAGGAGGCAGTTGCAGAATTTGAGCGTATCATTTACAAAGAACTGAATATGATGACCGAGGCTGCAAACGCCTCATTACTAAGAAAAAACTTTAGTGATTCAAACCTCTTATATGTACCGAAAGTCCACTGGGACCTCTGCCGTTCAAATATATTGGTTACCGAGCGTATTTATGGAACACCTATTAGCAATGTTGATGCGTTAAAAAAGAATAAAACAGACCTTAAGATGCTTGCTGAAAATGGTGTAGTAATTTTCTTTACTCAGGTTTTTGAACATAATTTTTTCCATGCCGACATGCATCCCGGCAATATTTTTGTTGGTAAAAACGATCAATATATTGGTGTGGATTTTGGCATTATGGGAACCTTGAGTGACGCCGACCAGTATTATCTTGCACAAAACTTTTTAGCGTTCTTTAATCAAGACTATAAGAGAGTTGCTCAGGTTCACCTTGAGTCGGGATGGGTGCCTGAAGGAACTAATGTTTTAGAGTTTGAAAACGCCATTAGAAGTGTTTGTGAGCCAATATTTCAAAAGCCTTTGAGTGAAATTTCTTTTGGTCAAGTGTTATTGAGCCTATTAAAAGAAGCCAAGCGCTTTGATATGTCAATCCAACCTCAATTGCTACTACTAGACAAGACGCTTCTAAATATAGAGGGCTTGGGTCGAACACTATATCCGGATCTCGATCTTTGGGCAACTGCAAAACCGTTCCTAGAAAAACTAGCCAAAGATAAATATAGCTTAAAGAATTCTATCAAAAAAATCTCAGATCAACTACCTGAACTTATTGCAGAATTGCCACAGCTTCCTATGCTAACCATTAACGCTTTAAAGCAAATTGAAAGCGGCAACCTTCATCAAGAGGCTGCAAAAAAACAAACAGATGCTATCATCGCTCAGCTTCGAGAAAACTCATCTAAACAGCGCGCGGTCATAGCTGCTTCTGCTCTACTTATACTTGCGGGAGTGTTGTCGACTCAGTCGCTTTGGATATTTGCAGGTGTTAGTGCAGCACTGAGCTTTCTTTTTTGGCTCAAGTCACGCTAAAAGAAGATTAGAGACAAGGGAAAAAAAATCGGGTAAAATACCCTCCAGCCTATCTGGTCGCAAGATGGGCAGCATTAGCTGCATCACTTAACGTGGTGTTTTTTCATTTATTGGAGAACTCAAAATGAGTATAACTGTAAACGCCTTTGTGCGTGAAGACCAGGGGAAAGGTGCGAGCCGCCGCCTGAGAAAAGAAGAAAAGGTACCTAGCATTGTCTATGGTGGAACTAAAGAGCCGCTAATGATTTCGCTAAACATTCATGAAATTACTCACCTACTAGAAGATGAAAATACTTTCACTTCTGTTTTAGACCTAGTGGTGGGAAAATCAAAAGACTCTGTTGTTATCAAAGATATACAGCGCCACCCAGCAAAAAACACTGTTTTTCATGTAGATTTTTTGCGTGTTGATGCAAAACATGCTCTGATTACAACTACGCCACTCCACTTTATTGGAGTGGAAGAGAATGAGGCCATAAGGCTTGGCAACATGCTAAATCAATTTGTTGTTTCTATTGAGATATCATGCTTACCACAAGACTTACCTCACGGTATTAATGTAGATGTTACAAACCTTGAACTTGGTGAGCACCTTACATTAACTGATCTTATATTGCCAGAAGGGGTTATTATTACTTCTCTTCAACATGAGGATATTGAAGCCCATGATCAAACTGTCTGTTCTGTTTCTGAGCCTAAGCTTATAGCTGAAGAGGAGGAAGAGGAAGAGGAGGAAGAGGGCTTAGAATCTGATGATTCTGAAGCAGATGGTGAAGACCAATCTGAAGGCTCTGATGACTCAAAAGACGGTGACTCAGAAGAAGAGTAAAATGTGGCTAGTCTTATTGACTCAATAAGTATATAAACGAAGCGTTGTAATGATTAAACTAATTGTTGGACTGGGAAACCCAGGAAAGGATTATCAAACACATCGTCACAACGCGGGCTTTTGGTTTATTGAGTCTTTGGCAGCCAATTTAGGGTCAAAATTTAGTGCGCAATCAAAGTTTTTAGGTGAAGCTTGTGCGATACATTATGGTGTTATAAAGATCTACCTTCTAAAGCCGCAGAATTTTATGAATAACTCGGGCGGCGCTATAAAAAGCCTCTCAACTTACTACAATATTAAGCCTGAAGAAATTTTAGTGATCCATGACGAACTTGACCTTCCTGCTGGCTCAGTCAAACTAAAAATGGGTGGTGGCCATGGTGGGCATAATGGCCTGAGAGACACAATTAAGGCGCTCAATACAAATAACTTTTATCGCTTAAGGATTGGGATTGGACACCCAGGTACTAAAAATGACGTTGTGGACTTTGTATTAAACACACCAGGTAATTCTGAGATGTTATTAATCGAACAGGGTATGGCAGATGCAATGGGGGTTATTGAGTCTCTTGCAAATGGAGATTTTGAAGAGTCTATGAAACGCCTGCACACATAATAATGGAGTAACTTCATGGGATTTAAATGTGGCATTGTAGGCCTTCCAAATGTTGGCAAATCAACTCTTTTTAATGCACTAACCAAGGCTGGAATAGATTCAGCAAACTATCCTTTTTGCACCATTGAGCCCAATATTGGAATTGTCCCGGTCAATGATTCTAGGCTACAGAGTCTTGCAAATATTGTCTCTCCAGAGAAAATTTTACCAACTACAATGGAGTTTGTTGACATTGCCGGGCTCGTTGAAGGTGCCTCAAAAGGTGAAGGGCTGGGCAATCAATTTCTATCGAATATTCGCGAGACTGATGCAATACTCCACGTAGTTCGATGCTTTGAAAATGATGACATTATTCATGTATCAGGAAAAGTTAGTCCTATTGATGATGTTGAAATCATCAATACTGAGCTCGCATTAGCAGACCTTTATACAGCTGAAAAAGCTTACCAAAAAGCCGTTAAAAACTCTAAATCAGGGCAAAAAGAAGGGTTACCATTAAAAAACCTGCTTGAAAAAATTCTTCCAATACTAGAACAAGGACATGCTGTTAGGTCGCTCGAGTATAACGAGGAAGAACAAAAGCTGATAAAGGGATTGCAGCTTCTTACATCAAAGCCTGTTCTTTATGTTGGCAATGTCAATGAAAGCGGCTTTACTAATAACTCACATTTGACAAAATTATTAGATTATGCAAATAATGAAAATAGTCAAGTTGTTGCTATTTGTGCAAATATAGAAGCTGAAATTGCAGAGCTTGATGATGAAGATAAGCAAGGATTTTTAGAAGACATGGGTCAAGCTGAATCTGGACTTGATCGCTTGATTAATGCAGGTTACTCTTTGCTTGGACTACAAACATACTTTACCGCTGGAGTTAAAGAAGTTAGAGCATGGACAATTAACATTGGGGATTCAGCACCAGTTGCAGCAGGTAAAATTCATGGTGACTTTGAAAAGGGCTTTATAAGAGCAGAAACGATTTCATTTGACGACTTTATTGAAAATAAAGGTGAAAAAGGAGCTAAAGATGCAGGTAAATTACGCTCCGAAGGAAAAGAATACATTGTCAAAGATGGTGATGTAGTTCATTTTTTATTTAATGTCTAAACATTAATTTAATAATGCAAAACACAAAATTATTGTTAATTTTAGATGGATGGGGGTACTCTCCATCCGCTGAAAACAATGCTATTGCATTGGCTAATACACCTAACTGGGATCACCTAGTAACTAAATATCCTAATACTTTAATAGGCACATCTGGAGCAAGTGTTGGGCTTCCTGATGGGCAAATGGGAAATTCCGAAGTGGGTCACTTAACCATCGGATCTGGACGACTTATTGATCAAGACTTTACAAGAATTGAAAATGATATTGAAAATGGTAAATTCTTTAAAAATGGCTCTCTATGTCACACTTTAGAGGATACAAATAAAAATGATAAGGCCGTTCACATTCTTGGACTTTTATCGGATGGAGGTGTTCATTCTCATCAAAACCACATACATGCAGTTTTAGAACTAGCAAAGCAACAAGGCTGCAAACAGGTCTATTTTCATGTCATTACTGATGGTCGTGATACGCCTCCAAATAGTGCGGGAGACTTTGTTGAAATTTTAGAGGCAAAAATAAATGAACTACAGATTGGTAGGATTGTTTCTGTAGTAGGGCGCTTCTATGCTATGGACAGGGATAATCGATGGGAGAGAGTTTCAAAGGCCTATCACTTAATAGCGAATGGAAAAAGTGAGAGACAGGCAGATTCTCCAATAAGTGCAATTCAAATGGCTTATGAAGCAGGTGAAACTGATGAATTTATTGCGCCTACAACTGTTGGTGAGTCGGTTATGATTAATGAAGGTGACGCTGTAATTTTTATGAATTATCGTGCTGATCGTGCTAGGGAAATCACTCAGGCATTGACTTCGAATACCTTTCAAGAGTTTGAGAGAGAATCATTTAAAGTAACTAATTTTATCTGTCTCACAGAATATAAGAAAGACTTTAATCTAGAGTGCGCATATCCACCAATTACAGTTGTTAATACGCTAGGCTACTATTTGTCGAGCCTTGGTTTAAAACAACTAAGAATTGCTGAAACTGAAAAATATGCTCATGTAACGTTCTTCTTTAATGGCGGCGTTGAAGCGCAACTTGCTGGAGAAGAAAGAAAACTTATTCAATCCCCAGATGTTAAAACTTATGACTTAAAACCAGAAATGAGTGCATATGAATTAACTGATAATCTAGTTCGGGAGATTAAGTCAAATCAATACAGCTTAATAGTTTGTAATTTCGCCAACGCCGACATGGTAGGTCATAGTGGCAAACTTAAGGCGGCAATTATGGCGGTTGAGGCTGTAGATAATTGTCTAGGAAAAATTTATCAAACTGGCCTCGATACTGACACCGAAATACTTGTTACTGCTGACCATGGAAATGTTGAACAAATGATTGATCCAAAAACAGATAAAAACCATACTGCTCATACAACAAACCCCGTGCCATTAGTTTATATTGGGAAAAGGAAAGTTTCCCTATTAGAGCCTCTTGTTGGTACACTTGCCGATATAGCGCCTACATTATTAGCACTTATGGATATTGAAAAACCAAAAGAAATGACAGGCCAAAGCCTTATAAAAGATCAAAAATAAACGGAGAACACCATGAAGCAACAGAATTTTATAGCCCCCTCAATACTTTCAGCAGACTTCGCTAAGCTTGGCGAAGAGGTAGACAACGTTCTAGTCTCTGGTGCTGATATTGTTCATTTTGATGTGATGGATAATCACTATGTCCCAAATCTAACAATTGGCCCCTTGGTTTGTGATGCTCTAAGAAGTCATGGGGTTACTGCGCCAATTGATGTCCACTTAATGGTAAAGCCAGTTGACAGAATCATTCCTGATTTTGCAAAAGCAGGAGCCTCTTATATTACTTTCCATCCAGAGGCATCTGAACATATAGACCGTACAATTGGCCTCATAAAAGAAAGCGGATGTAAGGCGGGCTTAGTGTTTAACCCAGCAACGTCACTTCATTACCTTGAGCATGTCATTGAGCAACTAGACATGGTTTTATTGATGTCTGTAAACCCAGGTTTTGGTGGCCAGTCTTTTATTCCCTCTTCACTAGAAAAACTTAGGGTTGTTCGAAAAATGATTGATGACAGGAATCTTAGTACAAGGCTAGAAATTGATGGTGGAGTAAAAACCAATAATATCAGAGAGATTGCCTCAGCAGGAGCCGATACATTTGTTGCTGGTTCTGCAATTTTTAATACTGAAAATTACAAGTCAACAATTGACGAAATGCGTTCAGAGCTTGCCTTGGCAGTTTAAGTTTTAAAAGGAAATTTAAAACCACTTAGCATCCATTTGTGAGAAAATATTCTCTCTTTTTTTAATCTGAGCGTTTATGGGAAAATCATCCTTCTTTGGTCCTGAAACAATATCTTTACATACTGGATATCAGCCTGACCCCTCCTTTGGTAGCAGAGCGGTTCCTGTGTACCAAACAACCTCATATGTTTTTGAAACGGTTGATGATGCCGCAGCTCTTTTTAATATTGAAAAGGGTGGTCATATCTATAGTCGCATGACCAACCCAACTGTTGCGGTTTTAGAGCAAAGAATTGCGGCTCTAGAAGGTGGCGTAGGTGCTATCTGCACTGCCTCAGGAATGAGCGCACTTTTTGTTACATTTATGACGCTTTGTTCTGCTGGTGACCATATTGTAAGCGCCTCACAGATCTATGGATCGACAGGAACTCTGCTCAAGCACACTCTTAAAAGATTTAATATTGATTGTACTTTTATCTCTATAAATGATGAAAAATCTTTAAAGGAAGCTATTCAAGATAATACAAAACTTGTGTTTTGTGAGTCAATAGGAAATCCTGGGCTTGAGGTTTCTGACCTGCCTAAAATTTCTAAAATTGCCCATCAAAACAAACTCCCTCTTGTAATAGATGCTACTTTTTCAACTCCAGCGCTTTGCAAGCCCTTCGATCATGGGGCTGATGTTGTTGTTCACTCTGTAACTAAATGGATTGGTGGTCACGGCGTAGCGGTGGGAGGCGTAATAGTTGATGGTGGCTCTTTCGACTGGGGTTCTAGTAAAAAACACCCTACTCTAACAACCCCATATGAACCTTTTCATGGCATAAACTTCTGGGAGGAGTTTGGGCCATCAGCTCTGTCTATGAAAATTAGAGCAGAATCTATGAGAGACTTTGGTCCTGCTATGAGTCCTCATAGCGCATTTTTGCTACTTCAAGGCATTGAAACTCTTACTCTGCGAATGAATCAACATGTAAAGAATGCTGTCAAACTCTCTAAGTGGCTCCTAGAACAATCGCCTGTTATGTGGGTTAATCATCCAGATCTGCCAGAAAACCCGACACATGAAGTTGCAAAAACCCTGTTTCCAAATGGTGCTGGCTCAATGCTATGTTTTGGCGTTAAAGGAGGCAGGGAGGGTGGTGCAGCATTTATTGATGCACTCAAATTATCGTCTAATTTAGCAAACGTCGGTGACTCAAGAACTCTAGTTCTTCATCCAGCAAGCACTACTCACTCTCGCCTTGATGATGAGGCAATGAAAGCTTCTGGAAGTAGTCCTGACTTAATACGTGTATCTGTAGGACTTGAGTCTATAGACGATATTATTCATGACTTTAAAGCAGGACTTAAAGCGGTCGATAAGGCTACTTCATAATGAACATTGTTGTTGATGGGCATAATACTTTTGTTGCAACCGGTGGTTGTACATTTGATCCAAAAAAACCGACGGTAGTTTTTGTTCATGGAAGCGGACTAGACCATAGGTCTTGGGCTCTTCAAGCTAGATGGTTTGCATTTCATGGATTCTCAGTATTTGCTCCTGACCTTCCAGGTCATAGTCTTTCAGAAGGTGAGCCCATAAAATCTATTGAAGGCATGGGCAAATGGCTTGTAAAGGCCCTTAAAGTAGCTGGGTGTGAATCGATACATCTAGTAGGACACTCTCAGGGCTTCCTAGTTGCACTAGAGGCGGCCGACTCCTTAGGAACTAAATTAAAAACATTAACCGCAGTTGCAAGCGCTACATCTATTCCTGTAAATGAAGCCCTAGTTGAAGCTGCTAAAAAAACACCTGGTGATGCTGCCGAAATGTTGCTTAAATGGGGATTTGGCAGTCAAACAAAGTCTGGATTCAGTGCCGTCCCTGGCATGCAGCCCATAGGCATTGGTATCCAAATTATGTCTAACAACCCTCTAGCTGAAGATCTTGTCGCTTGTACTGAATATAAAAATGGAATAAATTGTGCTAAAAAAACCCATATTCCATCAAATGTAATTCTTGCAGCCGAAGACAAGAATACACCATATCGATTTGGCTTGGAGTTAGCAGGCTTGCTAAACGCAAAAACCACAACTATTTCTAATGCGGGGCATATGCTTCCGATTGAGTCACCAAAAGACACTCTTGATGCTATCAAATCATTTATTTTAAAAAACACCTAATGTCAAATCAAATCAAAAAAGTTGGCGTTATTGGCGCCGGAACGATGGGTGCTGGAATTGCAGGTCAAGTAGCAAATGCAGGAATAGAGGTTTGGCTTCTCGATCTTCCTAGCGACGGTGAAAACGTAAACAGCTTATCAGCCAAAGGGCTTGAAAGGCTTAAAGATCCAGATATGCCAGGCCTTATGAGTGTAGAAGCTGAAAAGCTTATAAATCTTGGGAATACTAGAGACCACTTTCATGAACTAGAAGATTGCGACTGGGTTGCTGAAGCTGTTGTTGAAAGACTTGATATTAAACAAGCTCTCTACCAAAGACTTAATAACACCTGCAAAGAATCAACAATCATAACCTCCAACACTTCTACGATTCCAATTAGTCTCTTGACAGAGGGAATGCCAAGAAAGTTTTGTGAGCGCTTTGCAATAACTCATTTTTTTAACCCTGTTCGATTTATGAGACTGCTTGAATTAGTGCGTGGCGAATTTACTAGAGATGATGTTATTAATACACTTGATTTTTTTAGTGAAACGATGCTTGGAAAAGGCGTTGTTTCATGCTCTGATACTCCAGGCTTTCTTGCTAACAGAGTTGGTGTTTTTGCTATCCAATGTGCTCTGCATAAAGCATTTGAATATAAACTGTCACCAACAGAAGCAGATGCTTTTTTTGGTAGGCCTCTAGGCCTTCCAAAGACAGGCGTTTTTGGCCTATATGATTTAATCGGTATTGACCTTATGGCGGATGTAGTCAAAAGCCTTGTAAGCATCCTTCCAGAAAATGATGCTTTTCATAAATACTCGTCACCAATTGAGTTTATGACCGATATGATTGCAAATGGTCAAACTGGAAATAAAAACGAAAAAGGTTTTTATAAACAAGTTGGCGACGAAAGGAAAGTAATCGATTTATCCAATGGAAATTATGTTGCTCATGAGCGATTAAAAACTCCTCTTCTCGAAGAAGCAGAAAAAACTGGTATTCCCTTTATTATCAACGACAAAAGCGCATATGGTCTTTATATATGGGATGTAATTGCAGAGACACTCTGCTATGCTGCATCTCTTGTGCCAGAGGTTACTGATGATTTAACGCAAATAGATGATGCGATGAAGCTTGGTTATAACTGGGTCAAGGGTCCTTTTGAGCTTTTAGATGAAATTGGAATTGAGTACTTTGTCGATAGACTTAAAAATGCCGGTAGAGATGTTCCAGAATTCCTTATTAAAGGCCTTGATAATAAATTTTATAATAATTCAAAATCAGGATTAAGCTCATTGACCCCTGATGGAAATCTAAAGCCAATTATTAGGTCAGACGGTGTCCTTAGATTTTCTGAAGTTCGTCAAACGCTTAAAGCAATAAACTCCAATGAATCTGCCAGCTGGTTTGAGTATGAAGATGCTGCAATTGTTGAATTTCATTCAAAAGCTAATGCGCTGGATAGTGAGTCTTTGGACATGATTGCTGACGCAATAACTGAGTCTGAAAAAATCGGCTTACGTGGTGTTGTAATTCACAATGACTTCCAGCATTTCTCTTGTGGAGTAAGTCTTTGGAGTGTTAGGAATTGCTTTGAAAAAAATGACTTTGACTCACTTGATGCGTTTCTTATTTACTTTCAAAATACAATGTTGCAAATGAGAAACTCAAAACTGCCTGTAATTGCTGCGCCAGTAGGTATGTCAATTGGTGGTGGATTTGAGGTTGTACTTCATGCTGATCATGTTGTTGGTCATGCTAACTCGGTGATGGGTCTTGTTGAGTCTTTTGTAGGAGTTGTTCCAGCAGGAGGCGGATGCAAAGAAACGCTTTATAGGTGGGCTGAAAATCTAGAAGATGACCGCAAGGCTGCTTGGAAATCATTTATGAATATTGGCCTTGGAAGACGAGCTAATTCTCCCCAAGAAGCTAATGCTCTATCTATGAGAAGACCCAATGATATTTTTCATATGAATCGAGATCGCATACTTAATAGTGCACTTTCATCAATTGACAAAACCTCAAAAGCAAAAGCCAGAAAACCTCTAGCCCTCTCAGGGGCCGAACACTTTGAAGAAATGCTTGAATGGCTTACAACAAATCATAAAAAGGGCATGCTTACTCCACATGATGTCACTGTTGGAACTGAAATTGGACGAATTATGACTGGTGGAGATTGTCCTGCTGGAACTATTTTTACTGAACAAGATATTTTAGATGCAGAGCGCTCTTCATTTATCATGCTTGCTCAAACGCAAGAAACACAAGCAAGGATTGTATCCATGTTAGATAATGGAATTACACTTAGAAATTAATAGTTAACACTATGAACAAAAACCCTGCAAATTTTGTACCGCTTACACCTATTTCATTCTTACATAGGACTGCAGATGTTTATGGACACCATACTTCTGTAATTTATGAAAACAGAACCTACACTTGGAGTGAGTCAAGAGAAAGATGCACTCGTATCGCTTCAAGCTTAAAAGGCCACGGCGTTATGCCAGGAGATACAGTATCAGTTCTTGCATTTAATACGCCAGAAATGTTTGAGTCTCACTTTTCAATTCCCATGGCTGGTGCCGTTCTAAATACTATAAATATACGCCTTGATGCTGGAACAATTGCTCATATCCTTGACGATAGTAAAGCAAAAATACTGCTTGTTGACAGAGAGCTGTTTGAAGTAGCGTCTGAGGCGTTATCTATCTCTTTGTCAACCCCAAAAGTAGTTTTAATAAATGATTCATTTGCTGAGTCTAGTCCAGATGTAACTGGAAATACCATTGAATACGAAACTCTCGTTGAGAAAGGAGATCCGTCGTTTAAGTGGGTAAGGCCTGACGATGAGTGGCAGCCCTTGTCACTCAACTATACTTCAGGAACAACTGGACAACCCAAAGGGGTTGTATATCATCACCGTGGATCTTATTTAATGAGCATGGGCACTGTTATTGGCTGGGAACTTCCAAACCATCCAGTATATCTATACTCTGTTCCAATGTTTCACTGCAATGGCTGGGGGCATGCCTGGACAATGGCTGCAGTTGCTGGAACGGTTATATGCCTTAGAGCCTTTTCACCCGAAAAAGTGTTTGACTTACTAGATACACATAACGTAACTCACTTTGGTGGAGCGCCAATAATGCTGAATATGCTGGCCAATGCGCCAAAGGAAATACAAAAAACTTTTGATCGTGAAATTAAAGTTATGACTGCTGGCGCTCCACCACCAGCAAAAGTTCTCGAAAGCATGATGTCCCTAGGCTTTAATGTTATGCATGTTTACGGACTCACTGAAACTTATGGGCATATTCTTCAAGCCGCTCCTCAGGCCTCTTGGCTTAGTATGCCTCTGACAGAACTTGCAAAACTTAGTTCGCGCCAGGGTGTCCGCTTTCCAATGACTGAAGATGTGAGTGTAATTAGCCAAGAAACTGGCGAACATGTTCCGCCAGATGGTGAGACAATTGGAGAGATTGTAATTCGTTGTAATACTTGTATGATGGGTTATTTTAATAACCCAGAAGCCACTGAAGAAGCATTTGCTGATGACTGGTTCCATAGTGGCGACTTAGCTGTAATCCATAATGATGGCTACATTCAAATCAAAGACAGGTCAAAAGACATCATAATCTCTGGGGGAGAAAATATCTCTTCTGTAGAGATTGAAAACGTACTTTATCAGCACCTTTCAGTTGGAGAAGCTGCAGTTGTAGCAATGCCGGATGAGACTTGGGGAGAAGTGCCTTGTGCTTTTGTAGAACTAAAATCAGACTCGCTTGCCTCAGAAGAAGAGCTTATTGATTTTTGTAAGCAAAATATGGCTAAATTTAAGAGTCCAAAAAAAATTGTCTTTGGACCACTCCCAAAAACCGCAACTGGGAAAATTCAAAAGCATGTGCTTAGAGACTCGGTTAAGAGTGCTGGAGAAGCTTAATGTCAAACTATACTGCCCCGGTGGAAGATATGGGATTTGTTTTAAGAGAGGTTGTTGAACTAGAAAAACTTTGCAGTGAAACTGGGCTTGAAGCCTCTACTGTTGACATCGTTGATACCGTTCTTGAAGCTGCAGGAAAGCTAGCAAGAGAAGAAATTGAACCTATTAATAAGCCTGGAGACCTTGAAGGCTTAATAATTAATAGTGCTGGAGAAGTAACTACAGCAACTGGCTTTAAAGATGCTTACCATCACTACGTTGAAGGTGGCTGGGGCTCGCTACAATTTGATACTAAATATGGCGGCCAAGGCGTGCCATTTGTTGTTGCAGCAAGTGTTCAAGAAATGTGGCACTCTGCAAATATGTCATGGGGTCTATGTCCACTTCTTACCCAGGGTGCAGTTGAGGCAATAACTCATAATGCAAGCGATGAGCTCAAGCAGCGCTACCTTCCAAAACTAATATCTGGGGAGTGGAGTGGCACAATGAATCTTACTGAGGGTGATGCCGGAACTGATGTAGGCGCCCTTAAAACTCGCGCTACACCAGAAAAAGATCATTATTTAATACGTGGTCAAAAAGTATATATCACTTGGGGTGAGCATGATATGACAGAAAATATTGTGCATTTAGTTTTAGCGCGCCTTCCTGATGCTCCTCTTGGTGTTAAGGGTATTTCGCTATTTTTAGTCCCAAAAATACTTGTAAATGATGATGGCTCCTTAGGAGAGGCAAATGACCTTAAGGCGCTGTCTTTAGAAGAGAAGATTGGAATTCATGCTTGCCCTACATGTGTAATGAGCTATGGCGACAAAGCTGGCGCAATAGGATATTTGGTAGGTGAAGAAAATAAAGGCATGCAGTGCATGTTCACAATGATGAATAATGCGAGACTGACTGTTGGCCTTCAGGGCGTATCAGTGTCAGAGCGCGCCTATCAACAAGCGCTTAGTTTTTGTAACGTGCGCATTCAAGGGGTGGCTCCTGGATATAAAGAGGCTGGCCCAATAATTAGACACCCAGATGTCCAGCGCATGTTATCCAACATGAAGTCAATAACTGAAGCCTCTCGTGCCCTGACTTATTCTGCATGTGCTGAAGTTGATTTTGCTGGTAGTGATTTACCCACAGAGGCTCTT
>JAQWLF010000165.1:0-6937 GCA_029247465.1 Candidatus Thioglobus sp.
TCAATAAACTGCACTATAACACCACCTATTACAGAGCCAATAAAGGATACTAGCATTAAATACTTAACACTATTCCAGTCCAACTTCTTTTTTCGAAATAATAGCAGTGTTGCAATACCAGTGCCCATACTACCCTGCAACTTATTGGTTCCGAGTACATAGATAGGTGGTATACCACTTAACAGTAAAGCAGGTACTGCAAGTAACCCACCCCCTCCAACCAGAGTATCGAGAAAGCCTGCAACCATTCCAACTATAAATAAAAAAGTTAAAATTTCAAAAGAGTAATTAGCTAAATCCATAAAAAATTAATTACTCCAAATAGTTGGAAACCAGTCTTCTCTTAAGCGTTCACCATTTTTTTGATTAATCTCTGGAAAATTAGGTGAAGTTCGCCCTAATCGTTGACGATAAACTACATCGTCACCAAGCAAACGAAATGAAAGGGTTCGACTTAAACCATCCACTATATTAGCGTTAGCACCATGTATTAACTTAAAATTAAAAGCTACCACATCGCCTGGTTCAGTTGCCCACTGCTTAATTTCAAAATCACCATTTTCAATATTGGGCAAATCCATGAATTCCTCATTATTTTCGTAAAAACTATCGTTATCAGACCAACTTGTTGGTCGAATTTCTTTTGGAAAAGAATGGCTACCAGCCAAACACTTCAATGAGACACTTTGCTCCCTTGATTCAAGTGGCAACCAAAAACTTACAGTTTGATCCCCCGAAACACAGTAATAAGGCATATCTTGATGCCAAGGTGTCTCAACTCCAGAGTAAGCCTCTTTATAAAAAAAATGATCATGGAAAAACTGTACAGATTGAGACTCTATTAATTCCGCAGCAAGAGAAGCTAAGGGCGAATTAAGGACAAAATCTTTATACTCAGGAATTCGCTGCCAATTACAAAAATCTTCCATAAAATGCCCTTGGTAGCTTTTCTCTTGATGAACTAAAGCGCTACTACTTGGGTTATTTATATGAAATTCAGCCCCTCTAATTAATATATCAATCCATTCTTTAAAAACACCTCGCAATACAACAACACCATCATCATGGAAGCTTTCGATATCAGTTTTACTAAGTGCTTCTGTCATGATATTTGATTAATTAACAACTTCATATTTTGAGTTCATTTTTAATAGACCTATGATAATCACTAAAGTCTTAAATTGAGAAGATAAATACAATAATTTATACACAGCTATAGAATAATCTTAAACAACTGTATTATTACTATAATTTTTTACTTCGACAACTATCTATGAAACTTTTTTCTGAGACCTTTACTATCAAAAAAATTCCCAAAGTTGTTTGGAGTTCTGAAGATTCTTTCAATCTAAAGCCAAAGCCATTGACCTTTATATTTTTAGTATTTGGACTATTTTTGTTTGGTCTAGGAGAGAGCCTTCTTATTACAAGTGGTGCGGGTGTTGGTCCATATACTGTATTAGCTCTAGGAATATCAAATCTAACAGCCTGGTCTATTGGTCTTTCTACTTTTGTTATTAGTATTTTTGTATTGCTCCTGTGGATTCCACTTAAACAAAAACCTGGAATGGGGACAATTCTTAATGCCTTCATAATAGCATTAACAATTGAATTCTCAGTTTATTATTTACCCTATCCAGAATATTACCCGATGCAAGTTTTACAGGTCCTAATTGGCGTCCTTACTATAGGACTTGGGAGTGGATTTTATTTAATATCAAATCTAGGTGCTGGACCAAGAGATGGTTTAATGATTGGCTTACAAAAAATAACTAACCTACCTATCTATTCAATTCGAACGGTGATTGAAATAAGCGTTGTTGTCTTGGGATCAATTTGTCTGCTTAATAATCTTGATAAATTATTAGGTGAAGTGGTTGGACTTGGAACGGTTATCTTCGCTTTGGGTATTGGACCGTCAGTAGCACTAGGGATTAGTATAGTCGGGAAATTATCAAAACCCATATAAGAGTTTTATGCACTTTTAATAATTACGTTACATAATTTTTATTCTTAAATTTTTCAGATTGCCATTCTCCAGTTTGCATTATTTCCCGTAAACAAGTTATCGCATTCCATACATCTTCAAATCTCATATAAAGGGGGGATATTCCAAATCGCATGACGTTAGGTTCACGATAATCACCGATAATTCCGTGCGATATTAAAGCCTGAATAATGGAGTAGGCATTTTCATGCAGAAATGAAATCTGACTTCCACGATGTTCTGAATTTTTAGGAGAAAAAAGCGTAAAACCAAATTCAGAGCATTCTTGTTTCATTAATTGAATAAACATTTCAGATAGCTTAGTGCTCTTTTCGCGTATTTCTATTATTGATAAATCCTTAAATATTTCCAGTCCACTCTCTATTGCTTTATAAGCAATAATTGGGGGCGTTCCACAAATAAACTTGTTAATGTCATTTGCAGGTTTATATTCGACTTCAAAGTCAAAAGGCTTAATATGCCCTAACCAGCCAGTCAATGGCTGCGAAACTTTTTCAATAAGAGAGCTATGTACAAACAAAAAACCAGGGGCGCCTGGGCCACCATTTAAGTGCTTATATGTACAACCAACAGCGAAGTCAACACCAAGATCATGCAGATTCATCGGCAAAACACCGACGCTATGACTTATATCCCAAACAACTAGAGCACCTTTTTCATGTGCAAAAGTTGTAATTTTTTTTATATCAGTTATGCGACCTGTTTTATAGTTGATATGTGAAAGTACTACAACGGCGGTAGATGAGTCGATATATTTTTCAATCTCTTCATCCCCCTCATCCATTAAGCATCGCTCATAACTCTCACCAAACATCTTATTGACACCCTCTAAGATATACAAATCTGATGGAAAATTTCCTGACTCACTAACAATTACTTTTCGATTCTTATTCAGCATCAGTGCAGATGAAAGAACCTTAAATAAGTTAACAGATGTACTATCAACAACGATTACTTCACCTTCTTTTGCACCAATTAATGGCGCTATCTGGTTACCAAGATTACGGGGTAAATTAATCCAGTTTTCGTCATTCCAACTTCTAACTAAACCATCGCCCCACTCTCTTTGAATTACTGAGTCTAGTGACTTAATGGTATTTTTAGGGAGAGGCCCCAAAGAGTTACCATCAAAATAAATAACATCTTTTGGTAAGGAAAATTCTTCTCGAGCTTTTTTAATCGGGTCAAGCGTATCGAGCTTTATAAAATCCTCTCGAGTTAAATTATTCATTTTATTAAGTTAAACAAAACGAATATCATCTAAAAAAGGAAATTTTTTTCTAACCTTAACTACTTCGCTAGTATCAAATTCACAAACTTCATATTCAGTTTTTTTATCTGTTTGCATCAAAATCTTGCCTAGAGGATCAATTACCATCGAGGCTCCATGAAATTTTAGACCAACACCATCATCACCTATACGATTAACCCCAACAATAAAGCACTGATTCTCTATTGCACGAGCTATTAATAAATTCTGCCAATGGAGCTCACGAGTGTATGGCCAATTTGCTATAACAAAAATAACTTCAACTTCTCTTGCAACCTGACGAAAAATTTCAGGAAAACGTAAATCATAACAAATAAAAACCGAGCAAGGAACTCCAGACAATCCAAAGGTTACAGATTTATCTCCAGGAGCAAAGTATTTACCTTCATTTGCATAATTAAAAGGCTGTAGTTTTGAATATTTAGCTTCTTCATTTCCATCATCATCAAAAACAAGGGCGATATTATGAGCTTTTTCGTTCGCCTCTTTTTCACTTGCACCAGCTACTATATTTATTGAATGAGTTAAAGCGAGTTGTTGGAGAGCTTGATAAGTTTTAGAGTTTGGAGATTCAGCATACTTTCCTACCTCTGCTATAAAACCTGTATTAAAAACCTCCGGAAAAACAACTACATCACAACCATCCGTTTTAGCTTTAAGAATAAACTCTTCAGCACGTTCAAGGTTTTTATCGATATCTTGCCAAGCAATATTTAATGAGATAGCTGCAACTTTCATCTAGTTTTTTCTATGTTTTAAGACAAATTATAATCGAATTAAAAAATATCCAAAGGTCATTAAGTAGTTCTCAAAAGCGATAAAATTAAGCAATGGATAAGATTATCGTTCAAACTGATGACTTCGATTTAACAACTGAGGTTAATCTCGCCAAAGCAAATAACTCCAGCGTTGGCGCAATTGTAAGCTTTGTTGGAACTGTCAGAGATCTTCGCTCGAAATCTCTTAGCTCTATGACACTTGAACACTACCCAGGAATGACTGAAAAATCTCTCGAATTAATTGCAACAAAGGCAAGAGAAAAATGGGAACTTCAAAATATTACTATTATTCATCGAATTGGAACGCTAAATGTCAACGATCAGATTGTCTTAGTGATAACAACCAGTAAGCATCGTCAAGAAGCTTTTGATTCCTGTAATTTTATTATTGACTACCTTAAAACTGACGCACCCTTTTGGAAAAAAGAGTTATCAGAGAATAATGAGGGGTGGGTAGAGGCACGAGTAAGCGATGAAAAACAAAAAAAACGCTGGAAAACTTAAAAATTAAAGTCTTCTGGGTTATTTAGATTAGTTAATAACTCTAAATGACTTGAAAGATCTACTCTTTCTGTACGTTGTTGACGATACCAGAGCGCCATTTTGCGACCTCCATCATCTAAAAATTTATCTAAACTTTCATTAAGATTTGATTTCATAAGCGCAAATGTTGCGTGCATTATTTTACCGTCATGAGCCACACAAATATCCGACTCACTAGATTCCATTCTCTCAATCAAAGCGTCTATTAACGTTAAATCAATCATTGGGCTGTCACAGGGGAGTACTAGCAAATAATTAGAAGAGCAGACATTTAAAGCTTTAGAAATTCCAGCTAAAGGCCCCTGATAGTCTTCTAAATCATCAACAATTACTTTGCCATATTTTGAATAGTCATCTAAACTTCTATTTGCACTAATAAATATTTGATTTACTCTGATTTTAACTACATTAACTACATGAGCTATTAATGCAAGACCACGAAATTCAATAAGCCCCTTGTCTTTGCCACCCATTCTTGAACCTTTTCCACCTGCCAAGATAACAGCTGAAATCTCATTTTTAGATATTTTTTTCACTTAATGCTTGTTCTTTTTTCAAGTTATTAGTAATTAGAAAATTTACTTGCAATTGTATAATACACCCTATGAATACTAAATCCATATTACCTTATGAATACTCAAGAGGTTAAATCAAGTTCAGCAATGTTCAATGATTCGTTGATGAGTGCAGATGATGCATTATCATTTTTACTTAATTCTGCTAGTGTCTTAAACAAGACAGAAACCATTTCATTGGATAACTCACTAGGTAGAATTTTAGCAAGCGATATTCATTCAATAATTAACGTCCCAGGCTTTGATTATAGTTCCATGGACGGATACACTATTGCACTTGATGACAGTCAAGTATCACAAACCAATTTGAGTTTTGATATTGTTGATAGAATCACTGCAGGCTCAACTGGTAATGACTTAAAAATGGGTTGTGCTGCAAGAATATTTACTGGTGCACCAATCCCTAAAGGGGCTAATACTGTCGTTATGCAAGAAGAATGTGAATTATCTAAAGATGGTTCTCAAATTTCAGTTGCAAGAGCTATTAATTTGAATGAAAATATTCGACCAACTGGTAATGACATCCTTGAGGCTGACGTTATTCTTAGCTCCGGCAAACAAATTCAACCCCAAGATATTTCTCTAGCTGCCTCAGTTGGCGTTGGTGAGTTAGTCGTTTTCAAAAAAATTAAAGTTGGTGTTTTTTTTACTGGCGATGAACTAGTGGAGCCGGGAAACCCCTTATCACCTGGAAAAATTTATAACTCTAATCGCTATGCACTGGTTGCCCTTCTCAATCAGGTTGGTTGTGATGTAATTAATCTAGGAAATATTGAGGATAAGTTAGATGCTACTTGCGATGCACTTGAAACCCTTGAGAGTCAGTGTGACTTAATTATGACTACCGGTGGCGTCTCTGTCGGTGAAGAGGATCATGTCAAACCTGCCGTAGAAAAACTTGGAGAATTAAATCTCTGGAAAATTCGAATGAAGCCTGGGAAACCTCTAGCTTATGGTAAAGTTAGACAGACTCCATTTATTGGACTACCTGGCAATCCAGTATCAAGCTTTGTAACCTTTTGTATTTTTTCATTGCCATTTATAAAAAAAATGCAGGGAAACACTAACTATGATTCTAAAATATTAAAGGTGAAAGCAAATTTTGATTCTAAGCGAGCTAAACCTAGGCGTGAGTATGCGCGTGTTCGTATTGATTACTCATCGGAAACGCCTTTAGCGAACCTTTACCCTAAGCAGGGCTCAGATGTAATGAGTTCAGTTGTTTGGGCCGATGGACTTATTGAGATACCTGAAAATACTACATTTAAAGCCGGAACCATACTGAACTATTACCCATTGAGTGAACTAACGAGATGAGTAAATTAACCCATATCAACGATAATGGTGAAGCACAAATGGTTGATGTTTCAGATAAAAATAACACTACGCGTGAAGCTAAAGCTGGCGCAAGAGTTGTCATGCAAGCTGAAACGCTTGAGTTAATTGTCTCTGGATCACATAAAAAAGGAGATGTCCTTGCTGTTGCTAGAATCGCAGGGATTCAGGCTGCAAAAAAATGCTCTGATCTTATTCCTCTTTGTCACCCTCTAATGCTATCGAAGGTGAGTGTTGAACTCACTCCAAATAATGAAAAAAAATGCATTGATATCATTGCTACAGCCAAACTAAACGGCAAAACTGGAGTTGAAATGGAGGCATTAACAGCTGCAAGCATTGCAGCTCTTACGGTTTATGATATGTGCAAGGCGGTCGATCGTTTTATGCGCATTGATAATGTTCAGCTAATAGAAAAGAAAGGTGG
>JAQWLF010000186.1:0-1569 GCA_029247465.1 Candidatus Thioglobus sp.
TCTTTGGCCGCCTGAAAGAGTTACCCCATCTTCGCCAATTTCAGAATCAAACTTTTCATCGAGTTTTTCAATGAATTCGATTGAATTAGAGATCTTTGCAGCATCGACTATAGAGTCAATTGTCATTTTATCTTTTTGTCCGAATGCAATGTTACCGCTAATAGTGTCATTAAATAGGCGTACATTCTGATCAACGAAAGAAAAGTTAGATCTGAAAGATTCCAAATCAAAACTATTAATATCTTTGTTGTTGATTAATATCTTGCCATTTGTGGGATTATAGAAACGTATTAAAAGATTAATCAGGGTTGTTTTTCCGCTTCCAGTTGAGCCCACAAGCGCAATTGTCTCACCTTGTTTTATGGTCAGATTTATATTATTTAATGAGACTTTTTCATCATTATATGAAAAACTTACATTTTGAAAGATTATGTCGCCTTCTACATTACTCATTAATTGTTCACCTATATTTTCTTCCGACTTTTCATCGATTAGACCATAGACACTAATCGCTGCTACTAAAGCTTGTTGAAGAGGTTTATTGATATTAATAAGAGTTTTAGCTGGTTTTACTAACATTCCCATAGCAGTAAAGAATGCTAGAAAATCACCCGCACTCATTATTAAGTAGGTTGATGATAAAAAAACAACGACAGCCAAACATAACCCAATAAGTATGTTAACGACAGAAGTGTTAACACCTCCTGCCAAGTCAACTTTAAATCGTTGTTGGCGAATAATATTAATAATATTAAAAAATTTATTTTTCTCACTTTCCTGTGCGTTATAGACTTTAATCAGGTCGTTACCTGAAATATTTTCATCAAGGAGATGAGTCATTCCTCCCATAGAGTCTTGAACCTTTTTAGAACCTCTTCTTATTCGAGAGGTGGAAAGTTTTACGGCTAAATAGACCAAAGGAAGTAGCACAAGAAGGGTGAGGCTTAATAGATAGTTTTTGTAAAACAGATAGCCCGTTAAGATGACCACTGTTAAAGATGATTTAATAAATTCAAGCCATATAGTTGACGCTGCTGCAGAGATCTGTTCAACATCAAAGGTGAGTTTAGAGAGTGTTTGACCAGTGGTATTATTATCAAAGTAGCTTTTAGGAAGCTTTAGAAGTTTAGAAAACATATCGACTCTAAGATCCATAATTACCTTATTTGAGACCCAAGAACTAGTGCTGGTAGATGTAAGTGCAAACAATGAGCTCAAGCCAATGACAACAAATAGAGCTAAAGAATAGGTAAAAGCTGTATCACTTGAGCGTTCAACTGCAAATAATGTGTCAACTATTTGTCCTGTAATTTCAGGTATTGATGCTTCTAATACAGTCGCAAAAACCATCATTAGAGATGTGAAAACAAGTTTTCCTATGTGGCTTTTAATGTATGGAAAGAGTCGTTTTACAAATTGTCTATAACTCATCATGATTTGTTTAATTGGATGTGCCCATATTCTACACAAATTTGTGTATCATAGCTATTTCAAACTTTGTTAGTTTTAGATGACAAAATACATCTTTATAACCGGTGGTGTTGTTTCTTCTTTAGGTAAGGGGATAGC
>JAQWLF010000177.1:0-2366 GCA_029247465.1 Candidatus Thioglobus sp.
TGAACTCACCACCACGAGCTTCAGCCATAACTTTAGTCAGGGCTGCAGTTAAAGTAGTTTTACCATGGTCAACGTGACCAATTGTTCCCACATTTACGTGAGGTTTGGTTCTTTCAAATTTTTCTTTTGCCATTTTTAATCCCCTATTAAGTATTTAATTTTTCAATAACATCATCTGCTACATTTCTTGGAGCAGCTGTATATTTAGCAAATTCCATAGAATAGTTAGCACGACCTTGAGACATTGAGCGAAGGTCTGTTGCATAGCCAAACATTTCAGCTAAAGGAACTGCAGCTTTAATCTGTTTGCCAGCTGGGGTGTCATCCATAGCACTTACAATCCCTCGCCTACGGTTTAAATCACCCATCACATCACCCATATAATCCTCAGGCGTAGAAACTTCAACATTCATCATTGGTTCAAGTAATTGAGGATTAGCAAGTTTTACTCCCTCTCTAATACACATAGAGGCTGCAATTTTAAAAGCCATTTCACTTGAATCTACATCATGGTAAGAACCATCATAAACTGTCACCTTAACATCAACTAATGGGAAACCAGCAATAACGCCATTCTGCATTTGCTCTTGAACGCCTTTATTTACTGCAGGAACATATTCTTTAGGAATAACGCCGCCCTTAATTTCATCAACAAATTCATAGCCTGCACCTGGCTTTTGAGGTTCTATTCTGAGATATACATGCCCATACTGTCCTCGGCCACCAGATTGTTTAGCAAATTTATGTTCGTGCTCTACTAGTGAAGTAATTGTTTCACGATATGCTACTTGCGGATTTCCAACATTACACGCAACATCAAATTCACGCATCATACGATCAACAATAATATCTAAATGAAGTTCACCCATACCAGCAATAATTGTTTGTCCAGACTCTTCGTCTGAAGAAACCTTGAAAGATGGATCCTCATTAGCCAGCTTACCTAATGCAATACCCATTTTTTCCTGGTCGACCTTAGTTTTAGGCTCAACAGCAACCGCAATAACGGGATCAGGAAATTCCATTCTTTCAAGAATAATTTTGTCTTTCATGTCACACAAAGTGTCACCAGTAGTTACATCTTTCAAGCCGATAGCCGCAGCAATATCACCAGCTCTTACTTCTTTAATCTCTTCACGGTCATTAGAGTGCATTTGTACTATACGACCAATACGTTCTTTTTTATCTTTAGACGAGTTGTACACAAAGTCACCTGATTTTAAAACACCAGAATAAACCCTAAAGAATGTTAAATTTCCAACAAAAGGGTCTGTAGCAATTTTAAAAGCTAGTGCAGCAAACGGCTCTTCATCTTTAGGTTGTCTTATTCCTTCTGATTCTGCAGCATCATCTAAAATTCCACTAATAGGATCAACATCCAATGGAGATGGCATATACATTATCATGGCATCTAATACAGCCTGTACCCCTTTATTCTTAAAAGCTGACCCACAGAACATAGGAATAATTTCATTAGCAATTGTTTGTAGTCGAATGCCTTGTTTAATTTCATCTGTTGTCAAAGTGCCTTCTTCAAGATACTTTTCCATCAGCTCTTCATTTGCTTCCGCTGCAGATTCAATCATAAATTCACGCTTCTCTTCAGCAAGATTTTGCAAATCAGAAGGTATATCTTTGACGTCGTATGTTGCACCTTGGTCAGATTCATTCCAATAAATAGCCTTCATAAGAATAAGGTCAATCACACCTTCGAACGCATCTTCTGCTCCAATAGCAATTTGCATAGGAACTGGATTTGCACCTAATCTTGTTTTAATTTGTCCACATACGCGTAAGAAGTCTGCTCCTGCACGGTCCATCTTATTAACAAATCCAATTCTTGGGACGTTATATTTGTTCGCTTGTCTCCAAACTGTTTCTGACTGAGGCTCTACACCTCCAACAGCACAAAAAACAGCACATGCTCCATCTAGTACTTTTAGTGAGCGTTCGACTTCAATTGTAAAATCAACGTGACCTGGAGTATCAATAATATTGATTCGATGATCATCAAACTGACTATCCATACCCTTCCAGAAACAAGTTGTTGCTGCTGAAGTAATAGTGATACCTCGCTCTTGCTCTTGCTCCATCCAGTCCATTGTTGCACTTCCATCATGCACTTCACCAATTTTGTGAGTACGTCCTGTGTACAAAAGAATACGTTCAGTAGTAGTTGTCTTTCCGGCATCAATATGTGCCATAATGCCAACGTTGCGATAACGATTAATTGGAGTACTTCTTGCCATGATTGGTTCCTTAAATTACCAGCGGAAATGGGCAAATGCTTTATTAGCCTCTGCCATTCTATGCATATCTTCTTTTTTCTTAAATGCGGTACCACGATTTTGAACTGCATCAAGAAC
>JAQWLF010000178.1:0-2341 GCA_029247465.1 Candidatus Thioglobus sp.
AAAAAAGCATCTGATGCCATAACAGAACCTTTAACCTTTAGGTTTTCATCTGCAGCTTTAATTCCAGCAATCTTGGCTGAATAGATTCGTGACATTTGCCCTGCACCAATACCAATTGTCATTTGGTTTTTTGCATAGACAATGGCATTAGATTTGACGCATTTTGCAACCTTCCAAGCAAATAATAAGTCATTCATTTGTGAATCAGTTGGTCGGATCATAGATACACATTTAAGGTCAGATGGTCCTAACTCAGCTAAATCTTTATCTTGAATCAATAAGCCTCCTGATATTTTTTTATAATCAAATGCTTGTTTAGTTTTATTAAGTTCTCCACACTCAAGAACTCTAATGTTTTCTTTATTTGATAGTACAACTTTCGCTTCAGTATTTATTATTGGACTAATAATTACTTCAACAAACTGCTGCTCTATAATAGTTTTAGCTGTTTCACTGTCCAGTTCACGGTTAAAGGCAATGATCCCTCCAAACGCTGATGTTGGGTCAGTTTTATAGGCGCTTTTATAGGCTGAAAGAATATTTTTTCTTGAAGAGACCCCGCATGGATTGGCGTGTTTAACAATGACACAAGTCGGTTCATCAAAATTTCGAACACATTCAAGTGCTGCGTCCGCATCAGCAAGGTTGTTAAAAGAAAGTGGCTTTCCTTGAATCTGAATACTGGATGAAACAGATGCTTCTTGCAGAATAGTTTCTTTATAAAATGCTGCACTTTGATGAGGATTTTCACCATAACGCATAACTTGAGATTTTACGAACTGTAAATTTAAAGTATTTGAAAAGCCATCATCTTTACGACCTAAATAGTTTGCAATTGCTCCGTCATATTGGGCAGTGTGTTCAAAAGTTTTTAAGGCAAGTTTTTTTCTAGTTTCTAGAGTTGTGTTACCCGAGATATTTAATTCATCGAGAACTAAGTGATAGTCAGCACTATCTACCAAAACCGTTACAGAGGCATGATTTTTTGCACTTGATCGCAACATTGCAGGTCCACCAATGTCTATGTTTTCAATTGCCTCTTCGAGAGTACAATTTGGATTTGAAATAGTTTTTTGAAATGGGTATAAATTAACGACAACTAAATCAATCGCATTGATGTTATTTTCTAACATCACTTTCTCATCTATCCCTCTTCGAGCAAGAATACCACCATGTATCTTAGGGTTAAGTGTTTTGACTCGACCCGCCATCATCTCAGGGAAACCTGTATAGTCTGACACCTCTATTACAGGTATATTGTTATCTTGAAGTAGTTTTGCGGTTCCACCAGTCGAAAGAATTTCAATATTATGCGAAACGAGACTTTGTGCAAATTCAGCAATTCCAGATTTATCAGAAACACTAATTAAAGCGCGTTTTATAGGCATTTTATAAGCTTTAAAATGTGGGATTTATTAGATATTAATTATAAACTCTTATAAGTTATAAAGACTTGCTTTTTTCTTTAAGGTGGCACGATTAATACCAAGAATCCTTGCAGCTTCACTGTGATTTTGATTGACTTTGTCTAAAACAAACTTGATGGTTGCAGATTCACATTGATGTGAGACCATTTTGAGTACTCCGTTTGCCGATTCACCATTCAAATCTGAGAAATATTTCTCAAGATTATCATTGATGCAGTCATGTAAATCTCTTTGGTTCATATAGAGTACAAAAAATCATGAAATTTCAAATATTGTTCAGAGTGATCAGACACTCTATTAATGTTTGGCCAAAAGGCGCTGCCTTTTTCTTGGTCAAGATGCATAGAATACCAAAAAATATGCTTTCTGGATAACTGAGTTCCCATTTTATGTCCATAAAAATCATGAATTTGGAGAATATGCTTTAATATTAGGGAGATTTTTTTATCAAGTGAGGGTGCCTTAGAGGCCTTACCGGTTGTTATGTAATTGTTAATTTGACCAACAAGCCAAGGGTTTCCTTGGGTGGCACGACCCAGCATAACTGCATCTGCACCTGTATAGTTCAATACTTTTTTGGCCTTCTCTGCAGAAGTGATATCACCATTGGCTACTACTGGAATTGAAACAATGCCTTTTATTTTTTTGACTGTGTCATATTCAGCATCACCATTATATTTTTGAGCTCTTGTTCTGCCATGAATTGCTAGCATCTTGATACCATTATCTTCGGCTATTTTGGCAATAGTAGGAGCATTTTTGTTTTCTTGATTCCAACCTGTACGCATCTTAAGAGTGATCGGGATATTAACGGCATTAACGACAGATTTAATAATATCTTCAACTAACTTTTCATTTTTCATTAATGCTGAGCCTGCAGCCTTGTTGCATACTTTTTTTGCTGGACAGCCCAT
>JAQWLF010000188.1:0-2586 GCA_029247465.1 Candidatus Thioglobus sp.
AGAAAAAACTATTAAGCAAGAAGATATTGAAGTTAAACCTGACAACTCAGAGACACCTCAAGATTCAATTAAAAACAATGATGAGCCTCAAGAAGAACTCTCTGTAAAAACTGAAATAGATTCTCATGCCTCTCCTTCAATAAGAAAATTGGCAAGAGAGCTAGGCGTTAGCTTATCAAAAATCAAAGGCACTGGTCAAAAAGGTAGGATTCTTGATAAAGACTTAAAGTCCTTCGTAAAGCAAATCGTTAGTCATGGTAGTACTGATGATGAAGTTGAGATAGTGCCACTCTCGAGAATCAAGAAAATATCAGGAAAACATCTTGCAAAATGTTGGTCAACTATCCCTCATGTGACTCAATTTGATGAGGTCAATATTGAACAAATGGAAAAATTCCGTCTACATCAGAAAGAAAGAAACATTAAATTAAGTCCGTTAGTCTTTATCATGAAAGCTGTTGTTCAGACTCTAAAACGTCATCCAAACTTTAACGCCTCTCTTGACGAGAGCGGAGAAAACCTTGTAATCAAAAAATATTTTAATCTTGGAATTGCTGTAGATACACCTAATGGCCTAGTTGTTCCAGTTGTAAGAGATGTAGGTAGAAAATCATTAATTGAGCTTTCTGATGAACTCACTGAGATTTCCTCTAGAGCTAGAGAAGGTCTTTTAGGGGCTAATGAAATGAAAGGGGCTAACTTTACAATTTCAAGTCTAGGTGGAATTGGTGGAACTCAATTTACACCAATTATTAACTCTCCTGAGGTTGCCATTTTAGGCGTCTCAAGAAGTCAAATTAAACCAATATGGAATGGCGATTCTTTTGAACCAACTGCAACTCTTCCTCTGGCACTTTCATATGATCATAGAGTTATTGATGGTGCAGAAGGTGCAAGATTCATGGCCGAGCTAAACCAAATTCTTAAAAATATTATGGAGATGTTATTATGATTAAAACGCAAGTTTTAGTTATTGGATCAGGACCTGGCGGATACACTGCAGCATTCCGTGCTGCAGACCTAGGAAAAGAAGTTGTATTAGTTGAAAAACATGAAACCTTGGGTGGTGTATGCCTTAATGTTGGCTGTATCCCTTCAAAATCTCTTCTCCACACTGCTCAAATAATCAATGAAGCAAAGCATGCTAGTCAACTAGGTATAAGTTTTGGCAATACTAAAATTGATATTGATGGCGTAAAAAAAAATAAGGAAAGCATAGTTAATAAGCTTACGGGTGGAATACAAGCACTCGCCAAAGCCAGAAAAGTTAAAGTAGTAACGGGGCATGCAAAATTCCTTTCTAAAAATCAGGTTGGTTTTGAAGGAACTGATGAAGTAATTGAATTTGAGCACTGCATTATTGCTGCAGGCTCAAGGGTGACTAAGCTGCCAATGTTTCCATTTAATGATGAACGAGTCATGGACTCTACAGATGCACTTATGTTGGATGATATACCCAAAAGATTACTGGTTGTTGGAGGCGGTATTATTGGCCTTGAAATGGCTACAATTTATGACGCCCTGGGAAGCGAAATAACTATTGTCGAGCTTGAAGGTCAAATTATTCCAGCTGCTGATAAGGATATTGTTAGTCCGCTGTTAAAGCGAATCAAAAAAAATTATGCCAATATTTTCCTAAACACTAAAGTTACAAAAATGACAGCATCAAAAAAAGGAATTAAAGTTAATTTTGAAGGCAAAGATGCCCCTAAAACTGATACCTTTGATAAAGTTCTTGTAGCTGTCGGCCGCTCACCAAATGGACAAATGATTGGTGCTGAAAATGCTGGTGTTAATGTTAATCAAAATGGCTTTATTTCAACAAACAACCAAATGCAAACCAATGTCGAGAACATATTTGCTATTGGTGACATTGTTGGTCAGCCAATGCTTGCGCATAAAGCAACTCATGAAGCGAAAGTAGCAGCAGAGGTAATTTGTGGTCAAAAATCGGGCTTTGACGCCCTTACAATTCCTTCTGTAGCATACACAGATCCTGAAGTAGCGTGGACTGGAAAAACCGAGAAAGAGCTAACTGAGGAAGGCATCAAGTTTGATAAAGGAGTGTTTCCATGGGCTGCTTCTGGAAGGAGCTTAAGTATTGGTCGTAGCGAAGGAGTTTCAAAAGGTCTATTTGATGCAAAATCAGGTAAGATTCTTGGTATGGGTATTTGTGGTACAAATGCGGGTGATTTAATATCTGAGGCTAGCCTTGCAATCGAGATGGGTTGTGATATGAGTGATATTGCTTTGACAATTCATGCACATCCAACACTTTCCGAAACAACAGCATTTGCAGCTGAAATGGTAGAAGGTACTATTACAGATTTGATGCCACCAAAAAAGAAGAAATAGGGAAGCTATGAATATTAAACAGGCAAGAAAAAATGTTATCGAGCAACAGATAAGGCCTTGGGGCGGACTTAATGTACGTGCAAATCAAGCATTAATTGATGTACCTCGAGAGAATTTTGTCCCAGAAGGTTACCAAAACCTAGTATTTGCAGATATTGAAATACCTCTTGATAGTGACCAAAAAATGCTTTCTCCGAAAATTGAGGGTAGGATCTTGGATAGTCTCGACAT
>JAQWLF010000210.1:0-2758 GCA_029247465.1 Candidatus Thioglobus sp.
GATGCAGTATCAGCTAGAGAACTGTAATCTTAATAAAGCTAAAGAACTAATTAACAATCCTCGTTTTCGAATGGCCTATGATTTTCTAGTGTTACGTTCACAGAGTGTTGATCCAGAATTAAAGGAGAGGGCTGAATTTTGGACGACTCTTCAAAAATAAGATCAATTCTGATTACTGGATGTTCCAGTGGGATAGGTCTTTGCCTTGCAAATGGTCTCCGTTCAAAGGGGTATCGGGTTTTTGCTAGCGCAAGAAAGATGGATGACGTATTAAAACTTAAGGAATTAGGATTTGAGACTTTATTGCTAGATTTATCCTCTTCAGGCTCTGTAAATGCCGCTATTAATGAACTTTACAAGAAGACTGAATCACTTTATGCATTAATTAATAACGGCGCTTATGGGCAAGCTGGTGCTCTTGAAGATATTTCAAGAAATTCCTTAGAAAAACAATTTCAAGCAAATGTCTTTGGTTGGCATGAACTTACAAATTTAGTTTTACCTAGAATGAGGGAATTAAATGTAGGTAGGATTATATATATAAGCTCAGTATTAGGCTTCGTTGCAATGCCTTTAAGAGGGCCTTATGTGTCCTCAAAGTTTGCCATTGAAGGGTTGGTCAATACTTTGAGGCTTGAATTAAAAAATACCAGTATAAAATTTTCAGTCATTCAGCCAGGGCCAATCGAATCCAAATTTAGACAAAACGCATTTTTAGCTTTTAAAGAAAACGTCGATATCGCTAATAGTGATTATCAGGAGAATTATAAAGTAATGATTAAAAGATTAAACTCTGACGAAAATGTTCAATTCACATTACAACCTGAAGCTGTATTAAAGTGTGCAATTCATGCTTTAGACTCCAAAAAACCTAAGAATTATTATCGAGTAACCTTTCCTACAAAATTATTTGGATTTTTAGGTAGAATATTACCTAGCTCGTGGATGGATAATATTTTAAGTAAAGCAGGTAGCTGAGGTAAAAACCTATGACAGATAAGTTTAATTTTAATAAGGGTTTAGATGAGCTTGAAGTAATTATCAATAAGATGGAGTCGGGTGACATAAGCTTAGAAGATTCACTTAAGTATTTTGAGAAAGGCGTAAAGATTCATAGGCAGTGTCATACTGCTTTAAAGGATGCAGAACAGCGCATCAATATTCTAAGTGAAGAAGACAATTACAATGAAGAAAAGCCCTTTGGAGGTTCTTGACCTTTATCGAGAGCGCGTTAACTCTCGACTAGAATATTATCTTGCTTCAATTTGCTCTAATGGACCTTATCAGAGTGAACTTAAAGATGTTATGAGCTACAGCTTATTAGCAGGTGGAAAGCGTTTTAGGCCAATATTGACATACACAGTTGCTGATATGTATGGCGTTGATATTTCAAAAGTTGATTCAAGTGCATGCGCTATAGAATTAATTCATATTTATTCTTTGATTCATGATGATTTGCCTGCGATGGACGATGATGATATGAGGCATAATCAACCTTCTTGTCATAAAAAATTTGGAGAGGCTCAAGCTATCCTGGCGGGCGATGGGTTACAAGCCTTAGCTTTTGAAGTTATTTCAAGTGATGAATTAATTAGTCATAGTATTAGAGTTGATTTATTAAAATTATTAGCAGTTTCTGCATATAACATGGCAGATGGCCAATCTATTGACCTTTCTGTAGTATCGAAAGAAGTCGATATTGCATTATTGAATCAAATACACCAAAAGAAAACTGCTTCGTTGATAAATTGCGCTGTTAAATTTGGAGCACTTTTAAATCCCAATATTAGTTTAAAAGATTTAGATATTTTGGATTCATATTCAAATCATATTGGCCTAGCTTATCAGGTCCAAGATGATGTATTAGATATAACGAGCACTGAAGAAGTTTTAGGCAAACGTCAAAATTCCGACCTAAATAAAGCAAAGCCGACTTATCCTACTCTTTTGGGGGTTGATGAGTCTATTAAAGTGTATAAAAATCTTTATAAAGAGGCTCTCGAAGTAATAACCAGTCTTAGTATTAAAAACCATCCTTTAAGAGAGTTGACTAAGAAATTGATGGGGCGCTCTTTCTAAGGCTTAATATTCAACTAAAACACTTCCCCAGCTAAATCCGCCACCAATACCTTCGAAAAGAAGCGAGTCTCCTTTTTTTATTCGTCCATCTCGAACTGCAACGTCTAGCGCTAGTGGAATTGATGCCGCAGAAGTATTTCCATGTTTTTCTAATGTCAATACTACTTTATTCATTGGTAAATCAATTCTTTTTGCAACAGCGCTAATAATTCGAATATTGGCTTGATGGGGAACCATCCAGGTGAGGTCATCAGAGGTCATATTGCAACCATTTAGAGTTTCTTCTGCAAGATCCGAAAGTCTTTTAACTGCAATTTTATAAACTTCATTTCCAGCCATCTCTATAGTGCCTAATTCATTGATTCTATTATTATTGACGTGAAGTGATGACATATAACTACCATCACTATAAAGTTTTGAATGCATTATTCCTGAAGCGTTATCAGAGCTAACTACAACTGCGCCAGCACCATCACCAAATATGATTGCAGTAGAACGATCATTCCAGTCTACAATTTTTGACATTATTTCACTACCAACAACTAATATATTTTTTGCAGTTCCATTTTCAATATATTGCTGAGCAGTAGTTAGAGCAAAAACAAAGCCAGCACAAACAGCCTGAAGATCAAATGCGGGGCAAGTTGCACCAAGACGATCTTGAAGCATTGTCGCTGTT
>JAQWLF010000205.1:0-3344 GCA_029247465.1 Candidatus Thioglobus sp.
CCAATAATTGAAACATCAACTGCTCTAGCCCTAACTAAGGTTCCTTTATTTGAAATAAGCATCATTTCATCTTCATCAGTCACCTGAATAGCGCCTACAACTTGTCCATTTCTCTCAGACGTTTTAATAGAGATAACTCCAGAGCCTCCTCTCGCTTGTGTGCGATACTCATCCAATTGAGTTCTCTTGCCATAACCTTTTTCGGTAGCTGTTAGAATAGGATCATTAGATTCAGCGACGATTAAAGACACGACTTTATCGTTATCAGCTAATCGTATCCCTCTAACCCCTATAGCAGTTCTTCCTACCGCGCGAACATCCGACTCTCTAAAGCGAATAGACTTTCCAGCAGATGAGAATAATAAGATGTCATGCTCACCGGCTGTAATTTCAACACCAACCAATTTATCATCATCTCTTAAGTCAATAGCAATGATGCCGCCTTTTCTTGGGCGAGAAAAGTTTTTTAGTGATGTTTTTTTACACGTTCCACTACTCGTAACCATAAACACATATTGCTCATCAGTAAATTCTTTTACTGGCAAAATAGCATTAATTGACTCATCCTGTTCAATGGGCAGTAGATTGATGATTGGCTTTCCTCTTGAAATTCTTGAGGCCATTGGCAGTTCATAAACTTTTAGCCAGTGAACCTTACCCGTTGAAGAAAAGCACAATACGGTGTCGTGTGAATTAGCTACAAATAATTGATCTACAAAATCCTCATCCTTCATTTTTGTAGCTGCTTTGCCTTTTCCGCCTCTACGCTGAGCATGATAATCACTAAGCGATTGAGCTTTAACATAGCCGCCATGAGATAATGTCACAACTCGATCTTCTTGAGCAATCAAGTCCTCTAGAGTTAGGTCAATCTTGTTTTGAATAATTTCAGTCATTCTAGCTGAGCCAAAATTATCTCTAATTTCAGTGATTTCTAGACGTATTACATTCATTAAAAGATCTGGAGTTTGAAGAATATCAAGCAGATTTTTAATTTCCTCTAATAACTCATTGAATTCATTAAATATTTTATCTTTTTCAAGACCAGTAAGTCTATGAAGCTTTAAATCAAGAATGGCTTGCGCCTGCTTCTGTGATAATTGATAATCACCATTCTTTTGAAGACCAAGCTTGGGATTTAAATCTTGTGGCTTGAATTGAGACATATCTCTATCACCAATAAGCTCTTGTATAACTGAACCCTGCCAAGTTCTTGCAACTAAACCATCTCTTGCATCACTTGGATTAGGTGCAGCCTTTATCAACTCAATAACTTCATCAATATTGAAAAGCGCTACAGACAAACCTTCTAATAAATGGGCTCGGTCTTTTGCTTTATTAAGCTCAAAAATAGAGCGACGAGTAACCACCTCTCTTCGATGAGCAATAAAGGCGCTTAATACAGACTTAAGATTCATTAATTTTGGCATTCCTTGGTCAATTGCAACCATATTGATACCAAAAACAGTTTGCATTTCAGTTAGCTTATATAAATTATTAAGCATAACTTCTGGCACTTCTCCGCGACGAAGCTCAATAACCATTCGCATACCATCCTTATCTGATTCATCTCTCAGACCAGTAATACCATCAATCTTCTTGTCTTTAACAAGTTCAGCAATTTTTGTAATAAGTCTCGCCTTATTGACTTGAAAGGGAAGCTCTGTTACTACAATGCTTAACTTGTCTTCGCCTTCAACATGGGATCTTGAACGCAAATAAATCTTTCCTTTGCCAGTTTCATAAGCTTCACGAATTCCACTTGCTCCATTGATTATTCCGGCAGTAGGAAAGTCAGGACCAGGCAATATTTCTAAAAGCTCATCAACCGTTATGTCCTCATTATCAATAAACCTAAGGCAAGCTTCAGTAACCTCCAAAAGATTATGAGGTGGCATATTTGTAGCCATACCAACAGCAATTCCTGAAGAGCCATTGACTAATAAATTTGGTACACGAGTTGGCAACACTGAAGGTTCACTTTCAGATCCGTCATAGTTGTCAATAAATTCAACCGTGTCTTTGTCTAAGTCTCTTAAGAGCTCATGGGAGAGCTTTGTCATACGTATTTCTGTATAACGCATGGCGGCTGCTCGGTCACCATCAACTGAACCAAAGTTACCCTGACCATCTACGAGTATATTTCTCATCGAAAATGGCTGCGCCATTCTAACTATAGTGTCATAAACCGCTGTATCACCATGAGGGTGATATTTACCAATAACATCACCAACAATTCGGGCAGATTTTTTATAAGATTTATTGTAGTCATTACCGAGCACGTCCATGGCGTAAAGAACACGTCGATGGACTGGCTTTAAGCCATCCCTTACATCAGGCAAAGCCCTACCAACAATAACACTCATTGCATACTCCAAATAGGAGCCACGCATCTCATCTTCTATTGTTACTATGGGATATTTCTCTTCAATAATTTCTTCGGAATCGTTATCGTCAGACATACAAAAAACCTATAAAAAGAAGTAGATTTTATTGTACCCTAGATGGGTTAAAAAATACCTAAAATTTAGTCATTTTTAACTAAAGAAAAGTTAAAAAAATATGCTTTAATTATTGCGTACTTTGACCGACTTTGCCAGGTCCCTTAAAAGTATTTCAGTGTCTCCCCATCCAATACAACTGTCAGTAATACTAACACCATATTTAAGTGAAGATAGAGGGCCAACTTTTTGATTACCTTCGTTAAGATGAGACTCAATCATAACGCCAAAAATTGAATTTGAACCGTTTTCAATCTGTGAAGCTATATTTGCACCCACTTTCAGTTGGTTTTTATATTGTTTTTCAGAATTTGCATGAGAAAAATCGACCATTACTTTAGATACTAAACTTTTTTTACTTAAAGCATCACAGGTTTTTTCAACATGCTCTTCAGAGAAATTTGGCCCATCCTTGCCTCCTCTAAGAATGATATGAGCTGTGTCATTACCTAGAGAGGTAAAATGACTTATTCCACCATCCTTATTGACTGAGAGAAGGTGATGTGGGCTATTTGCAGATTGAATCGCGTCAATTGCAATTTCTAAAGAACCGCCGGTACCATTTTTGAACCCAACTGGACAAGACAGCGCAGATGCTAACTCTCTATGAGATTGACTTTCAGTTGTTCTAGCACCTATAGCGCCCCATGAAATCAAATCGGATAGATATTGAGGGGTTAAAACATCTAAATACTCAACACCAACAGGCATATTAAGTTCACCCAGATCAACCAGCAATTTCCTGGCAGTTTCAAGACCCTTATCAATATTAAAGCTTTCATCTAAATCTGGGTCATTAATTAATCCCTTCCAACCAACCGTTGTCCTAGGCTTTTCAAAATA
>JAQWLF010000016.1:0-1563 GCA_029247465.1 Candidatus Thioglobus sp.
AAAGCCCTTGCTACACCAAATGCAATTACTATGGATGAATATACAGGCGGTCTATGGAGCTTTGCAAAGCTGGCTGCCATGTGGATAGTTTTAGGCCTTGCAACCTCATTTTTAACCTCACATTTTTTGTTTAGGTGGAGAGCATCAATGGTAGAGTTTTATCACAGTGTTTATGATAAGGCTCGCACCATAGAGGGAGCTTCCCAGCGTGTCCAAGAAGATACTATTAGATTTTCTCGCATCATGGAAGGCCTTGGTACAAGCCTAATTGAGTCTGTTATGGTGTTAGTTGAGTATTTCCCATTATTAATGGGATTGTCAGTAGGAATTCCTATTATGTGGTTTGGTGACTGGGAATATGGATTAGTTACTGGCGCCTTTATTTGGGCAGTTGGTGGCACAATATTAATGATAGCGTTAGCATGGTTACTGAGACTAGTTGGCATTGAATATGACCTCCAAAAGAGAGAAGCAGCTTATCGAAAAATACTTGTTATCGCTGAAGATGATGGAAGTATAAGGCCAAAAACATTAGAAGAACTCTTTGAAGGTGTTCGATTAATTCATTACAAAAGTTATTTGTATTATTTATACTTCAATATTGGAAGACTTGCTTACCTCCAAATAAATGTTTTGGTTGGTTATATTGTCTTAGCGCCTGCAATTGTTGCTGGAGTCATGACGCTTGGCGTAATGCAACAAATACTTAGAGCCTTTGGAAGGGTTGAAGGCTCTCTTCAATACCTTTTTAATGCATGGCCAACTATTATTGAATTGGCTAGTGTTTATAAACGTCTAAGAGAGTTTGAAAGTAAAATCGAGTCAATGATAGAGACTGAATCAGAAGCGTAATTAAATAAGAGCCTGACCCATCTTAAGTTGTTGTCCAGCATGTAAATTCATTTCTGGAAAGTCTTCTGGTAGGAGCATAATTACTGTCGACCCCATATTAAATCGACCTAACTCATCTCCCTTAGCTAAACTAATCTCTCTACCTTTATATTCATAATTTATTACTGTTTTAGAGTATGGAGGTGTTATTTGACCTTGCCATTCCGTCTGCATAGAGCCAACAAAGATTGCACCAACAAGTACAAAAGCCATCACCCCAAAATCTGTATCAAATAAACAGATTAAACGCTCATTTCGAGCAAAAATGCTCTTTACTTGGTTAACAGTGTTTTGATTCACTGAGAAAAGATTACCTGGAATATATTTCATTGATATCAATACTCCGTCACATGGCATATGAATACGATGATAGTCTTTAGGTGATAAATATATTGTTGCAAAGCTTCCATTTTCCAATTCTTCTGAAGCTTTATCTGCGAGAAGCTCTGAGGTCGAATATTGACGCCCTTTAGCTTGTAAAATTTGAGAGTCTTGAATCTTGCCTGCTTGAGAAACAACACCATCGACAGGAGAAATAAGCTTAGATTCTGATATTGGTCTTAAACCTGTCTTTAAAGCTCTTGTAAAAAAATCATTGAAGTTAATATAGTCTTCAATATTTTCAAGTTCAGCCTCAGCTAAGTTGACATGGTATTTATTAACAAACCAGCG
>JAQWLF010000217.1:0-2602 GCA_029247465.1 Candidatus Thioglobus sp.
TTTTTTGATAAGCATTGCCTTTGCATGAAGCGGTATATCTGGGCGAGACCACGCTTCAGTAGCAGGAGAGAGGTCATCCGTATTAGTTTCGCCATCTACCCGAAAAACTATTGCTTTAATATTTTCAGAAAGTGGATCTTTTGATGTAACCAATCCCCTTCAGCCCAAGAATCTACTATTTTTTTAGCGTAAGTGTTGTGGGTTGATTTTTCGAGAATACTTTGATGTGCTTCGTAGATAAGTATGGTGTGAGAAAGGGCTTCGCAAGCAGTTTCAGCAGTCTCATCATTATCAAGTAATTCAATTAGAGAGGTGATACTGTATCCACCAAGCATTGTACCCAGTAAAAAAGTTGCATGCTTTTGAGAGATAGCCCTACAAGCTTGATCACCTTTGGCAACGCTGTTTAAAAAACCAGCTTTTACATAAGCAGCTTCATCTACTCCGGGCGGCACTCTATGAGTTAAAAGATCTAGAAAAAAATCATCATCTGAACCTACAATCAGCTGATCCACTACTGACTTAGTTTGTTTAGCGTTTAATGCTAGTGGAGGTAGGTTTTCTACTTTTCTTTCATCGCAGTGTTTTAAGTATGCGTCTTTCATAATAATACTGACTATAAGGTGATTCAATAAAAGAGTATAATTTTATCCTTTTTAAGGCCTTGGCTTAAATTTATTGAAGCAACAGTTCATAATATGACATTTGATAACCTTACATCTATTTCACCCATCGATGGTCGTTACAGCGCTAAGACAGGACCACTTAAAGCAATTTTTAGTGAGTATGGTTTAATTAAATACAGGCTCTTGATAGAGGTTCGTTGGCTAGAGGCAATGTCAAAGAATTCTCAAATCTCAGAAGTTCCTGAATTCAGCTTAAAATCTAAAAACGTTTTGTCAAATATTGTTGATAATTTCTCCTTAGCGGATGCTAAGGTAATTAAAGAAATTGAAAAGACAACTAATCATGACGTAAAGGCAGTTGAATACTTCCTTAAAGAAAAAGTTTCTTCTAATCCTGAACTTCAAAATGTAAATGAGTTTATTCATTTTGCTTGTACTTCAGAAGACATTAATAATCTATCTCATGCACTAATGCTTGAGGATGGAAGGCAAGTTCTACTTGATGAGATGAGAAAAACTTTGAATCTAATTACAGATCTGGCTAAAGATAATGCAGATGTTGCAATGCTTTCTAGAACGCATGGTCAAACAGCTTCACCGACAACTCTTGGAAAGGAAATGGCTAATTTTTCTTACCGATTGATGAGACAAATTGAACAGCTTGAAGAAGTCAAAATAATGGGCAAGTTTAATGGCGCAGTAGGTAATTTTAATGCCCATATAAGTGCTTACCCTAATCTTGATTGGCCTAATATTTCGAAGAACTTTATCGAAAGTCTCGGAATAAATTATGCCCCCTATAGTTCACAAATAGAGACACATGATTATATTGCGGAGTATTTTCATGCACTAAACCGTTTTAATACAATTCTGATTGATTTTTGTCGTGACGTTTGGGGTTATATTTCGTTAGGTTATTTCACACAAAAGACTATTGATGGTGAAGTTGGTTCTTCAACTATGCCTCATAAGGTTAATCCAATTGACTTTGAAAATGCAGAAGGAAATCTAGGGTTAGCTATTGCAATAGGTGAACACTTCGCAACAAAACTTCCTATATCTAGGTGGCAAAGAGATTTAACAGATTCAACGGTATTAAGAAATCTAGGGGTTAACTGTGCACATTGCCTAATTTCATATGCCTCTATAAGTAAAGGGATTTCAAAACTTGAAGTTAATCAAGATAAGTTAATTGATGATTTGAATGAAGCATGGGAAGTTCTTGCTGAACCAATTCAAACTGTTATGCGTCGATATGGAGTCAAAAATCCTTACGAAAAACTCAAGTCTCTTACTCGTGGTAAGAAAATTGATGCCAAAATATTGGCAGACTTTATAGGCTCTTTAGATATACCTGAAGATGCGAAAGAAGAGCTTCGTAAACTAACCCCTATGAACTATATCGGTGATGCGATTAAATTAGCACGCGACATTTAAAACTGATATAATTTCCCGCCTTAATATTTAAACAATCTAAAAGGAGCAAAAAACCCATGGTTAAGATTAGACTAGCCCGAGGTGGAGCCAAGAAAAAACCTTTTTATTCGATTGTAGCAACAGACTCTAGAAAGAGAAGAGATAGTGGTTACATTGAGCGTATTGGATACTTTAATCCTGTCGCTCGCGGACAAGAAGTCAGGCTTCAACTAGAAGAAGACAGACTGTCATATTGGATCTCACAAGGCGCACAGATTTCAGACCGCGTTAAGCAGCTTGTAAAAGAGTATAGAGATCCTTCAATTCGCGAAAAACAATTAGCTATGCAAGCCGAGAAAGCAGCAGATAAAGCTAAAAAAATTGCAGCAGATCTAAAAGTTAAAGCAGATTTAGAAGCTAAAGAAGCAGCTAAAGTTGTTGCCGAAGCTCCAGCAGAAGAAGCTCCAGCAGAAGAAGCTCCAGCTGAAGAAGTTGTTGCCGAAGCTCCAGCAGAAGAAGCTCCAGCTGAAGAAGTTGTTGCCGAAGCTCCAGCAGAAGAA
>JAQWLF010000104.1:0-2015 GCA_029247465.1 Candidatus Thioglobus sp.
CATCAGTTCTTGAATCTGATTCTGTGTATCAGGTGAAAGAAGAATATCACCTGAAGGAATTACATTACCTCCAGCAAGAATCTTCAGACCTTTCTGCATACAATCGTTAGCAGTTGACATATCAATGTCACCGCGAATTGGCAATGAACCTTTCTTAAGGTTAAACGCCACTTGTACTGCAGGAGAAACAAGAAGTGCAGCTAATTCTTTTTGAGCAGCTTCAACATCAGCATCGTCCTGAACTGGGAAGTAGAATGCATCACCACCAGTATCTAAGATTTCACGCTCTCCTAAACCAGGTAAACATGAATAATCAGTTCCAGCAACAGAGCCTGCAACACTAAACTCGCCTTGTGCCCAGTCACCATGGATTTGACCACCCGCTTTACCCGTAATAACGAGGTTTGTAGCTAGGTTCCAGTCACCAACGTTTGATCCGATTGCCATTTTACGAGCATCATCAAAAGCGCTCCAAACACGTGCATATTCTGAACCACCAGCAACCGAACCATCTTTATCGCGGTTGACAGCGTACCAAGCTTCATCACTAACTAAGGCTGTAGCAATTACACCAAAAGTTAGCCCTGTTTGCCATCCCTGTTGCCCTTGCGCCAAAGGAACAAGTCCATTAGCACGAAGCGCTGGACCAGCAGCAACAAACTCATCCCAGTTAGATGGAACCGCAACACCAGAACTTTCATAAGCGTCATGACTCAACCATAACCATTGCGCTGAATGAATATTAACTGGCGCACAATAGACACGTCCATCGACTGTACATGCATCCAACAGTTTTGACGGATAAATTACATCTTTCCAGCCTTCAGCTTCAGCAACATCTGTCAAATCTAAAAGAAGCCCAGCTTCGATTAACTCTTCAGCCTGACGTCCATGATTAAGTTGAGTGGCACCCATAGGCTCACCACCAATGATTCTACTGATAATGATTGGTCTAGCAACACCACCAGAACCGGCAATAGCACCATCGACCCATGTGTGACCAGTTGCATTGAAAGCTTTAGCTAGCTCACCAACAGCATTAGCCTCACCACCTGAAGTCCACCAGTGTGTCACTTCAAGATCTGTTGCCGATGCCACATTGACAGCACCAGTTAATAGCGCTGTTGCAACGAGAGCAGTTTTCTTAAAACATTTAAGTAACATAAGTTTTACTCCTATATATATTTATAAAAATTTACTTTAAACAACTTTAATTCCAAATCAATTAGTATTAATGGAACCGTTTCCATTTTATGTCTTAAATAATGATAGTTTTGTGTCTAATTGTGTCATTATGTAACAAATTAATACAAAATTATAGATACATTATTTTTATAAAAACCCTTATAATATAGGCATTATATTAAAAATAAACTATAATTTTTAGATAAACATAAGTAATCATGGCAACGATAAGGGATGTAGCAAAGTTAGCTGGCGTTGGAATTGGAACTGTTTCCAGAGTTCTATCTGGAAAAGGTTCTGTATCACCGAAAACCCTATTAAAGGTAAACCAAGCTATGGAGGTTTTAAATTTCACACCAAGTAGTGCAGCGCGCTCGCTAGTTTCCAAAAAAATGAATACTATTGGCATCTGGGGTACTGAAACATCTGGTGAAATAAATAGAGAAACTCTAAGAAAAATTGAAATTGAACTTAAGCCATTTGATGTACATTTGATTTTTGCCGATGGGGATTTAAATTCCAAGCAGAACCCAAACGCCTCCAGAGAATCATTTGACAGTCTTATCAATAAAGGTTGTGACGGAATAATTATTTGGGGCTCAGACCTTCCTGCACTTGAAATACTTCAGATCGAAAATGAATTCCCTAATATTGCTCTATTGAATAATAAAATCGAGCTAATTGATGATAAGTGTTTTTATTTTAACCACTATCAAGCTGGTTATGTTTGTGGACAACATTTAATCGATAATGGTCATAGTAATATCGCTTGTATTACTGGATGGCTAGAAACTGATGACGGAAATCAAAGACATCGAGGATTTCTTGCT
>JAQWLF010000227.1:0-7850 GCA_029247465.1 Candidatus Thioglobus sp.
GAGAATTTATCGTTCCCTTTAGAAGTTCGTAAAATGGGTAAAACTGAAAGAGAGGCAAAAGTAAATCGCGCTCTTGATATGGTTCAACTAGGTGACTTTGGAAAAAGACGTCCAATGCAGCTATCAGGAGGACAGCAACAACGAGTTGCAGTAGCAAGATCTCTGGTGTTTGATCCCGATTTAGTTTTGATGGATGAACCATTAGGTGCACTTGATAAAAACCTAAGAGAGCAAATGCAATATGAAATTAAGCACCTTCATGAAAGTCTCGGATTAACAGTCGTCTATGTAACTCATGACCAAACTGAGGCATTAACGATGTCTAACCGTATTGCTGTATTTGATGATGGTGTAGTTCTTCAGTGTTCTTCACCAGAAGACCTATATGAAAAACCTGAAAATGCTTTTGTAGCAAATTTTATTGGTGAAAATAATCGCTTAATGGGCACTGTTGAAGCTATTAATGGTGACCAAGCAACTGTAAAAACAGATTCTGGTGATATCGTAGTCGCAACCAAAGTTAACGTTAATAAGGTTGGCGAGAGAGCCACATTATCGTTACGACCAGAAAGAATTATGGTTTCACCATCAAAAGGAAAAACACCGAACACTTATTCAGCCAAGGTAGAAGAGTTAATCTACCATGGCGACCATATTCGCACACGCTTTAGTGTGTGTGGACACGACGATTTTATCGTCAAAATTCCAAATTCAATCGATAACGTAAGCCTTCAAGAAGGCAAGGAAGTGAATATCGGCTGGATGTCGGAAGATTGTCTAGCTCTTGATGGATAAGAGCTCTGACATTTTTTTATAAAGGAGAAATATAAATGAAAAATGTAATAACAAAAACTCTGGTAGCAGGTGCTATTTCAACAGCGATGTTGGCTGGCGCAGCGCAAGCAGCTGTAACTTTGGTTTCTTGGGGTGGTGGCTACTCAGCGTCACAACAAAAAGCCTACATTGATACCTATAGCTCTGGTGATGTAAATATGATTAGTTACAATGGAGGTTTAGGTGAGGTTCGTGCTCAAGTTGAGTCAGGTAATGTTCAATGGGATATTGTCGACGTTCTTCCATCCCAAGCTCGTACGGGTTGTGATGAAGGATTATTTGAAGAGCTAGATCGTAGTTTATTCCTTCCTGCACCCGATGGTACACCGATGGATGAAGACCTCTTGGTTGATGTACCAAATGATTGTGTAGTTCCGCAAATTTGGTGGTCATACGTTCCATTCCATCTAGGTTCTACCTTCGAAGGTGAGCAACCATCTACTATTAATGACTTCTTTGACTTAGAAAAGTTTCCAGGAAAGCGTGGTGTTCACACTTGGGGAAACGGTATAGTTGAGATGGCATTATATGCATCTGGCGTAGCTATTGCAGATATCTATGATGTATTAGATACTCAAGAAGGACAAGATATGGTTTTTGCTAAACTAGATACTATTAAAGATTCTGTAGTATTTTGGTCTGCAGGTGCAAAACCACTAGATCTAGTTAATTCAGGCGAAGTCTCTATGTCTATAGCTTATAACGGCCGTATCGGTGGTGCTGTTCTAGCTGATGGCGCTGACTATGTTACTGTCTGGGATGGACAAGTTCTTGAAGAGGAATGGTTAGTTCTTATGAATGGAGCTCCAAATAGAGCTCAAGCAATTCACTTCTTAATCCATGCTTCTAGTACTCAGGCACAAGCAGATCAAGCTCATTGGATCAACTATGCTCCTATGCGTCCATCTGCTCTTCCAATTATGGAAGCAGGTGAGCCTTGGTTCAATACAGGTGCGACTATCATGGAACATATGCCTACTACAGATGAGCATATGAAAGGTGGTATTCTTGCTGATCCTGATTGGTGGGCAGATAATGGTCAAGCGGTATCTGATCGTTATGCAGCTTGGATGGCTAAGTAATAGCCTGACCAATAAACTAGCTTGATTTTTTAAGCTGGTCAAATAAACAGGTCGGTATTAATACCGGCCTGTTTTTATTCTTAAAACTCCTACTGGAATATGTAGGTAGGTGATTTAGTAATTATTTTATGAGCGATACTTCTACAATTAATTCTAAAGGGGAACTACTTACAAACGATGGTATCCCTCTTAAAGAAAGCCTTCGTAAATCTCTACGTCGAACAAAGATTCGTTCTTTTCTTTTAATATTAGTCCCACTCTTATTCGTATTATTATTATTTGTTACTCCAATTGCTCAACTTCTTTCGAGAAGTGTTGATGACACCTCTATTAACATAGTATTTCCACAAACATTTGCTCAGTACGAAGTATGGGAAGATAAGTCCATACTTCCTAGTGAAGAAATGTTTGCTGCAGTTATTAATGACATTAGAATTACTCACAAAATGGAAAATAGTGAAGGAAAAAATATTGGTAAAAATTTACTTGGCAGATCCGGCACTAGAATGACTTATGAGTTTTCTGGATGGAGAAGTTTATTATTAAAGACGGTCAAAGAAGCTATAAAAGTAGACAAGAAATCAAAAGAAGAAATCAAGCCCTATAAATGGGATGCTCCATACAAAGAGAAGATGATCAAAAGAGATAAGCGCTGGGGCAAGGTTGAGTTCTGGCAGTCATTAGGTGCTATGAAAGACCCCTATACAATGGGCTATTACCTAAATGCTCTCGACTTAAAGTATGACGCTAATAAGAACATTGTTCAGAAAGCAGAGTATTTAAAAATATATAAAACGATTTGGATGAGAACTCTCAAGGTAAGCTTAATGGTAACCATTTTCTGCTTACTGCTTGCCTATCCAGTTTCATATTTACTAGCAACCCTCCCAATGCGAACCTCAAATATACTCATGATTTGTGTGTTGATGCCTTTTTGGACTTCACTACTGGTGAGAATTGTTGCTTGGATGATTATGCTTCAACAAAATGGTGTTGTGAATGATACTTTGCTCACAGTTCTTCCATGCATATTCGAAGGGCCAATCAATTTACCATTTTTTGGAGAAACGAATATTGATCTTTGTTTTAGTGATGAAGATCGAATTCCTATGATGTATAACTTCACTGGAACCATTATTGTAATGACTCAGGTTCTTTTACCCTTTATGATTTTGCCAATCTATAGCGTTATGAAGGGAGTACCACCGAGCTATATGAAGGCGGCTCAAAACCTTGGCGCCACTCCTACCCGTGCCTTTATACGTGTTTATATGCCACAATCAGTTCCAGGTGTTGGTGCTGGATGTATATTAGTATTTATTGTAGCCATTGGCTACTACATCACACCAGAGCTTGTTGGTGGAAAAGACGGACTAATGATTGGTAACTTTGTTGCTCGTGAAATGCAACAAACATTGAATTGGGGGCTTGCTGCTGCTATGGGCACCATGTTATTATTTGCAGTATTAGCTCTCTACTGGATCTACGACAAGTTTATTGGTATTGATAATTTAAAAATGGGTTAGAAATGAAATTTCCTTCTTATACAACACCTCGAGAGAAACTTTGGCACTATTCTTATAGGATATTTTGTGGCCTTGTATTATTTTTCTTAGTTGCGCCACTCATTGTTGTTCTTCCACTATCATTTACTAATTCAGTTTTCCTACAATTTGTCCCTGAAATGAAAATCTTTAGCTTTGAGACTTGGTCCTTTAACTTTGATGGTTATGGAACTCGTTGGTACAAAGAAATGCTTGGTATTTGTAGTGACAATACAGGAACAACTGTCTGTACAGATAGGTGGGTGATTGGTTTTAAAAATAGTGCTTTGATTGCAGTTTTTGCAACCTTCTTTGCAAGTGTCTTAGGGACTCTCGCAGCGCTTGGTTTATCTAATAGACACATGCCCTTTAATCGTTTAATAATGGCGCTCATGATTTCTCCAATGATTGTTCCACTTATCATTACTGCTGCAGGAATGTTTTTCTTTTTTGCCAAAATAAACCTTGTTGCAACGTTACCAGGACTAATCATTGCACATACTATCTTAGGAATACCATTTGTTGTTATAACGGTTACAGCATCACTGGCTGGTTTTGACAATAATCTAATGCGTGCTGCCGCAAATCTAGGTGGTAAACCAATTAGAAATTTTTTCAAAATACAGGCCCCACTTATAGCTCCAGGTGTTATCTCAGGAGCTCTTTTTGCCTTTATAACCTCATTTGATGAGATTGTCATTGTTCTCTTTGTAGGTGGCCCAGAACAGTACACTCTTCCAAGACAGATGTGGTCTGGAATTCGTAACGAAATCAGTCCAACAATACTCGCCGCTGCAACTATTCTGGTTATTTTTTCGATTTTATTACTTTCAACTCTTGAAATGCTTCGTCGTCGCGCTGAAAAAATCCGAGGAATCAGTCCTCACTAAGACTTTTCATTTTTATTACATTAGCGATTTTTAATGTATAGTTCTGTTGATGGAAACCTTCTTCTACTCAGAAAAAAATAAACAATCCTTCGTTGTTATTGCGTGTTTATTAATTACCTTTTGTATGGGCTCTCTTCATGCATTCAGTACTCTCATAGAAAACATTGAATTACAAATAGATGTCAGCAGAATGGCCTCAAGTCTTGTCTATTCAACTGCACTAATTTGCGTTACAGTTGCGGTGTTTTTTGGACACATCCTCTACCGCCAACTATCCCCATTATTAATCATATTTTTAATAGCATCCTTACCATTAATTGGCATCCTTATTTCAAATACTGGGAGCTGGATTGGCTGGATAATTGGTTATGGTATTTTTTTTGGATTTGCAAGTGGACTAGGTTATGGCTTTTCACTTCATGCTGTTTCATCTGTTGTTTCAAGTCAAAAGCTTGGATTGGCTTTAGGCTCAGTCACAGCATCCTATGCATTTGGTGCCGTCGTTTTTTCTATAATCTATCCATTATTATTTAATCAATTTACATTTAAAATTGGCTATATTATTGGAGTATCGATACTTTCTATAGTTGTTGTTATTGCTCTGTTTTTATTTCGTAACTCTAAAATTAATATCATAGAAAAAACTAATTCAAGTATCAACGATCAAGAAAACAATCCTAAATTCTTTAGACTATGGCTTGGTTATTTTTTAGGGGTATTTGCAGGCCTAATGACGATAGGTCATTCAGTTCCTATGATAAAGGCAATGGGTGGTTCAATAACAATTGCAATAACAGGCATTACGCTAATGTCTTTTGGTAGTGGAGTTGCAGGGGTATATGCTGGCTGGTTATCAGATCGCTTTGGTTGTAAGCGCCCTCTAGTGGTAATTTTAATTATAAATTCTATTGCTCTTTTTAGCCTGACAATCTTTATAAATATCAATCTAACATTAATTTTAATGATTCTAGTGGCTAGCCTCTATGGAGCAGTTATTGCAATTTACCCGACCTTAGTTAATAACATCTTTGGCCCTGATAATTCAGCGTGGGCCTATGGTAGAATTTTTACGGCTTGGGGTTTTGCTGGCCTAGCCTCCCCTTTTCTAGCAGGTTGGTTATTTGATCAAAGTAATCAGTATAATTCTTCGTTACTTGTGGCATTTATTTTGTCCATTCTTTCTGCAATAATTATTTCGCGCATTCCCTATAACGTTAAGACTGCAAGATAATAACTAGTGAAGAGTTCTACAAAAAAATAACCATCCAGAATATAATAAAACTTATTTATTACTATAATTTAATCTTATGAAAAAGAACATTATTTCAACAACTAAAGCTCCTGCAGCTGTAGGGACATACTCTCAAGCTGTAGCTGTTACAGGAGGAACAACAATCTATCTTTCAGGCCAGATTCCGCTAGTCCCTGAAACAATGGAAGTAGTAGAAGGGGGAATAGAAGAGCAGATTCATCAAGTTTTTAAGAATTTAACTGCTGTATGTCAAGAATCCAAAGGTAATTTAAGTGACATTGTTAAACTTAATATTTTCTTAACTGACCTAAACAATTTCGCTCTTCTAAATGAAATTATGGCAAGCTATTTTACCGAGCCCTATCCAGCAAGAGCTGCAATCGGCGTCAACGAACTTCCAAAGGGCGTTAGTGTTGAGATGGATGGCGTGATGGTAATCAATTCAGACCTATACAGCTTTTAATATATGCCGTCCCTCTCTGATCCAGTTATTTCGATTAGTGGGTTAGGGCAAAAAACTTCGGATAGATTAAACCAGCTCGGAATTCATAATCTCGAGCATTTACTTTTTCATCTTCCAGATAGATATCAAGATAAAACCTCTATAACTCCACTTTCATTGGCTAAAGTGAGTGATGAGATTTTAATTGAGATGTCAATTGATAGAATTGAAGTTGTTCCTTCAAGACAAAGACAACTTCTCTGTTATCTGTCTGATAATGAAAATCAACGGATCTTATTACGTTTTTTTCACTTTAATCAATATCAAAAACAAGCCTTTGTTCGCGGTGAAACTATTCAGTGTTTTGGTGAAATCAAAATTGGTAGGCAAGGTTTGGAAATGTATCATCCGGAGTATCGACTCATTACGCAAGAGCAGAGCCCCCTTCTAGAGTCCACTTTAACACCAATTTACCCTCTATGTTCTGGTATCACTCAAGCCAAAATGAAGCAGTGGGTTAACAAATCCTTAGAAGTTCTTAATACTACTGTAATTGATGATTATTTTGAAAAAATAGCTAACAACACCATGCCCAGCCTAAAAGACTCCCTATTTCTGCTTCATCACCCTAAAAAAGGCGAAGATTTATCCAAAATAGAGGCTTTTAAACACATCTCTCAACAACGACTAATTATTGAAGAACTTGCAACACATCAACTAAGTCTTTTAAGAATCAAAATGGCTCGAAAAGCTAAAAAATCAAATATTTTTTCAATTAATAATTTATTAACTAATCAACTTTTAAAATCTTTGGAGTTTGAATTAACAAAAGCTCAATCTCGCTGCATTCAAGAAATCAATGAAGATGTCTCATCACCTCAACCTATGCTCAGATTGCTTCAAGGCGATGTTGGCTCAGGAAAGACAATAGTTGCAGTTTTTGCCTTGATACAAGCAGTTGCAAACAATTTTCAAACTGTTGTTATGGCACCCACAGAAATTTTAGCGCTACAACACCTTCAAAATTTCAGTAATTATCTTAACCCACTTGGAATTAAAGTTGCCTTTCTTGTTGGCTCTCAAAATACTCAAGAAAGAAAGGAGCAGTTAAGCCTAATCAAGACCGGAAAAGCGCAAGTTGTTATTGGGACCCATGCACTCTTCCAAGAAAACGTTTCTTTTGATAACTTAGCGCTTGTAGTAATAGATGAGCAACATAAGTTTGGAGTCCATCAACGATTAGCGCTTGCTCAAAAAGCAAATATCACACCTCACCAATTAGTAATGACAGCAACACCAATTCCTCGCTCATTAACTATGACTGCCTATGCTGATCTTGATAGTTCAATTATTGATGAATTACCACCTGGCCGTCAAAAAATTGAAACAGTTGCTTTAAGCAATTTACGTAGAGATGAATTAATCACAAAAATTAAAAAAATTTCACAAGTAGGTCGTCAAATTTATTGGGTTTGTACTTTAATCGAAGAATCAGAGGCGCTTCGTGCTGAATCAGCTGAAAAAACTTTTACTTATCTCTCAAATAATCTTGAAGATGAAAAAGTGGTAATGATTCACGGCAGATTAAACAAGACCGAAAAAGAAACTATTATGAAAGATTTTTCAAATGGAAAAATTGACCTACTTGTTGCTACTACAGTAATCGAGGTTGGTGTTAATGTTCCAAATGCAAGCCTTATGGTTGTAGAAAATGCAGAACGACTAGGCTTGGCCCAGCTACATCAATTAAGAGGACGTGTTGGAAGAGGCGCTGAAAAAAGTGTGTGTATTTTGATGTACCAATCA
>JAQWLF010000001.1:0-13609 GCA_029247465.1 Candidatus Thioglobus sp.
GCGCCTGCATAAAAAACTAAAGAGGGCGAGTAAAGCCAGATAAACCCAAACAATACAGGTATAAAGACTGCAGCAATGTGATTAATTGTGAACGATACTCCGGCGCTTGAAGCTATATCAGCGGGATCGGCAATTTTTTGAAAATAAGTTTTAAGGGCGATAGCGATTGAGAAAAACAAATGATCAGCAATATACAAAAAAACGGCAAAATAGCTACTCTCAACAACAGCGTATCCAGTAAAGATAAAGGTAAGCCCGACATATTCAAATATGAGCGCTTTACGTTCACCAAATTTATGAATAAGTCTGCCAATTTTTGGTGCTAGCGTTACATTTATAGCTGCATTTGCAAGCAATAAAAGTGATATTTCTGCAACACTAAAATCAAACTTTTCAACCATCAAGAAGCCAGCAAAAACAACAAATATTTGTCTTCTAGCGCCGCTCAAAAATTGTAGTGTGTAGTAGAGCCAATAACGTTTACGCAGAATAATTTTTTTAGTTTGAACTACTTTTTCAGGAAATAAAGAGAAGTGCTGCCAACAAAATACAACTATCACGACTGAAGCACCACCACCAATCATATAAATCCATAAATACTCAATATCAAATTGCTCAAACATTATCCAAACTAAAGCAAATGCTATGATAGATGCCGCTGAGCGAGTAGCGATAACTCTTCCTAAGAATTCAGCTGTTTTTTCTTTATTAATCCACTGTAGAGTTAATGAACTATTAATGGTTTCAAAGTAATGAAAGCCAACAGACATAACAATCGTTGCTAGATAAAAGGTCATATTTGTTTGAACGAAACCCGTTAATATGATTCCAATTCCAAGCAGCGCGAGTGACACATAGGCAAGCTTTTGCTCTCTAATGAAAGCTAAAACCAGAATGACCGTGAAAGCTAGAAAGCCAGGAATTTCTCTTAGACTTTGCAGTATTCCCATCTCTGCACCGTTGAAATCGATCTTTTCGATTGCGAAATTATTCAGTAAATTAAGCCACACAGCCCAGCTTATTGCTGAACCTATGGTCATTAGAAGGATTAATAGTTCTGGTGATTTTCGAGCTATCTTCATAACCTGTTAATATACCTTTAAAGTCTTAATTTTGACTAAGATAAGTGCGCTATCAAGGTAAAATAAATTTTTTAATTTTTATTCATTAGTTATGCCAAATGTAACATTGCCTGACGGCACAGTTAAATCTTTCGATCAGTCGCTAACTGTGGCTGATGTGGCATCTTCTATTGGATCCGGCTTGGCAAAGGCCGCAATAGCAGGCGAGATTGATGGTCAATTAGTTGACACCTCTTATCTAATTGAGAGTGATTCCTCTCTAGCAATTATTACTAATAAAGATGACAAGGCCCTTGAAGTTATTCGTCATTCTACTGCCCACCTTTTAGCGCAGGCAACACAACAACTATATCCCGATGCGCAGGTCACTATTGGTCCTGTCATTGATAACGGTTTTTATTACGACTTTGCTTATAAGGATGGCTTTTCAGAGCAAGATTTAGCAAAGATTGAGAAAAAAATGAACGCTATTGTGAAGCAGAATTTAGTGATAGAAAGAATGGAAATGACTCGAGAAGAGGCGGTTAAATTTTTTAAATCAATGGGCGAGCACTACAAGGCTGAAATTATTGAATCGATTCCTACTAATGAGGCTTTATCTCTATACAAGCAAGGAGATTTTGTTGATCTTTGTCGTGGACCTCATGTTCCCTCTACTAGTAAGTTAAAAGCATTTAAGTTAATGAAATTAGCTGGTGCTTATTGGCGTGGTGATTCAAACAATGAAATGCTTCAAAGAATTTATGGAACAGCTTGGGAAAATAAGGACGACTTAGAGACACATTTACATCGCTTAGAAGAAGCTGAAAAGAGAGACCACAGGAAGATTGCTAAGGTTCAGGATCTTTTTCATACTCAGGAAGAGGCGCCAGGAATGATTTTTTGGCACCCAAAGGGATGGACTCTCTATCAAATAATTGTTCAGTATATGAGCCAAGTTTTTAAAGATCATGGCTATCTAGAAGTTCATACACCTGAAGTAATTGACAGGACGTTATGGGAAAAATCAGGACACTGGGACAAGTTTGGTGACGCGATGTTCACAACCCACTCAGAGAATCGTGACTATGCCGTTAAGCCGATGAATTGTCCGGGTCATGTACAGATTTATAACCAAGGCCTTAAGTCTTATCGTGATTTACCATTACGTTTAGCTGAATTCGGCTCTTGTCACCGTAATGAACCGTCCGGGACTCTTCATGGAATTATGCGTGTTAGAAACTTTGTTCAGGATGATGCACATATTTTTTGTACAAAAGATCAATTTCAAAGCGAGGTGTCTGCATTTATCGATCTGACATTTAAAGTCTATAAGCATTTTGGTTTTGAAAACATCGATATTAAGCTCTCTACTAGACCTGAGAAACGAGTTGGTTCTGATGAGGATTGGGATCAAGCGGAAGCTGCACTTGCTAAGGCTTTGGATGCTAAAGGCATAGATTGGACGCTTCAAGAAGGTGAGGGCGCTTTTTATGGACCTAAGGTTGAGTTTGTCTTAAAAGATTGCCTAGATCGTGAATGGCAGTGCGGCACAATACAGGCAGATTTTTCTATGCCGGAGCGTCTTGATGCGCATTATATTGCTGAAGATGGTTCAAAACAAACACCTGTAATGCTTCATAGAGTTATCGTTGGATCTATTGAGCGATTCACTGGAATATTAATCGAACATTATGAGGGTGCGCTCCCTTCATGGCTCGCTCCAATTCAAGCAGTTATTTTAAATATTTCCCAAAAACAAGAAGAATTCTCTAAAAAAATAGAGAACCAGCTAAAAAAACAAGGACTTAGAGTGATTTCGGACTTGCGGAATGAGAAGATAGGCTTTAAAATACGCGAGCACTCGATGCAACGTTACCCATATATTTTAGTAGTGGGTGATCGAGAAGTTGAAAATAACCAAATTTCTGTTCGTCGGAGAGGCGGAGAGGATTTAGGTTCAATGTCTGTTGAGGCGTTGATTAAGTTAATAAAACAGGAGTAATTATTAAAAGACCAAATAAGGTAACGACAAGGATTAATCAATATATTAGTTCACCAGAACTCAGAGTGTTAAATAACAAAGGTGAACAGTTGGGAGTCCTAAGTAAAGATGAGGCACTTGAATTAGCTATAAATGCAGGATTAGACCTAGTTGAAGTTTCACCAAATGCAGAACCGCCAGTATGTCGAATTATGGATTTTGGTAAATTTCAATATGAACTAAAAAAGCAGAAGAGTGACGCTAAAAAGAAACAGAAAAAAACTCACGTAAAGATGATCAAGTATCGTCCGGGAACTGAGGAGGCGGATTACCAAATCAAGTTTAAGAAATTGGTTGAATTTATAGATAATGGTGACAAAGTCAAAGTAGTTATTTGGTTTCGTGGTCGCGAAGTTCAGCACCGAGAGTTAGGTGCACAGATGTTAGATAGAATTGAAAAGGATACTGAAGAATTTGCCGTTCTAGAACAACGAGCAAAAATGGAGGGTCGCCAGCTTGGCATGATGCTAGCACCCAAATCGAAGAAGAGTAAGGCGAAAGCCCGAAAAATTGAACCCGAAAAGGGTGAAGGAGTAAATGATGCCGAAGTTAAAGACCAATAGAGGTGCTGCAAAGCGCTTCACAAAAACCGCCAGCGGCGGTTACAAAAGTAAACACTCGCACTTGAGGCATATTCTGACCAAGAAGAGTACTTCTAGAAAACGCTCTTTGCGTTCCCCAGATTCCATTGAAAAGGTCGATGTTCCAATGGTTAAAAGAATGTTACCTTACAGTTAAACTAGGAGTATTACTATGGCAAGAGTTTCAAGAGGTGTGCAGGCGCATGCCAAACATAAAAAAGTATTAAAGAAAGCCAAAGGTTATTATGGTGCTCGTTCAAAAGTTTATCGCGTTGCTAAGCAGGCGGTTATCAAAGCAGGACAGTATGCCTATCGTGACCGTCGTCAGCGTCGTCGTCAATTCCGTAGATTGTGGATTGTGCGTATCAACGCTGAGGCACGAAATAATGGCTTGAGCTACTCACAGTTTATTAACGGCTTAAACAAAGCTGGTATTGAGATTGATCGTAAAGTTCTTTCAGATATTGCTATATTTGACAAAGATGCTTTTGCTAAAATTGCAGATCAAGCTAAAGCTGGACTGGCTGAGTAGTAAAATCGAATCAAAAGACTGTAATTAACATTGCAGTCTTTAAAACATAGCAAACAATAGGCATTTTGATTAACAAGATTATCACCGACGCCAAAAAATCTATAGCGAGTGCTATAGACCTAAAGGCTCTTGAGGATTCAAGAGTACTTTTTTTGGGCAAAAAAGGTGAATTAACTGATCTTCTTAAGGGTCTAGGCAAACTCTCTAAAGAAGAACGCCCAGTGATGGGTGAGGCCATCAATGAAGCTAAGGTTAAGATTCAGAATCTCATTGAGACTCGAAAAGAAGAGCTCGAAGAGGTAGCTCTTCAAAGGCGCCTACTCGAAGAAAGAATTGATGTCACATTGCCCGGCAGAAATATTGAAAAGGGTGGACTACATCCTATTACTCAAACACTTCACCATATCCAAAATATCTTTGCTAAGGCAGGATTCGAGATAGAGATTGGGCCCGAAATTGAAGATGATTTTCATAACTTTAGTGCGCTAAATATTCCCGAGCATCACCCCGCAAGGGCGATGCATGACACCTTTTATTTTGACGCTAACACCGTTTTAAGAACACACACGTCGCCGGTCCAGATTCGAACACTACAGAGACAAAAACCGCCAGTACGAGTGATAGCCCCGGGAAAGGTATATCGCTGCGACTCTGACGTGACTCATACACCTATGTTTCACCAAGTAGAAGGGTTGATTGTTGACAAGGAGGCGTCTTTTGCGCAATTAAAAGGGTTACTAATTGACTTTTTAAGGGCTTATTTTGAAAAGGATGACCTTAAGGTTCGCTTTCGCCCGTCTTACTTTCCATTCACTGAACCCTCAGCCGAGGCAGATATTGAGTGCGTAATTTGTGGAGGTGATGGTTGCCGAGTTTGTAAAAAATCTGGCTGGCTTGAGGTTTTAGGTTGTGGTGTCGTTCATCCTAACGTTTTGAGCGCAGTTAAGATTGATCCTAATGAATTTTCAGGGTCGGCTTTTGGTATGGGCGTTGAGCGATTAGCTATGCTACGTTATAGCGTTAATGACCTGAGATTATTTTTTGAAAATGATATTCGCTTTTTAAATCAATTTTAGTGGATAGGATTTGATATGAATATTTCTACTAGATGGCTAAGAGAATGGGTTAACCCTAAAGTTAGCGATAAAGAGCTGTCTGAGAAATTAACGATGGCCGGACTTGAGGTTGAAAGGCTTGCGCCTGTCGCACCACCCTTTGAAGGTCTAGTTGTAGGGCATGTTGTAAACTGTGCTAAACACCCCAACGCAGATAAGTTAAGCCTTTGTGAGGTTGATATTGGTAGTGTGGATAATTTACAAATTATTTGTGGTGCACCTAACGTCAGAAAAGACCTTAAGGTTGTTGTTGCGACTGTTGGCTCGGTACTGCCTAATAATCTTAAAATTAAAAAAGCCAAACTTAGAGGTGTTGAGTCTAACGGAATGATTTGCTCAGAATCTGAAATGTGTCTCTCAGATGATCATGAAGGCATTTTAGAGCTCGACTCCTCAGCATCAATAGGTGAGAATGTTAGGACTGTTCTTGACCTAGATGATCACATCATTGAGCTTGACCTTACTCCAAATAGAGGGGACTGCTTTAGTGTTCTTGGTGTTGCTAGGGAGGTCTGTGTTAATTACGACCTTTCTCTTCCGTCAATAGATTATGTTGCTAAACAGGAGGGCACTAAGTCATTCACAGCCAAAGTGTCTAGTCCTAGCGATTGTCCTAAATATTTAACACGGGTTATTGAAGGCGTTGATAATAGCGCTACTACGCCAAAATGGATGGCTCAGAGGCTTCAAAGAGCCTCTCAACAGTTGCATTCGCCTATAGTCGATATTACTAACTACGTTTTGCTCGAGTTGGGTCAGCCTATGCATGCATTTGATTTAACTACGATCAAAGGCAACATAGAAGTAAGAGCTGCAAAAAAAGATGAGAAGCTTGAGTTATTGAATGACCAAACCGTCTCCTTGAATAAAGACACCCTCGTTATTGCTGATAAGAATTCAGCCATAGCAATTGCCGGCGTCATGGGAGGATTGAAAACTGCTACTCTTAGTGGTTCATCAAAAATTCTTCTGGAGAGTGCCTTCTTTGATCCAATCGCGATCTCAGGAGTTGCTAGGTCTTATGGACTGCATACCGAATCTTCACTAAGATTTGAGCGTGGTGTTGACTTTAATATAACGAAGCAAGCCCTAGAAAGGGCTACCGAATTAGTTCTTGATATTTGTGGTGGTAAGGCGTCACCCATAAATGAATGTATTAACCCATCTTCTCTTTCATTACTTGAGCCGATCAAAATATCTAGAGAAAAAATAGCCAGCGTACTAGGTTTCGATCTAGACCCTAAATGGATAGAATCTAAGTTTAAGTTCCTAGAGTTTAAATATAAAGCGCACAAGGATTCGTGGACTGTTACACCTCCAAGTTTCCGTTTCGATGTTCGCATACCGGCAGACATAATTGAAGAGTTAGCTAGGCTTTATGGTTACGACAAGATACCTGTTAAGAAACTTTCAATAGATGCAAATATAGCTCACTCCTCTCAATCAAAAGTTAGTTCCTATGATCTTTCTCAGTCGCTCGTCAATAGAGGCTATCAAGAAGTCATTACCTACAGCTTTATTTCCGATGAGTACCACGACTTAATTGACCCAAGCGCTAAGAAAATTTTATTAAAAAATCCAATCTCAGATGATATGTCAGTGATGCGCTCAAGTTTGTGGCCAGGACTTCTAGAGACTGTGAAAATGAATCGTAGGAGAGGGCACCAAAATGCCAGATTCTTTGAAACTGGACTTTCCTTCTCTGGCACCTCAGTTGAGGATCAGAAACAAAAAGTAGCTGGAATCGTTTGTGGTAATCGTTTTGAGTCGCAGTGGGGGAGTGGTGATAGAGAGGTTGATTTTTTTGATGCCAAATCTGATGTCCAATCCCTCCTAGATCATAGCAAAGGTGATTATTCATTTGAGGCCGCTGAGCATCCAGCATTGCAGGCTGGTCAGTCAGCTAAAGTCTCTAAAAATGGTCAATTTATAGGATGGCTTGGAGCGCTCTCTCCTGTCCTCCAAAAGAAGCTATCATTGCCTAAGTTATTTTTATTTGAACTTAACCAGAGTGACATTGAGCAAGGAGAGATTTCAAGCTATCAAGCTTTCTCTTCATTCCAGGCCTCTCAAAGAGATATTGCATTAGTTGTTTCAAAGGACGTTAGTTCTGAACAACTTATCAATTCAATTCTCTCTCTAAAGCAAAACGACCTTATTGACGTTAACTTGTTTGATGTCTATGAAGGTCAGCACATTGAGCAGGGTAAAAAGAGTGTTGCCTTAAACCTTACTTATCAATCAATAGAAGCCACATTAACCGATGAACAGTTAGAGCAAAATGTTAGTAAAATAGTGAAACATTTAGAATCTAAATTTTCAGCCAAACTAAGATAAATAAATATGTCCCTAACCAAACAAGATATTGCTAACGCTCTAGTTAAAAAAACCGAACTAACTCAAACTCAGGCGTTAGTGTTAACGAACCAATTTTTTGATCAGATAATTGAAACGCTCAAGAATGGTGAGGAAGTTAAATTATCGAGTTTTGGAAATTTTGTTGTAAGAGAAAAAACTCAAAGACCTGGTAGAAATCCAAAAACTGGAGAAGAGGTTATTATTAGTGCTAGAAAAGTTGTTACCTTTAAGGCTGGCCCTAAACTCAAAAAAGCAACTCAGAAAGGTAAGTAGGTTTAATCTAGTCTGTTATTGCGACCATAAACCCTATTACGATTGGCATCACCGATAGCATAGTTAGTTGCTGAAGATTCTCGTCTGCAGTCTTACCACTCACCTTGCGATTTTTTAATTTAGGAGTGTAGTCGTCATCCAACGAGAATGATGCAAATATGAGCTCTTTAGATTCATTTAATGAATCTTCATTTTGAACCATCTCTACGTCATAGATTGAATTAGGGTCTTCAGTTAACTTATTGACAAATAATATAGTTTCATTAAAGTGCAAAAAGAACCTCTCAGCAGGGCAGTTTGATGCCTTCTTGGGTGTCAACTCACCTTCCGACATTGAGCTAGCTATCTGGTCATGGTGCTGATCAGTTAATCGAATGTACCTTGTGTCAAGGTAATCACCTAGGTCATTCTCTCCTTCGTACTCTTTTATGTATTCAATTAGCTCTTTAAGCATGTGTTTTGGAATTTAGAAATTAAGTTGAGAATTTTATCAAAGATTCACTTAGATTTACCAAATTGAATTTGATATATGTCGAAAATAGTAATCGACATCGCTGCAATGATTGGACCAATAAAAAGACCCAATATACCAAACTTAATAATTCCTGCTAGAGTCGAAAGAACAGTAATAAGAGTGTTATTTAATGCGCTCTGATGATTCATTGAATTTGAAAGTTTCATAATGATAATTGGTCTTAGGAAATTATCAATCAATGTACCCGATATAACTGCACCAAAAATTATAATAATAATTGCATTGGTAGGCTCGCCAATAGCAAATAGATAAATCGATAATGGAAACCAAACTAGCAACCCTCCAAGTATCGGGATAAAGCTTGCAAGAGCCATCGCGACTCCAAAAAATAGGGCCGGTAATCCAACAATCATGACTCCAATTGCAAAAGCAATACCTTGGGTTAATGCAACTAAGAAGACACTCCCAACCAGAGTAAGAGAAAGTGCTGAGAATTGATTAAAAAGCAAGTCATTAATTTTATTATCAAGTGGTGAGACCTTTCTTACCTTATCAATAAAAGAAGGGCCATCAATATAAAAGTAATAAAGAGAAAAGATTGTAATAATAACAAAAAAGATAAATTGACTTGAAAGGGTGGTAATACTTTTAAGAATCACTATAGAGAAGTCTTTAATGGCAAAAGCAATACTCTCAAAATTGTTACGAAGAGAGCTATCTAGAAACTCACGGATAGAGTCAGATATAGGCAAACCTAAAATGATTTGATCTTTAATTCTTCTAATTTCACTGACCTGATAGTCACTTTGAAGCTTATTTATAAGATTGGTAATCTCGATACCACTGAAAAACAAAATATAACCAAGTGGAAGTATCAACAGAACTGTCACCAGAATTGTCATTATTATTGCAGCAAGGTTTTTCGAGTATTTTTTGGAGAGCTTATTGAAGCTACTATAGGTCGATATGCAAATTAATAGCGATAAAAAAAGGTAGGCAATGAATGGTGTAAATAACCAAACTAGGGATAGAATGGAGAGAGCCAGAAGAATTAATACTAAGCCATTTCCGTGTTCATTTTTGATGTTCTGTGTCATGTCTACTCCATTTTAATAACTCTTCAGGAAAATAGTAATTACTGAAATTAAGGGAAATATCCCTTGAGAAATAAAAGCCTTTCAACTTCATCCATGCGCTCAATAGCATATCTTAAAGTAGTTCTTGGAAGTTGTGCGTAGTTTTGTTTCAAAAAAGTTCGGATTAGATCTTGATCTCTTTTGTATACTTCCCGTAGCATCCAACCGACAGCTTTGTGGATGAGGTCATGCTTATCATTAAGAAGTATTTTTGCTATTTGAAGGGTTTCATTGAATTGGTTGTTTTTGATAAGAGTGAAAGTAGAAACAATACTAATTCGTCTGACCCAGAGATTTTCTGAATGAACAAATTCGAATAAAATTGACCTTTCGTCCGGATTATTATAAAGATAATCGCCTACAATATACGGCGCACTTGAGTCAACTAAGTCCCAATTATTAATAAAATTTATCTGCCTTATGTAGTACTCAAAGATTTTACTAAAGTTGCCTTTTTTGTATTGATTGACCAAAATAATTAGTGCGCATAGTCGAACTTCATGGATTGGGCTTTGAATTAACTCTGTCAGTTCTTTTAGGGTAATTTTAGGGCTAAATTTTTTCGCAACTTTTCGAATATCTGGCATCCTTACGCCAAGAAAAATATCTCCATAGCCATATTCCCCTTTGTTCGTTTTAAAGAACCATTCATTTGATTTTCGACGATCTTCGGTAGCTAAGATTTTCAGTTCATTTATTACTTCTTTTGCTATCATAAGATATACTATCATTCTTTTAATTATTTACAATAATACATGCAAACAGCTTATCTTGCCGGCGGATGCTTTTGGTGTGTAGAGGCAATTTTTCAGCGCGTTAATGGCGTTAAAGAGTTGACCAATGGGTACTGCAATGGATTAACTCAGAATCCTTCTTATGAAGAGATATGTGGTGGTCAAAGTAATCACGCAGAGGTTTTAAAAGTTGACTATGATGAACAACAAATTTCATACTCTGAATTGTTAGAGGTTTTTGTTGCTACACATGACCCAACAAGCCTTAATCAGCAGGGTGCGGATAAAGGAACACAGTATCGATCTGCTGTCTTCTATACTGACGATTCTCAAAAACAAATTGCAACGTCTATTATTGGAGCAATTAAAGGCGCGGTGACTGAAATTACCGAGCTAGATATTTTTTATCCTGCAGAGAGTTATCACCAAAATTACTATAACAACAACCCTAACCAACCCTACTGCCAGATGGTGATTTTGCCTAAAATTAATAAGTACTTTAAATAGATATATGGAAGACCAAGAATTACTCAGATACTCTAAGCAAATTATGTTGCCTCAGATAGATGTTGAGGGTCAACAAAAAATCATGGATTCCACAGTACTAATTATTGGAATGGGAGGTCTCGGCTCTCCAACAGCGCTTTATTTGGCAGCTGCAGGGGTAGGTCATATTATTATTGCTGACTTTGATCAAGTAGAGCTATCTAACCTTCAGCGTCAAATCATTCATCAAACCAAAGATATTGGCGAGGATAAAGTCGATTCTGCAAAGAATAAATTGACTGAGCTTAATCCTAATATCAAAGTAACCATTGCCAATGAGCTGATTCATACGGATAACCTTTCTACTTTGATTAAAGATGTAGACATTGTTTTAGATGGAACCGATAACTTTGAAAGTCGATTTGAAATCAACAAAGTATGCGTTGATTATAAAAAACCTCTCGTCTCAGCAGCTGTTATTAGATTTGAAGGCCAGGTTTCGGTTTTTAAGGGATATGAAAAAGATCAGCCATGCTATCAGTGCCTCTATACAGAAGAAGGGGATGATAATGAGAGCTGCGTTCAAAGTGGTGTTTTAGCGCCAGTAGCTGGACTCATTGGTACCATTCAAGCGTTGCAAGCAATAAAAGTGATATTAAGCTTGGGCGATGAGTTATGCGGAACATTGCTTCTGGTTGATGGATTGGATTTAAGTTTTAGAAAAGTTAAAATCGGTAAAGACTTAAAATGTCCAATCTGTAACTCAAATTAAACACAAGGTAAAATAGTTATTTTAGGAGTTCAAAAATGTTAATTTTTATTAGTACACTTGTTTCTGTTGGATTTGGATATTTATTTTTTAGGATAGTAAGGCCAAAATCTCAGACGGGAAGTAAGTCTAACTTCTATGCAAGAACCTTTCTGGCATGGAGTTTATTTGCTTCAACTTCTTTTTACATACAGCCTTTTGCTAGGAGTCCAAGTTTAGATAATCTAATACCTTGGATGTCAGTGGCTATACCTTTTGGATTGGTTGCGTTTATTGCAGGTTATCTCTTCGGGAAATTTAGATAATCAATTATTCAATTCTGGTTATTTCGGGGCGTAGCGCAGTCTGGTAGCGCACTTGACTGGGGGTCAAGTGGTCGCAAGTTCAAATCTTGCCGTCCCGACCAATACTTACTGATTACTTTAAGATAAACCCCTTTAGCTGCAACATATTTAACATCATATCCCTGGGTGAGTTAATGACAAGCTAGACCATATTTCTTTAAACGCCAGTAGTTGTATGGCAAAGGCGTAGCAAATCCTGCTAATAGCATAAAAGGAATCACCCACCAAGTTAGAACTGCACCACCTGTAAGGAGTACATCTGTTAAATTCATTGCAAATTCCATAGCAATCATTGATATAAAGCTCATGCCGATAGCAGTTTTAAACGCTAATCTTATTGCCATTTGTTTACTAAGAATGATTGTTTCTAAAGCAATACTCGTTAGAAGTCCATTCATTATTGCAAGCGTCATAACCTGCCAAACAGACCAGCTATGTTCAATCATTTGAAAGGTAAAAATAGTGCCAAAATCGCCGATTGAACAACCAAGTAAACACCAAAATGTATTCAATCTACTTCGTTTCCAGGTGTGCTTACAAAGCCAAAAACCATCATTAATTGCTGGTATAAATTGCATCTTGTCTCCTATTTGTATCTCTCATCATATCTTGTTTGAATTTCGTTTGGCCATAGATTATACATATACTCTATTAAGGCTTGTTTTTCTGTTTCAGAAAGCAATTCTTCAAATGCAGGCATTTGACCACCCATTTCTGTTCCACCCTTATTAATTGTATAAAGTAACTGAGCCGGTGAGTGATGCCAAGTGTGTGCCGTTCCATTAAGAGGCGGTGCTGGATAGTTGCCATTCGCATCCTTTACCTTCCAATCTTCAGCAAGGCCTCGACCATTAGGACCGTGACAGCTTGCACAATTTATATTATAAATTGCCTCACCACTTAGCGCTGCAGAATCTGAGCTATTATCTATATCACCAGGATTGCACCCTACTAATAAAGTGATGAGAGGGATGACGAGTATTTTTTTTAACATTGTTAATATACTCGTGTAATTGGTACATTAATTAAGTTAAGATCAGCTTAGGGAGCAAAGGCTTGGGTCCCAATACTCATCTTCGATGTCACCCATTGAAAATAATAATCCAACAATATCAGTAAACGAGAATTTTTCAATATCCCCTACAGCCATAATGTATTGCCCTGTGTTGGAGTCATTGAATACTTTAATATAGTATGTTCCTGCTTCATAGACTCTATCAGATAAAAACTTTTCACCAACCTCTGGGCCGTTCCAATACCACTGTTTTCCATACTCTTCATACCAGGGAGTCCATTCAAAGTTTTCACCATCTGCTAGACTGATATTATGAAACTCAGAGTCTAAGACCTCAAATGAAAACTTTTGTTCTAAGTCGCATTCACCAATTTTGGCAGCTAGGATCCCTGCATAGAAATCAAAATCAATATCAGACTGAATTCGATAGTAGTGAGGGTCCCCCGTAAGGGTTGAGTAGATTGCTTTTGATATTTCCGGTTCTTCAATCTCATAAGGTGAATCTGCAGGATAGGTTGAATTTTCGTTAAGCACTGGCTTATGAGCAAAAGCAAGAGACATGAATAACGAACAAAATACAATAGTAAGTTGTTTTTTCATAATAATTATGGGCAAAAACAATGAGTATATAGCATTTTGTTAACTTTAGTTTTATCTACATAGTAAATTCACCAATTCAACACAAA
>JAQWLF010000011.1:0-9579 GCA_029247465.1 Candidatus Thioglobus sp.
GTTAATGGCTGACTACGTTCAAATTGCTATGAACTCGGGGGCAAAAATTATTGGTGGTTGCTGTGGAACGACCTTTGATCATGTAAGAGCAATGCGAAAGGCTATGGATGAGCACCAGATAAGTTCACCTCCAACTCTAGAACAGATTGAAAATATGGTAGGCCCAATGTCGAAGGGTTCTAGGGCGATTTTCCAAGGAGATGACTCAACACCGACTAAGAATCGAAGAAGTCGCCGCTCAAGATAATAATCAAGTTCATTTGGGTAGTTGTGTACTAATATTATTTTCTTTATAATATATATTTCTTATTCTAAGTAAATAATTAATTTATGTCTTCTAACTCAGAAAACCCATTAAAACAAAAAAGCGTTTCAATAATAAATAAAGAGCTTCCAAGTTTTGGAACCGATAAGCAGCTAGAAGCATCCATTGGAAAGCAAGTCCGTATTAACCGTAAAAATGCTGGGGTAACACTTCAGCAACTATCAAAGCAATCGCAGTTATCTGCAAGTATGCTTTCAAAAATTGAGAATGGTCAGATTAGTGCTTCATTAAAAACGATTCAATTAATATGTCATGCACTTAATATTTCAATTACATCTCTGTTTGAGCAGCATGATAAAGACGTTGAGCCAACCTTTATTAAGTCAGGAGAAGGTTTAACAATAGAAAGAGCAGGGTCAGATGAGAGTCGTCATTATCAGCTTCTCGGTCATACAGTAGGGGGGCCACTAAAAGTCGAGCCATGTCTTATCACTGTCAGTTCGAGAGACTATGATTTTCCAGAATTTCAACACAAGGGCGTTGAATTTATATACATGCTTAAAGGTCAAATGGATTATTACTATGGAAGCAAGATTTACAACTTCAAAAAGGGTGACTCCATATATTTTGACTCAGATAAACCACACGGACCTAAAAAAATTATCACAGATGAATGTCAATTTTTAACTATTATCTGTTCCACTAGTTCAGATTAAATTTAGTTTTTTATTAAAGTTTTACTACTAATCCTTGTTGTTGTTTATTATCTATATAGATACTTCCCTATAGGACCACTTTTTTTCATAATTTTTCTTATTTTTTTTGATAAATTAGAAGAAAAAAACTCTTTTATTTAATTTCTTTAAAATCACAAAAATTTCTTGACAATGGAATATCATTGGGAGTATACTCTCACGAATATTAGTTAAATAGTAATCTTTTTTAAGTTATTTCAGTGGTGTAGTTTTTTATTTTTAACTACCACAGTATGGCTAGCAACAAACTTTTGATGTATTTATTTAGTTTATTTACTTTGAAACTAAATAAATACATATATAGGGGGTAAATCTTTAATAAAGATTTTTTTTATTTTTTTGGAGAAATTAAATGACAGATTTAGAACAACACGTTAACGAACCTGGTCGCGATAAGCTTGTAAAAGATGTTAAAGCTAAGATCGATGCTTTGGGTGTTACATATGTATATTATCAGTTTGTATCCGTTACCGGTCGTATCGTTGGTAAGGGTATTCCTGCACGTCACTGGGAGAGATTGGCTGAAAAAGGTTTTCAACTAGTATACGGCTCAACAGCCAACTTATTTATAGATCGACACGGTGACTATATTGGATATGGACCTGAAGCTTCAGAGCTAGTAGGCTTACCAGATCCTGACACTTTTTGCCAGCTTCCATGGGATAAGAGAGTAGCTCGCGTTTTCTGTAGACTTTATAGAAATCGTGAAGAGCGTGAAAATGCAGGCGCTGCATTAACATCTGATTGCCGTGGTAACTTATATAGACAACACAAGGAATTCCAAGATCAATATGGTTTAGATATGCGTTGCGGTACAGAGCCAGAGATGATGTGGCTAAAGCGTGGCGATGATGGTAATCCAAATGGTGGTGTAACAAAGCCAAACTGTTACCACATTGATCAGTTTGAAGAGTTACGTCCAGTATTCATGAAAGTTATTGAATATTCTGAGCAAATGGGTCTTGATATTATTCAAGGTGACCATGAAGATGCACCGGGTCAATTAGAACTCAATACACAATTTGATGACGTACTCAGAAATGCCGACCGCTTAACAACATACCGCCAAATTTGCGCGCAAGTTGCTCGTGAGTTCGGTTTGATTGCATGCTTTATGAGTAAACCTTTTATGGGTGTATCTGCTTCAGGCTGTCACCACAATATGTCTTTATGGAAAGGTGGTAAAGAGGTATTCCATCCAGAAATTGCTACTGGTGATGGAGAGCTTCCAGGTATGCCTGGTTGCTTTACCTATAAAGAGGGTGGTGAAAATACATTTATGCCGGACCCTTCTATTGACGAAAAGATGCCGGGTCCTATTGGACTTAACTCGATCGGTGGTGTTATTAAGCACTTACCAGCACTGACTTCAATTGGCTCTTCAACGGTGAACTCATACCGTCGTCTTTGGGATACGGGTTTTTGGGCACCAATTTTTGCCGACTGGGGTTACCAGAACCGTACCTGTGCGCTTCGTGTTTCCGCGCCAGGTCGTTTTGAGTATCGTTCAGTTGACTCAATGGTTAACCCTTACTTGATGGGTTCAGCTTTGTTGAAAGCTATGGGCGATGGTATTGATAATAATATTGATGCAGGGGAGCCTGAAGAGCGCAACATCTATGCAGCAATGGAGGCAGGTAAACAAGTTACTAAGCTTCCTATGTCCCTAGGAGATGCGATGAATGAACTTGCGAATGACGAAGTTATTAAATCTGCGATGCCTGATGAAATGTATAAGGTCTATCACCACTACAAGACAGATGAGTGGGAAAGATTTAATCATACGGTTACAAATTGGGATACGGAAACTTACTTGGACTGCCTACCTTAGGCTAGTTTAATTTAGGTTTTTTATTTAGAGTGCCCACCTAACCGGTGGGCAATTTTTCGGAAAGGGAGATTATTTTATGTGCGGAATAGCAGGAATTATTCATAAAAAAGCTGGAAAGGATGTAAACATTGGTGAACAAATGACATCAATGCTGCAAGCTTTGAAGCATCGAGGGCCAGACTCAACGGGCTATGCAATGTATGGTGACGATAATGGAAATCAAATTTTGCGTTTTAAGGTTGCTGAAGCGGCTGATTTAGAAGGTAGTTATGATATACATGCTTCAATTCAAGAGCGCCTTGAAACAGTCAATACGAGACTTACTGAGTTAGGTGTTAAGGTTGTAAAAAAAGAAAGCCCAACTGAATACGCTCATCGATATGAGGTTAAATTCTCAGGTGATATGAAAAAAGTCGCAGACTTTGTTGAAGATATTGAAGGTGTTGAGATTTTATCTATCGGTAACTCACTAGAGTTAATCAAAGATCTAGGAGATGCATCAGTTGTTTCTGATCAATATGGCCTCAATGACTTCAATGGTTCTCACGGAATTGGGCACACAAGGATGGCTACAGAGTCGGACGTTGATATTCGCTCTGCTCACCCTTACTGGGCTTATCCATTTAGTGATGTTGCAGTGGTTCATAATGGACAGTTGACAAACTATTGGACAAATAGGCGTGCACTTGAGCGTAAAGGTCACCGCTTTTCATCTAACTGCGACTCTGAACTCATTGCAGTTTACCTTGCAGATAGAATTAGTCAGGGCGCTGATTTAGAAACTGCCATGAAAGATTCAGTTGAATATTTAGATGGCGTTTTCACTTACTTGGTTGCAACAAAAGATCAACTTGGCATGGCTAAGGATGTTATGGCTGCAAAACCAATGGTTGTTTATGAGGGTGATGACATGATTGCACTTGCTTCAGAAGAAGTTGCAATTAGAACATTGTTTGATCATCATATTGAAACATTTGACCCATATCACGGAGAGGTAAAAGTATGGCAAAACTAAATAAAGAGACGTCTCATGAAATGGGGCTGCATGAGGAGCAACTAAAAGGAAGAACTCAGCAACGCTTTTTTTCTGTTGATGAAACTGAAAATCTAACGTATTTCCACTCATTTGATGTTGATACGTCTAAGAGTGCATCGATTGATGCGCTTGAGATGACACCAAGAGAAATTAATCGTGAAATCAGAGAGTTAATGGAAAAGGGTATTGGCGACATTACGGTTGATAACCCTATGTCTAGGCATGGTGTCGGTGTTGGAATCTTAAATCGCCTTAACTTAACTTTCTCAGATAGCTTAGGCTACTTTGGTTGCGGTTTAATTGACGGTCCTAATGTTCATATTAAAGGTCGTGTAGGCTGGTCTTGTGCTGAAAACATGATGGCTGGTACCGTTGTAATCGATGGAAATGCTGGTTCAACATTCGGAGCTGCTATTCGTGGCGGTGATCTTGTCTGTAAGGGTAGTGTTGGTGCTCGTACTGGTATTGACCAGAAGGGCGGAACAATTCTTGTTGGCGGCAAGACGGGCGCTTTTTCTGGATTCATGATGCAGCGTGGTCGTATGATTGTGCTTGGTGATGCTGGGATGAACTTAGGTGACTCAATGTATGACGGCACTATTTATGTTGGTGGTGAGGTTGAAGAATTAGGAGTTGACTGTGTACCAGGTGAGATGACAGAACTAGATGTTCGATACTTAACAGATAAATTAGCTCTTTATGGTATGAAGTCTCCTAGAGGTGTTGAAAAAATGCAAAAGTATGTTTCAGGTAAACAGTTATGGAACTACGACAACCTTGAGCCTAGTGAGAAAAAGCTGGTTCTTTAATCGTACTTTTAACTAAATTAAACTAAAGGAAATATTATGAGTGATTCAGAAGATCAATACAAATTAGGAAAAAGTTTTATCTTCCCTAAGGAAGTGATGAACGATATTCATATCAAATCTGATTTGGGACGATACAGAATGAGAGGATTCTCTCTATTTAAAAAGATTCCAACTTGGGATGATTTAACTTTTATGCCAGGAACGTTAACTCGATTTGTTATTGAGGGTTATAGAGAAAAATGTTTAACTAAGACTATTATTGGACCAGAAGCTCCAAGACCATTAGAGCTAGATATTCCAATCTACATTACCGGTATGAGCTTTGGGGCTTTGAGCTATGAAGCTAAAACTGCTTTAGCTCGTGGTGCTACGATGGCTGGAACTGCTACTTGTTCTGGTGAAGGTGGAATGATTCCAGATGAGAGGCGTTATTCAAGTAAGTGGTTTTATCAGTGTATCCAGTCTCGCTACGGTTTCAACCCAAACCATTTGCGTTTGGCTGATAGTGTTGAGTTTTTTATTGGTCAAGGCTGTAAGGTTGGTTTAGGTGGACACTTAATGGGTCAAAAAGTAACCGATCAGGTTGCTGAAATGCGCTCATTACCTGCTGGTATTGATCAGCGTTCGCCTGCAAGACACCCTGACTGGCTAGGACCAGATGATTTGGCGTTAAAAATTGAAGAGATTCGTGAAGCGACAGATGGACAGATTCCTATTCAATTGAAGCTTGGTGCTGCTCGCGTATACGATGACGTTCGTATGGCAGCAAAAACTGGCTGTGATAGTATCTATATTGATGGTATGGAAGGCGGAACAGGTGCAGGACCACACCTTGCAACTGAGGAGACAGGTGTCCCAGGTATTGCTGCAATTCGTCAAGCTCGTAGAGCGATAGATGATGTTGGTATGACTGGCAGAATTTCTTTGGTTTATGCTGGCGGTATCCGTAATGGTGGTGACGTTGCTAAAGCGGTAGCACTTGGTGCAGATGCGGTAGCTATTGGCCACTCTGCTCTTATGGCGCTTAACTGTAATAGAGACACTCCAGAAGCTGACTATGAAGGTGAAATGGGTGTTAAGGCTGGTGAGTGTTATCACTGTCATACAGGTCGTTGTACAGTTGGTGTTGCTACTCAAGACCCAGAACTTAGAAAGCGTCTTGACCCAGATTTAGCATCTGAGCGTGTATACAACTTCCTACATACCCTTGCAATTGAGACTCAAATGATGGCTCGTGCTTGTGGTAAGACGAATATACACTCTCTAGAGCCAGAAGATTTGGCTGCTTTAACTATGGAGGCTTCGGCTTGTGCTCAGGTTCCTATCGCAGGTTCTCAACACACAGTCGGTCGTCCTGATATGACACGCTTTTAAGATAAGGAGTTATTATGAGTAATAAAGAACAAGAATTTGTAGTTGGAGCTGATGGTCTTGATACCGATCGTGAACAAGAAATTGGACAACATATTGGTTATAGATATGACGTAAACCTAGTTCCTGACCTTAAGTTTATTACACCTTTTTTGCAAAAATATATTGACAAAATGGGATGGAAAGACCTTAACTGGTTAGAGGATGTTCATATGGGTTATGAGGGAGATCAGGCTGCTGTTTTTGATAGAAATATTAACGGCTGGGTCACAATTCCAGATACAATTAAACTTCCAAATAATCAACAAGAGCGTGACATGATTGCCCGTGAACTTTTGATTAAGTTTCAGATGTCTGAAAAACATCCAATGGTAGATCTTAATAACGCTTACCGTAAGTTTTAAATACTATAAGTAACGTTTAGGGGGTAAGAGTAGAGTTGATAAATAATTCTGCTTTCGCTTTTATCTCCTTAGTTTAACGGCATCCCACCCCCTGGGGTGCTGTTTAAACTAGAATTCAAAAACTAATTTAAGGTATAGAATTGTATTCATCAATAAGTGAATTTTATCAAATTGAAGAATATTTTTTTTCTTGTATACTCAGTCATTCTTAAATTAAACTATCTATATGAGAGTTTCTAATATCCAATATAGTGACAATTGTGAGACTTACCAAATACATGGTGGTGAGGCAATTTCCATTGATTTGCATTGTGGTGATTCAGTTGAAATTGTAGATGTTGAGGGAGATCAGCAGTGCAGTGTTTTAGCATTTGACTCAAAAAAATCTTCTATATTAGACTCATTAAACTGGTCTACTAACCCAAATAATGATTCATCTAAAGTATCTATCGACGCATGCTCTGATATGCTCAGGGCGATATTAAATCATAATCAAATCAAAACTGACAATCTAAATGGTGCAGAGCTCTTTTCTGACTCAAATCCTGCTGACTCAAGGCAATCATTTAATATTGATAGTGATACTTTGTGCGTTTTTGATGCAAAAGGTGGACCAATGTTAGTTGATCAGCATGACGCCCCTACAGAGATATTAATTAATGTTTCGCGCGCAAATCCAACAAAACCATCTGAACGTCTTCCAGAACCTCTAGCAAAAAACGCTAAGGAAATAAGGGTAAACAACTCTACAGCGGTAGCATATAAAGTCAAGGCAGGTGAATATATACAGGTTATTGATGTTGAAGGGCATCAATGTTCAGATTTTCAAGCGTTTTTAGTTGAAGACTTAAAAAACAATAAGGAGCTGAATCTCGATCCTACTGTAACAAGATCACATATGCTTAAGAGTTATCCTGAGCCGGGTTGTCACGACAAGTTTTATAATCAGAATTCAGTTCCACTTGTCGAAGTTGTTCGTGACTCTGTTTGTAGGCATGACACATTCGGTTTGGCTTGCAACGCTAAATATTATGAGGATAGAGGTTTTCCAGGGCATGTTAATTGTAATGAGAACTTCAACAAAGCACTTGCGAAGCATGGAGTCGCCCCACGAAAAAATTGGGTGGCTGTGAATCTCTTTTTTAACACAGCAATTGAGGAGTGCCATTCTCTAACTTCAGATGTTTCTTGGTCGAGACCAGGAGACTATGTTTTATTTAAAGCTCTGGATGATTTGGTATGTGTTTCATCAGCATGCCCAGATGACACCTCCTCTGCTAACAATTGGAATCCAACTGACATTCATGTTAGGATATATAATAATAGTAACAGTTTTTCACCATCGACGGCCTTTAGGCCTGACCCACAATCAATACCCACTATGACTAAAGAAACCGGTTTTCATAAAAACACTTCAAAATTAACCAAAAACTTTGATAACTATAATGGCTATTGGTTGCCACTTGATTACACTAATTTAGGTGCAATAAAGGAATACTGGCAATGCCGTGAAGGTGTAGCTATGATTGATCTTGCGCCACTTAGAAAGTTTGAGGTCTATGGTCAAGATGCAGAAACACTGATGCAGTATGCGATCACCAGAGATGTTCGTAAACTGGCCATTGGACAAGTTGTCTATTCTGCTATGTGCTATGACAACGGATGTATGGTAGATGATGGCACTCTGTATCGTCTTTGTGAGAATAATTTCCGATGGATCGGTGGTTCAGAGGATGGAGGCAAATTGCTTCGTAAAATTGCCAAGGAAAAGAATTTAGAAGTGTGGATTAAATCTTCAACAGACCAATTGCATAATGTTGCTGTCCAGGGTCCAAAGAGTCGCGAAACTCTAGCCAAAATTATTTGGACGCCAAGACTCCAACCTGACGTTGAGGAGCTTAAATGGTTCCGATTCACAATAGGGCGTATCGGAGGTGAGTTTGGCATACCGGTGATGGTTTCACGTACAGGATACTCAGGTGAGCTTGGTTATGAAGTTTTTGCGCACCCTGATGACTGTGAGGCGGTTTGGGATGCTATTGCTGAGGCCGGTGAAGAATTTAACATATGTCCTCTAGGCCTTAATGCGCTTGATATGTTAAGAATCGAATCGGGCTTAATTTTTGCAGGATATGAATTTTGTGACCAGACTGACCCATTTGAAGCCGGCATATCATTTACGGTTCCACTCAAAACAAAAGAGGATGATTTTTCTGGAAAAGAATCATTAATTCTTCGTAAGAATTCTCCACAAAGAACCCTTGTTGGGTTAGAATTAACTAGTAATGAAGTTGCACTGCACGGTGATGGCGTGTATATTGGAAAGCAACAGGTTGGAATTATTACAAGTGCAACACGTTCGCCGATACTTAAAAAGAATATTGCCTTGTGCAGAATTTCAGTTTCAGAGTCAGAAATAGGCAATGAAGTTGAAGTTGGAAAATTAGATGGACATCAAAAGCGTCTAGCAGCGACTGTAGTTCGCTTTCCGTTTTATGACCCTGAGAAAACTCGAGTTAGAATGTAGTTTTTTTCTCAGCAAAAGAACAATCTTAGATGAGTAATTACTTCTAAGAATGTAAGTATGGTTTTTTATAACAGTTTTGTTTGAAAAGTCATTTTTTAAGTTAAATGGTTTAAAGGTTTATATTTATCTTTAAAATATTTAATGAAACTATAAAGGAGAAATAAATGAAAAAGTTTACAAGTAAAGTAGCTGCAGCTGCTTTAGCGATGTCTTTAGCTTCTGTTTCAGGTCAAGCGCTTGCAGCAGACTCGACAAAGCCAATCGTTATACCAATTCACAACTGGTCAAGCCAAGTGGTTATGTCCTACGTGATTGGTGGTATTTTTGAGTCTATGGGTAACAACGTAGCTTACGTTCCTGCTGACTCGAACGGTGTATATGAATCCATTCGTCTTGGAGATGTTACTATATCTCACGAAGTTTGGGAAGGAGCCTTTGGCCACGCTTACTATACAGCCATGGAGAAGGGCGGTCTAATAGAAGCTGGTACCCATTCTGCCTTGACTATTGAAGATATGGGCGTTCCTAACTTCGTAATAGAGCAAAATCTATGTCCTGGACTTCCAAATTGGGAAGCTCTT
>JAQWLF010000014.1:0-3391 GCA_029247465.1 Candidatus Thioglobus sp.
GTGTGAAGTTATTCATGGTAGTCGTCAGTAGATTTTATTCCTCTAGGACTGAAGAGTCAATTATCAATTGAAGGGGTTATGGCCTGAACCCCATTGGCTGTGCCTAGAAGTAGAATGTCCGCACCTCGAGCAGCAAATAGACCGTTTGTCACTACACCGACGATGTTGTTTAGTTGATTTTCAAGTCTTTTCGGGTCTTTGATTTTGAGGTCATGGATATCCAGTATTAGGTTTCCATTGTCGGTAGTAAAGCCATCTCTTAAAATTGGAGAGCCACCAGTCGTTTTGACAATTTGACGTTTAGCGTAGTTAGTAGACATCGGGATAACCTCGACTGGCAAAGGGAAAGCCCCTAACACACTAACAAGTTTAGATTCATCCGCTATACAAACAAACTGGCTAGAAACTGCGGCAACGATTTTCTCACGGGTGAGAGCACCACCACCACCTTTAATCAAGTTTAACTGTTCGTCTGACTCGTCAGCACCATCGATATAGACTGAAATCTCCTCAACATCGTTCAAATCGAATACAGTAATGCCATTCTCTTCGAGGCGATTTGCAGTAGCTACAGAGCTTGCCACTGCACCCTTGATACGTTCTTTAATTGTTGCCAATTCATCGATGAAAAAATTTGCTGTTGACCCTGTCCCTACGCCTATAATAGTCTCTGGAACGACATACTTAAGTGCAGCTTTAGCTACCTCAATTTTCATTTCGTCTTGGGTCATCTTTTGTTCCATGTTTTCAGTTCAAAAAGATTATACACTATGAAAAAAATAATCCTTGCAACCGGTAATCCAGGAAAGGTAGGAGAATTAAACGCAATGCTAAAAGGTCACTATAGTGTTGTATCTCAAAAGGATATGAAGGTTAAGGAAGTACCTGAGACGGGCACTTCTTTTATTGAAAATGCATTAATCAAAGCTAGAAATGCCTCATTGCAATCTAAATTGCCTGCCTTAGCTGATGACTCAGGTCTTGAAGTAGAGGCTCTTAATGGTGAGCCAGGTATTTACTCAGCTAGATATGCCAGAGAAGGCGCAACAGATGAAGAAAATATGACAAAACTTCTTTTAAATATGGAGCATCATAATAATCGGAAAGCTCATTTTTGTTGTGCAATGGTATATATAAAAGATGCAGAAGATTCAAATCCAATAATTGTCGAGAGGCGATGGCAGGGTGAGTTGCTTAGAGAGCCAATTGGAACGAATGGATTTGGCTATGATCCCATCTTTTATTTGCATGACTATAGTTGCAGCTCTGCACAGCTTGAGCCAGAAACGAAAAACAAAATATCACACCGAGGACAAGCTTTAAACGATTTACTTGTAGAATTACTAAGCATTGAATAATCTACTTAAATTACCTCCACTTTCACTCTATATTCATTACCCATGGTGTTTGAAAAAATGTCCCTACTGTGACTTTAACTCTCACGAAGGGGATATTCATGCAGGCTATATTAATGCGTTACTTGCAGATTTAGATAATGATTTAAAGTATGTTCAAAACAGAGAAATTCGCTCAATTTTTATTGGTGGTGGAACACCAAGTCTAATGAGTATTAGTGATGCTTCAGAGTTATTTGATGGTTTAAAAAAGAGACTTTCATTAGCCAAGAATATTGAAATTACACTTGAGGCAAATCCTGGAACTTTCGAAGTAGAAAAATTTGCTCAGTATAGGGAGGCTGGGATAAACCGTCTGTCTATTGGTGTTCAATCCTTTAACAATGATCAATTGAAATTCTTAGGAAGAATACATAGTGGTGAGGAAGCAACTCAAGCTATTTCTGAGGCAAAAAAAGTTGGCTTTGATAATATGAATATTGACCTTATGTATGGACTAAAGGATCAGACCTCAGAGAAGTGCCTAGAAGACTTAATGAAAGCAATTAAACTAAAGCCAAGTCATATTTCTTTTTATCAGTTGACACTTGAACCAAACACTTTATTTTCAAAGTACCCACCAATTCTTCCAATGGACGATGATATATGGGACATGGGTAATCAAGGAGCCAATCTGCTTCATCAAAATGGTTACCAGCAGTATGAAGTTTCTGCTTTTAGTAATCGTCCATCTGAACACAATTTAAATTATTGGAAATTTGGAGACTATATTGGTATTGGCGCAGGTGCACACGGAAAAATAACTGATATGAATTCAAAAACGATATTTAGAACATTAAAGTCAAAATCTCCGAATGACTATTTAATAAAATTTCAAAGCACTACTGGGGACTCTAGTACAAAAAAAATTGATAATGTTTCTTTTGAATTTATGCTCAATAGTCTTAGGTTGAAAGATGGCTTTAGTACTCAATTATTTCAATCAAGAACGGGACAGTCAATAGAGAATTTAAGTCCTAAATTAGAAAAAGCAGTAGATCTTGGCTTGTTGATAAAGGATGATAATTGGATAAAGCCGAGTGAAAAAGGATTTAATTTTCTTAATGATTTACAAGAGATTTTTCTTTAATAATATTAGCCTTTATAGTTTTATATCAACTACTTGACTATAATTGTAGTCTTTGACCCAATACATATTTATCAAGGTTATTAAAGTGGAGATAGTGAGCGATAATTTTTGGACATGCAGACACACATGGCGCCGAAGTGCAAATAACACTAAATGGTGTTTAATTGGCTGTGCGATTGGCGATTTTGGAACCATTGCATTATTGCAAGATAGTGGCTTGCCAGTTATGTTCATATTTGCATTGGCAATGATCAATGGCATTATCACCAGCATATTGTTAGAGACTTTCATGTTGATGCGGCAGTCAATCGATTTTGGAAATGCGATAAAAACTGCATTAGGTATGAGTTTAATTTCTATGATTTCCATGGAATTAGCGATGAATTTGGTTGATTATTTATTGACTGGGGGAGCTATATTTAAGCTTTGGGTATTACCAATTTCATTATTTTTTGGTTTCATCACACCGTGGCCTTTCAATTACTGGCGATTAAAAAAAATAGGTAAATCCTGTCATTAGGGCTGTTGGCTGTTAAAATACCCGCTAGTTTTTATAAACTTATAGCTTATGACATCTCACACAATTGCTGACGTTCTTACAGAATCTTTGCCTTATATTCAAAAATTTAAGGGAAAGACAATAGTCATTAAATATGGCGGTAACGCTATGGTTGATGAAGATTTGAAGTCAAGTTTTGCTCGCGATATAGTGCTCATGAAATCTGTTGGGATGAACCCCATTGTTGTCCATGGCGGTGGACCTCAGATCGGCAGGACACTGGAAAAGCTTGGAAAAAGCACTGAGTTTGTTGATGGTATGCGTGTTACCGACAGTGAGACCATGGATGTTGTTGAAATGGTTCTTGGTGGTTTGGTCAATAAAGAGATTGTAAATTTAATTCATCAG
>JAQWLF010000020.1:0-25278 GCA_029247465.1 Candidatus Thioglobus sp.
TCAATACCAATGAGCAAATTCTCAACTCTTAGAGAGATTAAAGGTGAACCTGATTACAACCATTTTGACGGGGATCGATCAATCAAATTAACAGCAAGTATAGCTGATGGACGCCCGAAGAATGGACGCCCAAAGACAAAACCGAGCGAGGTAGATCAAGATCAAAACTTTGACGGGGATCAATCAATCAAAAGAGGACCACCAAGAGAGCCACCACCAACTAAAACGGCAGTATTGACAATGGTTCTAGAAGAACTTAATGCGCCAGTTGATTTCCCTCAAGTATCTATCATTACCTCGGGTGGAGCGCAAGAGTCGATTGAATCCTTGCAAGATTTTCTCAGAGCTTTTGTTGTAGCTATTATTGGCATTTTCCTGTTACTCGCAATACTCTTTAATTCATATTCACAACCCATGCTTGTACTGGCTGCTGTTCCATTCTCTTTGATTGGTGTAGTTTGGGCTTTTTATTTTCATGGTGAACCACTTAGCTTTTTTGCTTTAACAGGCTCATTAGCGCTGATGGGTGTAATCGTAAATGACTCCTTGGTGATGGTAAGCCACCTTAATTATATTAAAGAAAAGAGTGCCGCTTTAGAAGACAAGATTATTTGGATTGCTAGAGGCTCTAGAGACCGTCTAAGAGCTGTCGTACTAACAACTCTAACGACAATGGCTGGTGTTTTGCCACTTGCTTATGGTATCGGTGGTACAGATGTATTCCTTCAGCCAATGGTTCTTGCTCTTGGTTATGGATTAATATTTGGAACAGTTCTAACCCTAATACTTTTACCTTGCATGTATCTAATGAACTATGACTTTATTAATATGCTCGGAAGAATTAAAACAAAGTACTCTAGAAAGAAAGTAGTTGTATAGTTATTTATTTTGAAGAGCTAAACGGATCAGTTGCTCTGTTGTGAGGTCTTTGTCTTCAATTTTTGAAACCATCTTGTTTGCTTCTTTTGTTTTAAAGCCAAGAGACTGAAGCGCTTCAATCGCTTGTTTAGCATTTGGATTGCTATTCTGTCGAAATCCATTGGTTCCGCTAGGACTACTGACTAGTTCTACCTTGCTAAGTCTATCTTGTAATTCAACTATAAGCTTTAGTGCAGTCTTTTTACCGATACCGGGGGTTTTTGCTAAAAGATCTGAGTCTTCAATGGCAATACACTCAATCAGAGAGGTTACAGAAAGGTGCGACAATATTGCAAGTGCAACTTTTGGTCCCACACCGTTAACTCTTATTAATTCTCTAAAAATATTTTTTTCATCTTTTGATCTAAATCCAAATAGTGTATGAGCATCTTCTTTAATGCTGAGGTGTGTAAAAAGTAAAATCTCATCATTCGGATTACCCAGCTCATAGAATGTTGACATTGGACAGAGTAATTCATAGCCAATACCACCAACCTCCATAAGGATTTCGGGAGGATTCTTACTAATTATTTGACCTTTAAGGTGACCAATCATAGCCAAGGGAACTTGTTAAAGTGTTCTGTCTCAAAAGAACGTATTTGATTTTCATATTGTAATGTTAAACCAATATCATCAAGACCATTAAGAAGTCTACGTTTTCTCTCAGCTTCAACATCAAAATTAAATGTCTGGTTCTGTGTTTTAACAGTTTGATCCTCAAGATTGATAATTATATTACCGCTATATTTAAATAAATCATCAACAATTTCATGACTTAAAACAATCGGAAGAATGCCATTTTTAAAGCAATTGTTATAGAATATATCTGCAAAGCTAGGTGCAATAATAGCACGAAATCCAAAATCTTCTAGAGCCCAAGGGGCATGCTCTCTAGAGGAACCACAACCAAAGTTTCTTCTTGTTAAAAGAATTTGTGCACCTAAATATTTTGGATTGTTTAAAACGAAGTTAGTATTAATTGGGCGTATTGAATTATCCATTCCAACTTCACCGTGATCTAGATAACGCCATTCATCAAATAAGTTAGGTCCGAAACCACTTCTTTTTATTGATTTTAAGAATTGTTTTGGAATGATAGCATCAGTGTCAATATTTGCCCGATCTAGAGGCATAGCAATAGAGCTCAATGAGGTGAATTTTTTCATGAATCTACCCCTGAAAAATGACCTGCAATCGCGCTTGCTGCAGCAATAGCAGGGCTAACTAGATGGGTAAATGAGCCTTGGCCTTGCCTGCCTTCAAAGTTTCTATTTGAGGTACTTGCACATCTCTCTCCAGGCTCTAATTTATCAGCATTCATTGCTAGACACATTGAGCATCCGGGCTCTCGCCACTCAAAACCTGCATCTTTAAAAATTTGATCGAGCCCTTCAGTTTCAGCCTGCTTTTTGACGAGCCCAGAGCCCGGCACGACAAGTGCAAGTTTTATATTGTCAGCGATTTTTTTACCTTTTGCAACTGAAGCGGCTATGCGTAAGTCTTCAATCCTTGAGTTTGTACAGGAGCCTATAAAAACTTTATCTATTGAAACTGAACTTAATAAAGTGTTGGGTTCTAGATGAATATATTTTAGTGCGTTACGAATACTTTCCGCTTTTACTTGGTCTTTTTCTTTTTCTGGGTCAGGTGTTGAGCCATTTATATCAATGACCATCTCAGGTGATGTACCCCAAGTTACTTGAGGTTTAATCATGCTTGCGTCTATTAAAATTGATTCATCAAAATGTGCATCATCGTCGCTATGCAACGTCTTCCAATATTCTAAAGCTAAGTCCCAATTCTCATCTATAGGTGTAAAAGGCCTCCCTTTAACGTAATCAACGGTCTTATCATCTACTGCAACTATTCCAACCTTTGCTCCTGCTTCAATTGACATATTACATAGAGTCATCCTACCTTCTATACTCATAGATTGAATAGCAGTACCACAAAACTCAATTGCAAATCCAGTTCCACCAGCAGTACCAATTTTTCCAATTACATATAGTGCAAGATCTTTAGCACTAATATTGTCACCTAAAACGCCGTTAACTTCAATTTTCATATTTTTAGCTTTGTTCTGCCATAGGCAGCCTGTTGCAAGAACATGCTCGACTTCTGAGGTGCCAATACCAAAAGCTAAGGCACCTAAGGCGCCATGTGTTGTTGTATGGGAATCGCCACATACAATACTCATTCCTGGAAGTGTCGCACCTTGCTCAGGACCAATAACATGAACAATGCCTTGACGAATGTCATTCATTTGGATTTCATTGATATCGAAGGTTTTACAATTCTTATCAAGGGTTTCAACTTGGAGTCTAGAGACTGGATCGGTAATACTATTTACACCACTTGATCTCTCTGTTGTTGGAACATTATGATCAGGCACTGCCAGGTTTGACTTGTTACGCCATAGTTTTCTTCCTGAAAGTGTAAGTCCTTCAAATGCCTGGGGCGAAGTGACTTCATGAATGAGCTGGCGATCAATATATATAAGAGTTGCACCATCCTGCTCTCGAACTATATGAGCACTCATAAGTTTGTCGTAAAGTGTTTCGGCCATTATTACTAAGTAATACTTGATAAAATGACTATTTTACATTTCTAACTCAACCTCAATTATAGAAATATATTTACAAGTATCTATATTGCTGGGAGGTTGTTTGATATTTAAATTTAATGGTTAAAGCTTTATAGTTTATGTGTGGTATTTGTGGTCAGATTAGATTTGATGGAGACACTCCTTCTTCAGAATCTTTAGACAATATGATGAACAAGCTTGCCAGAAGAGGGCCAGATTCAAATGGAAAGTGGCTTGAGGGTACGATTGGTTTTGGACACCAACGATTAAGTATTATTGATTTGTCAAGCTCTGGATCTCAGCCAATGATAGATAGTCTTCTAAAATTGACTTTAGTATTTAACGGAACAATTTATAACTATAAACAACTCCGTTCAAGATTAATTGGCAAGGGCTATTCATTTTTTTCGAGTTCTGATACTGAAGTCATTATTAAGGCATATCACTACTGGGGAGAGGATTGTGTTAATCACTTAGATGGTATGTTTGCTTTTGCAATTTGGGATAAGCCTTCCAAGAAACTTTTTATCGCTAGAGATAGAATGGGCATTAAACCTCTTTACTATAATTTGACTAATAAAGCTTTTACTTTTGCTTCAAACTCACAAGCATTATTAACTCAAGATCTTGATAAAAGTGTAAACCCTATTGCTTTACAACAACAACTATCCCTTCATGGCGTTGTTCCAGCTCCAAATACTATTATTAATGGAATTAAGAAATTAAAACCTGGCACATATATTGTATTAAGTGAGAAAGGAGATATAAAGGAACAAACCTATTGGCATCCTAGCGCAACTAGGCCTGAAGGTAATGTTTCAGAGCAAGATTATATCGCTAGAACACATGAACTACTTACTGCAGCAGTAACTAAAAGGATGGCTGCTTCAGATGTCCCTATAGGTGTTTTACTTTCTGGAGGTCTTGATTCTTCACTTATTGTTGCGTTACTTAAAGAGGCAGGACATAGAGATATTCGTACTTTTTCTATTGGATTTGAAGATATTGATGATGAATCTGGGAGTGAGTTTGAGTTTTCAGATCAAGTAGTATCTAAATTTAAAACTGATCATAAAAAATATCTATTAAGCAATCAAGAGGTATTGCCTAGATTGTCAGAAGCAGTAATGAATATGTCTGAGCCAATGGTTGGACAAGATGCAATAGCCTTTTACTTACTCTCTGAACAGGTCTCAAAACATACTAAAGTTGTTTTATCTGGGCAAGGCGCAGATGAAGCTTTTGCTGGTTATTTTTGGTATCCTAGAATGGCTAAAGAGCATGGCGATGAAATTGAAAGCTTTTCCAAGCACTATGTTGATAGACCTCACGATGAATATTTGCAAACTGTCATGCCAATTTATCAAGGAGAAAACCATACTCATAAATGGCTAAGTAAGGAATTTTTAAAGCCAGGTGCAGACTCTTTTATAGACAAAGTATTTCGTACTGATATGACAAGATTGATTGTTGATGACCCTGTAAAACGAGTAGATAATATGACTATGGCGTGGGGTCTTGAGGCAAGGGTACCCTTTATGGATACTGAGCTTGTGGAGTGGGCTTTGAAAATACCACCCTCTTTGAAAATGAGAGAAGAGGGGAAGTATCCCCTCAAGAAAATTGCACGTGAACTTTTACCTAGCTCGGTAATTGATCGAAAGAAGGGCTATTTTCCAATGCCAGCATTGAAGTATATTCAGGGTGATTTCTTGGAATTTATGTCTGATATACTTTTGTCTAGCTCTTGTCGTAATAGGGGGATTTTTGATCAGAAATATATTAATAAGGTAATTAATTCCCCGAGAGATTATATGACCTCATTAAATGGGTCAAGGTTGTGGCATTTAGCATTGCTTGAGTTTTGGATGCAAATTAATGTAGATAGTTGAGTTATGGAAAAAATTGTAATATATACAGATGGTGGATGTCGAGGTAACCCAGGAATTGGAGGGTGGGGAGTGTGGCTTCGCTATAAAGATCATGACAAAAAACTAAAAGGATCTGAGTTAAATACAACCAACAATAAAATGGAGCTTACTGCTTCAATTAGAGCTTTAGAGATTCTTAAGTCAAGTGACATTACCGTCGATTTGTATACTGATTCAAAGTATGTTATTCAAGGTATTAATGAATGGATTGATAACTGGAAAGCAAAGGGCTGGAAAACTGCTAATAAAAAACCAGTAAAAAATGTTGATCTCTGGAAACGTTTAGATGCTCTTAATCAAGAGTTTTCAGTAAATTGGCATTGGGTTAAAGGGCACAGTGATGACCCAGGAAATGACATGGCTGACCTTCTAGCAAACCAGGCGATGGATGAAATTAGTTAGTATTTACTAACTCGGGGTGTTCAAGATAGTCAAGCTCTGTTTGGCTGAAGTCTGATAAAAGTCTTGCTTCAGTGTTAAAAGGTCCTCTCAAATTTGAGCCGATATGTTTTTTAATCAATAAATCAAATGTTCTAATTGGGTCCATTTCTCTCTCACTACATAGATTTTGAAACCAGTAGTTCCCAATCTTTACATGTCCAATTTCATCACGAAAAATAATATCCAAAATTCCAACCATTTCATTAAACTTTGAGTGTTTAAACTTGTTTTTAATGCTAGGGGTAACATCTAATCCACGAGCTTCCAAGACTCTCGGAACTAGAGCCATTCTGGATAAAACATCATAGTCAGTGTCGACAGTCATTTGCCATAAACCATTATGGGCATCAAAGTCACCATAATCATAACCAAGCGTTTGAAGATACTTTCTTAAAAGAGAAAAATGTATTGTCTCTTCAGTAGCAACCTTTATCCAGTCAATATAAAACTGAATAGGCATCTCCTGAAATCTGTATATCGCATCTAAAGCCAAATTAATTGCATTAAACTCAATATGACAGATGGCATGAATATTTTTTATCATCCCAAGTTCTGACGAGTCACGCTTCGGTGAACCTTTAAAGTCAACTAAATTCGGTTTTATGGGCCTACCAGGAACTAGTATTTTTTTGATAGTGATTTTAGAATTAACATTATTATTTGAAAAATGATAATTCAACAACTCGTTTGTTAAACGAATTTTTTCATTAATCTCGTTGCACATAAGAGCTTCATAGGCTAGTTTAAAGAGTGACATAAGATCCTGAGGGTAAATTGCCTAAATTCCATTGATCAATACTTGTTCGTATTAGTCTTAAGGTGGGGAAGCCAACGCTCGCAGTCATTCTCCTAATTTGACGGTTTTTGCCTTCAATAATTGAGATTTCAATCCATGATGTGGGAATATTTTTTCTAACTCTAATCGGAGGTGATCTTGACCAAAGCCAACTTGGCTCTTCAATTTTTTTAACAACTGCAGGTTTAGTAATTCCATCCTTAAGCTCAACACCTTTCTCAAGAGCCATGGTTGCAGTATCATTAATTTCACCTTCGACCTGAACAATATAGGTTTTGATCTTGTTATATTTTGGGTGAGAAATTTTATTTTGGAGCTTCCCGTCATCAGTCAATATAACCAAACCTTCAGAATCTTTGTCAAGCCTTCCCACTGGATAGATATTAGGTATATCAATATACTTTGCAAGTGTTTTTTCATCTCCACTGAATTGACAAATAACACCAAAAGGTTTGTTTAGAGCAATAATTTTAGCCATAAATATATTTTGCTCTTGAAACAAAGGCGTCCAATTGTGAATTGGTTATACTTTTAAAGACAGGAGAAAGTGCCATATCAATGAGCATTGATTTAAATTTAAATTGAAGAGTTAAGTGGACTTTTGAAGCATTTTCACCAAGAGTTTCAAAGCGCCATTCGCCTGAGAGTTCATCAAAAGGACCATCAAGTAACTGCATTTCTATAGATGTATAAGGAGTTAAAGTATTTAGTGTTGAAAATGACTGTTTAATGCCTCCTTGATTAATCTGAACTGAGGCAGTGATTTGATTGTCAGATTGATTTAAAATAGAGGATGAATCACACCAGTTTAAGAATTGAGAGTAGTCATCGATATTATTAACTAGCTCAAACATTTGCTGAGGTGTATATGGAACAATTGCACTTTTTGAAATATGATGCATGACAAAAAATAAAAAAGATAATTCAAATACTATTGCTCTAAATAAAAAAGCAAGGCATGACTATTTTATCGAACAAAGCTTAGAAGCTGGCCTAAGTTTGCAGGGATGGGAAGTCAAAAGCCTTAGGGATAATAAAGTGCAAATAAAAGAAAGCTATGTCATCTATAAAAACAATGAACTCTTTCTTTTTGGCGCACATATATCACCACTTAATTCGGCCTCAAGTCATGTGGAATGTGATCCAATAAGAACCAGAAAATTATTATTAAACAGAATCGAAATTAATCGCTTGCGAGAAAAGATAACTCAGAAGGGTGCTACTGTTATTCCTTTAAAAATGTACTGGGCAAGAGGTAGAGTGAAATTAGAAATCGGAATAGCCAAAGGAAAAAAAGCTCATGATAAGCGTCAAGATATCAAAGAAAGAGATTGGAAATTGGAAAAAGCGAGGGCATTGAAGGACAGTAATCGTTAAATTACAAAATAATTTTGTAATTATTTTCAAATAACTTTATTTTGATAGTACAATGAATCATAGATACAGCGTTGGAGGCAGATGGTTTCTTTTGATTCTTTCCTCCTGAAATAGGTGTAAAAGTTGACCTCTTCCGTTTTATCTATTTTGTTTAACAATCTTTTATTGGAGAGAATTAAAATGAATAAATCAGAATTAATTGATGCAATCGCTTCAGGCGCTAACTTATCAAAAGCTGATGCTGCAAGAGCATTGAATGCAACTACTAGTGCCATTACTTCAGAAATGGCTAGTGGTGGTGGTGTCCAACTTACTGGCTTTGGTAGTTTTGTTGTGAGAAGTCGTGCAGCTCGTACTGGCCGTAATCCACAAACAGGAGCAACTATCCAAATTAAAGCTTCTAATGTGGCTGCATTTAAAGCAGGTAAAGCATTGAAAGAAGCTTGTAATTAATAAAGTTTTTAGAAAGTTAAATTAAGGCGCTTAGGCGCCTTTTTTTATAATTCATAGAAAATAAATGACTAAATTTTCTCCATACTGGTGGGATGATCAGCCACAATTCGAAAATAATAATGCATTACCTTCTAGCGCAGATGTTGTAATTGTTGGAGCGGGTTACACGGGTTTAAGTGCTGCACTTACTTTATCTAAAGCAGGTAAAAGCGTAATAGTTCTTGATTCTGAAGTGATTGGATATGGCGCTAGTACAAGAAATGGAGGGATGTTAGGATCTGGTCACAAGGTTTCATCTGAAAAAGCGATTCAAAAATATGGCACAGAAATTGCAGCTCAATTACATAAGGAAGCTAATGCCTCTCTTGCCTTTACAACTAACTTGATTAAAGAAAATAATATTGATTGTGATTTACAAATATGCGGAAGATTAAGAACCTCATGGTTACCTCAGGATCAAATTAATATGTCAAAAAACTTAAAAAAATTAAAAGCTATTGAGCACTTTAATTCAAATATGATAGAACCTGAATTGATGTCTGAATCAATAGAAACTGATTTATATTTTGGAGGGCAATTTTATCAAGACCATGGAGCTGTCCAGCCCCGTAAATTTCATTATGGGTTATTAAATCTTGCCATAAATTCAGGAGCAAAGGTTTTTGGAAGTAGGCCAGTAATTCAAGTTAATAAAATATCTAAATCACGCGAACCTACATTTAATGTTTTAACTTCAACCTCATCGATTCAGTGTCAGCAGGTTCTTATTGCAACTAATGGCTATACTCGATCAAAACTTTCAAGATATTTATCTCGTCGTGTATTGCCTGTGCCTAGCTTTATTATAACAACGGGAGATATTGGTAAAGACAAGGTACAGTCTCTTTTGCCAGGGGGTCACTGTATGGTTGAAACTCGAAAGCGCTATTGTTATTATCGAGCAACTCCATGTGGCAGAAGAATAATGCTAGGAACTCGAGCAGCTATGCATGCAATGAAAGCTGAAGAAGCATTGCCTACTCTCAGAAAGATGTTGACTGAAATTTTCCCTTCCCTAGTTGATGTTGAAATTAGTCATTGTTGGACAGGCTTTACTGGGTTTAGTTTTAGTCAACTACCAAATCTTAGTAGTAATAAAGGGATCTACTCTGCACTCGGCTATTGCGGGAATGGAGTTGCGATGGCTCCTTACTTGGGACACAAAGCCGCACTTAAAATATTAAATCCCAATCAAAGGGCTACTGTTTTTGAGCAAACACCTCTAGAGACAAGGCCATACTATTTTGGTAAGCCATGGTTTTTACCGATAGCTAGTGCTTACTTCAGAGGATTTGATTTATTTGATTATTATCGTCGAAAAAGATCTTTAAAGAAAATTTAGCACATTGAATTTTTTTTAACTTAGTAATTGAGTATTGTATTTTTTATCTCTAAAGTTAAGAAATATTCAACTGCATGGTAAAATACCGGCTTTTTAAAATAATTGGAGATTATCCATGGAGCAAACTTTATCAATAATTAAACCAGATGCAGTAGCTAAAAATGTAATTGGTGAAATTTACTCTCGTTTTGAGAGTGCGGGTTTTAAAATTGTTGCGTCTAAAATGATACATTTGGATAATGCAATGGCAAGTGGATTCTATGCTGTTCACCAAGAAAGACCTTTTTTTAATGATCTAGTAACTTTTATGACCTCTGGACCTGTAATGATTCAGGTGCTTGAGGGCGATAATGCAGTTGCAAAGCATCGTGAAATAATGGGTGCTACAAATCCAAAAGAGGCAGATGCTGGAACTATTAGAGCTGACTTTGCAGAATCTTTGGATGAAAATGCAGTGCATGGCTCTGATTCAAGAGAAAATGCAGAAATTGAAATTGCCTACTTCTTTGGCGATGATGGAGTTTGTCCGAGAACTAGATAAGGACACTAAAGGGAAACTTTTCTTATGTTAGAAAAACAAAACTTATTAGGATTTACTCAAAGTAAGCTTAAGAAGTTTTTTTCTGACTTAAACGAAAAGCCATTTCGTACAAAACAAATTATGCAATGGATTTATCACCAAGGAGCTTCTGATTTTGGTGACATGCATAATTTTTCTAAGGAATTAAGGAAAAAGCTCCAAGCAATAGCTTCTATTGACTTACCTGAAGTGACTTCTATGAGTCACTCAAAGGATGGCGTTATTAAGTGGGTTATTAAGCTTGGTGAAGAAAATCATATTGAAACAGTTTATATACCTCAAAAAGATAGAGGTACCTTATGTATATCTTCACAAGTTGGCTGCGCTCTAGCATGTACTTTTTGCTCTACTGGTTATCAAGGCTTTAATCGTAATCTCAAAAATCATGAGATTATTGCTCAGGTATTAATTGCTCAAAACCATTTAAAAGAAAAAGATAAACGTGTTTCTAATGTAGTATTTATGGGGATGGGTGAGCCTTTGCTTAATGAATCGCCGGTTTATGATGCGTGCGAGATATTATTAGATGATTGGGCTTTTGGACTTTCTAGAAGGAGGGTTACTGTTTCTTCTTCAGGAATTGTTCCTGCATTAATCAGAATGTCAGATAAAGTTCCAGTCAGCTTAGCTATCTCTTTGCACGCACCAAACGATGAATTAAGGGATATACTTGTTCCAATTAATCAAAAATACCCTATAAAAGAGTTAATGAAGGCTTGTCATTATTACTTAAATGCAGGAACTCAGGAAAGACATGTAATGTTTGAATATGTGATGCTTGAAGGGGTTAATGATTCTATCGAACATGCTCGTTCACTATCGAAATTACTAAATTTTTGGTTTCAAGGTGAATCTGCTAAAGTCAACTTAATTCCTTTCAACCCATTTCCAGAAACTAAATATAAAACCTCAAAAGAAACTACTATTGATAAGTTTCAAGACATTTTATATCGATCAGGAATTCGAACAACCACGAGAAGAACTAGAGGTGATGATGTTGATGCTGCCTGTGGTCAACTGGCTGGAAAAATACTAGATAAGAGTAGAAGAAATGTTGGAAGGAATCAATTACTATCCTAAAAAGAAAAAACGCTTACGAGGAAAGCTGTTATGGTTTCTTTTGTTTTTTTTAATTTTTAGCGGTGTGTGGTATTATTTTCAGGATATAGAAATCGGTGAAAATAATTCGAGCTCAATCATAATTAGTCAACCAAATAATTTTGAAGAAAAAATAGAGACTGTTGTTGATAATATTGAGCAGCTAAATTCATCTCCAATACTTGAAAAAGAAACTGAAAGATTGGATGAAGTAATAAATACTTATGAAGCAAGTACACAAAATTAAAAGACGGTTTTCTAGGCAAATATTTGTCGGCGATGTTGCTATTGGTGGCGATGCGCCTATTAGCGTCCAAAGCATGACAAATACAGATACTTGTGATGTTAATTCTACGGTTTCACAAATCCTTTCTCTTGAAAAGGCAGGTGCTGACCTAGTTAGGGTTTCAATACCTACGATGGAAGCTGCTGAGGCTTTTAAAAAAATCAAAAAAAGCGTTAACATTCCTTTAATTACTGATATCCACTTTGATTATAAGATTGCCTTAAAGGTTGCCAAATATGGCGCAGACTGCCTTCGAATCAATCCAGGAAATATTGGTAAAGAAGACCGTATAAGAGAAGTTGTTGCTTCGGCGAAAGATAAAGGAATACCAATTCGTATTGGCGTTAACGCTGGCTCTTTAGAGAAGGATTTACAGAAAAAATATACCGAGCCGACTCCAGAGGCAATGGTAGAGTCCGCATTTAGGCATATTGATATTCTAGATAGGCTTAGCTTTGATAACTATAAGGTCTCCCTTAAGGCTTCGGAAGTTTTTATGACTATATTTGCATATCGTCAATTGGCTTCTCAGATAGATAGTCCACTTCATTTAGGTATTACCGAGGCTGGTTCATTTCGATCTGGTACTGTCAAATCGTCAATTGGAATGGGCCTACTTCTAAGTGAAGGTATTGGTGATACGATAAGAGTCTCACTTGCATCTAACCCTGTTGATGAGGTAAAGGTTGGTTTTGATATTTTAAAATCACTTCACTTAAGAAAGAAAGGGGTTAATTTGATTGCTTGTCCTTCATGCTCAAGACAAAAGTTTGATGTTATTTCAGTTGTAAACGAACTAGAGGCGCGCTTAGAAGATGTTACTGAGTCGATCGATGTTGCAGTTATTGGGTGTGTAGTTAATGGACCAGGTGAGGCTAAAGGGGTTAGTGTGGGTGTTACAGGTGGATCTCCAAATTTACTTTATATAGATGGTAAAACTCACAGTAAAGTTGAGAATGAATCACTGGTTGATACTCTTGAGGCTAATATTAGGAAGCGTATTCCTATTTCCAACGTTTAACTCTCTTGAATGCTTTGTATTTGTATATTGTAATAATTGAAAAATACCCTAATATTGCAGACACAATAGAGACAATTATTCCTCCAATCCACAAGGCTATTGTAGCTGCTCCAACATTATTCATCAAATAGTCAAAAGAGAATTCAAACCCAGGGTCAACCTCAATGCCAATAATGGACGCACCTAATTTGTAGGTGAAGTAATAGATCGGAACCATTGTAATTGGGTTATTTACCCAAACCATAAGCATTGATAGAAGAATGTTAGCAGAAAATACAACCGCTAAAATTGCAGCTAAAAGGGTATGTGCTGGCATTGGTAGGAATGCGCAAAAGAATCCAATAGCAAAAGCTTTAGCAATGGTTTTCTTATTCCATTTCCAAAGTTCTGGATCAGTTAGATGTTTATTTAACCACCCTAAATTAACATTTTCACGCTTAGGACTGTATTTTTTTAAAATTTCTTTCACTTTAACTACTTCCAACTTTGACGATATGCATAGCATCTAGGCCATAAAGCTCATAAAGCTCATTTTGTGATCCATGCTCAGTAATACGATCCGGTACACCTAGAATGCTTAGTGGTGTTCTAATTTTGTTTCTCTGTAATAATTCATTTATTGCGCTGCCAGCACCACCAGTAGCAGTGTTGTCCTCTATTGATATTAATTTTTTATTTGTATTTGCAATATTGATTATTAAATCTTCATCTAGTGGCTTAATAAACCTCATATCGATAACGGTTGCATCAAGCTCATTACCCGCCTTGATAGAAGGTTCTATCATATTGCCAAATGCAAAAATTGCAATGTCTTTTCCTTTTCTAATAATGTTGGCTTTTCCAATTTCAATTACTTCATCAGTTTTGAATTCTTCAATATGAGACTTTCCTCTAGGAAATCTTACACAGACTGGTCCATTTAGATTATGAGCTGCATTTAGAGCTTTATACATTTCAAGAGATGAACTTGGCGCCATAATAACAATATTGGGTATGCACCTTAAAAAGCTTAAATCAAAAATTCCTGCATGAGTTGCTCCATCGGCGCCAACAAGTCCGGCACGATCAATTGCAAAAAGGACATTTAAGTTTTGTAAAGCAATGTCATGTATAAATTGATCATAACCACGCTGTAGGAAAGTGGAGTATATTGCTACAACAGGCTTCAAGCCTTTAGTAGCCATTCCGCCAGCTAGTGTGACTGCATGTTGTTCAGCAATTGCTACATCGAAAAAGCGCTCTGGAAACATTGTCGAAAACTCAACCATTCCTGACCCTTCTGACATTGCTGGGGTAATCCCTATTAATCTCTCATCGTTAGTGGCAGTATTACAAAGCCAATCACCAAAGACTTTACTGTAACTTGGAAAATTATTATTAGAGCTCGATGGAGGCGAAACACCATGATACTTCAATGGATTTTGTTCGGCTACTTCTACTCCATGGCCTTTTTTAGTCATAATATGAAGGATTCGAGGTTTGTCGATATTTTTTAGGTTTTGGAGAGTCTTGATGAGTATCGAAATATCATGACCATCTACAGGTCCAAAATAATCAATACCTAACTCCTCAAAAAGTGTACCAGGAAGAATCATTCCTTTGAGATGCTCTTCAGAGCGTTTCGCAAATTTTTGAATTCGAGGGAGTCTTTCTAGGAACTCCAAAGATTTTGACTTCATTGTTGAATAAATCTTTCCAGAGATAAGTCTTGTTAGGTATTTACTTAAAGCGCCAACATTTTTTGAAATAGACATGTCATTATCATTAAGAACGATGAGTAGATTGGCATCAGTGTCTCCTGCATGATTTAGGGCTTCAAACGACATGCCGCCTGTTAATGCTCCATCTCCAATCACAGCAATCGAGGTATTAGAGTTTTGCTGTAATTTATTTGCAATTGCAATTCCTAGAGCTGCACTTATTGAAGTTGATGAATGGCCTGCGCCAAATGCATCATGTTCACTTTCACTTCTTTTTGTAAAGCCTGATATGCCACCTTTTTGACGTAAAGATGACATTAATTCTTTTCTACCAGTGAGAATTTTATGAGTATATGCTTGGTGTCCTACATCCCAAACAAAGGTGTCATTGGGTGTATCAAATACATAATGCAATGCCAAGGTTAATTCTATTGTGCCAAGGTTAGAACTAAGATGACCTCCAGTTTTATCAAGACTATCAACTAAAAATAATTTAATTTCCTCTGCAAGAGAATTTAACTCTTCAATATTAAGATTTTTTAAATCACTTGGATGTTGAATATCGTTTAGCATTTTGAGATAAATTATAAGGCTAGCTGTTTTAAATCGAAGCACAACATTATACACTCATCATTATTAAAATTTACTAAGCACTCATGAAGTTATAGAGGTCGTTTTGTTAGTCTAAAAAAGTTATAAAATTTATTTAAGTGAATAGTAAAATTGATCCATTAATTATCACTTCAGAATTATGATTACTATTTGTGCTCTCTATAAGTTTACAAGGCTAGATGACTTTGAAAAAATACAAAAACCTTTAAAGAAATTTATGGAGTTATTAGATGTTAGAGGTACATTATTGCTTGCCAGAGAAGGCATTAATGGCACTATTGCCGGTGAAAAAATCAATATTGAGAAAGTTCTTTCTTATCTCCAATCCGATAAAAGGCTGGCTGATATAGGTTTTAAATACTCATATAGTGAAAAGCCTCCATTTAAAAGACTCAAAGTTAAGTTAAAAAAAGAGATAGTAACTTTAGGTATTTCTGATATTGATCCGACGCATTCTTCTGGAACATATGTTAAGCCTAGCGATTGGAATGAGCTCATTAATGATCCTGAGGTTGTTTTAATTGATACTCGAAACAATTATGAATATGAAATCGGTAGTTTTAAGGGAGCGATTAATCCTAATACTGAAACATTTCGAGAGTTTCCAAGTTACACAAAGAATAACTTGGAAAAATATCGGAATAAAAAAATTGCAATGTTTTGTACAGGTGGCATTCGCTGTGAAAAGTCTACTGCTTACTTAAAATCAGAGGGCTTTGAAAATGTTTACCATTTACAAGGTGGAATTCTAAAATACCTTGAAGAAGTTCAAGAAGCCGAAAGTCTATGGGACGGTGAATGCTTTGTTTTTGACGATAGAGTTGCGGTCAAGCACAAACTTGAACAAGGGAAATATGATCAGTGTCATGCTTGCAGATTCCCTATAACAGAGGAAGATAAAAAGCATCCACATTATGAAAAAGGAGCATCATGTCCTCGATGTTATGGTACTAAGAACTCCTCTCAGGTAAGCCGATATCGTGAAAGAGAAAAACAAGTTCAACTTTCAAAGGCTCGAGGAGAAAGCCATATAGGGGATGAAGCTCATAAAATAATTTCAAAAAAAATAAAAAAAAGACAAACTAATGTTTGAACGTAAAGATATTTCTAATTTAAAAAAAGACATCGTGCTCGATGTCAATCTATTTGACTGTAGCCTTAAATTGCATTCTAGATGGGGAGTATTTAGTCCCCGGTCAATAGACGAAGGAACCATTCTATTGATGAAATATATCAGTATTAGTATTGATGATGTTTGTTTAGATTTGGGATGTGGCTATGGTCCAATTGGTCTTGCATTAGCAAAGCATTGTACAAAAGGCCAAGTCCATATGGTTGACAAGGACTTCGTTGCTGTTGAGCTTGCAAATTTCAATGCAAAACTTAACAACATTAGCAATGCAAAGGCTTATCTTTCAGATGCTTTTTTGCAGGTTCCAAATGATATAAAATTTGACAAGATTATTTCAAATATTCCTGCCAAGGTTGGACGTGAACAGTTATCGATTATCCTTTATGATGCCTTGGAAGCCTTAAAACCTGGTGGCAGTATTACTGTGGTCTCAATTAATGGCTTAAAAGATTTTATTAAAAGTAATTTTAAATCAGTATTTGGTAACTACAAAAAATTAAAGCAGGGCCAAAAGTATGTCGTTTCGCAAGCAATCAAGCAATAATTGTTTAACGAATCTTTACTATCAGCCTAATACTATACTAAAATAGTTGGAAAAATATCTGGAGTATTAAATTGGACGTATTAGAAAAAATTCAAAAACAAGTTGATAGCGCTGCAATCGTAATTTATATGAAAGGAACGCCCCAGTTTCCTCAGTGTGGTTTCTCTGCTCGAGCCTCTCAAACATTAGCTTCAACCGGTGTTGAGTTTGCTTATGTCAACATATTTGAAGACCAGGAAGTTTTTCAAAGCCTTCCTGATTTTGCTGACTGGCCAACCTTTCCACAAATCTACTTCAATTCTGAATTAGTAGGTGGTGGCGATATTATTTTAGAAATGGCAGAGCAAGATACATTAAAAGAAGCTATGGAAGAGGCCGTTGAGAAGTATAACGGTTAGGGTTATATATTAACTATAAGTTTCTTAACTTATATCCGTTTTCCTTTAGCCAATACCTAGCATCATCATAGTTGGGCATTATTGATTCAACAGACTTCCAAAAATTTGCAGAGTGATTTTTATGAATAGTGTGAACTAACTCATGAATAATTACATAGTCAATCACCTTTAAGGGCGCCATAATTAATAGGTAGTTCAAATTGATATTATTTTTAGAAGAGCACGACCCCCAGAGTGTTTTTTGCTCCTTGACTCGAACTTGATTAATTTTTAAATTGTGTTTATTAGCAAAATAAAATAAACGCGGTATCGCAACTTCTTTGAATTTTTTTTTATACCAGGACTTTAAAGATAAATTTAATGCATCCTTATTTTGAGAAGTAGTTATGAATTCTTTGCCATTAAATATAATTTCTCTGTCTTTGGTTTGGGCTATTTTTATTGGAAAGAGGTCTCCTAAATAGAGGTACATGTTTTGTTCTTTCTTGACATCATTAAGACGAGCCCTTATTAAAGTCTGCTTATTGTTAATCCAGTTCGCTTTTTCAGTAATAAACTCTTTAATTTGGTCATTTGTTGCTCTTTTTGGAGCGCGAACTATAAGCTCAGCATTGTCATTAACCGAAATACTGAGCGTTCTTCTATTGCTTTTGATGATTTTGTGTGGAGTCATTTCTGTATATTTATTTAATTTTTATTAAAAAATATTATCCAACCCATTTTCTTGCATTTTCAAACATTCTCATCCATGGCGACCTCTCTTTCCAATCATCTGGATGCCATGAATTTTGTATAGCCCTAAAGACGCGTTCAGGATGAGGCATTATAATGGTAACCCTTCCAGATTCATTGCAAAGACTTGCAACCGCACTTTCAGATCCATTTGGATTATAAGGGTAAGTTTGTGTAGGTTTTCCATGATAATTAACATATTGCATCACGATATTATCTTTAGTTTGAGAATTGAAGCAAGCCTTTCCTTCTCCATGTGCAATCGCAATTGGTATTATAGAGCCTGCCATTTCATCAAAAAATAGGGAGTTCGATTTTTGAATTTGAACGCTTGTAAATCGAGCTTCAAACTTCTCGGAGGTATTGCGCTCAAAAGAAGGCCAGTTTTCAGACCCAGGAATAATCTCTTTGAGATTTGAAATCATTTGACAGCCATTACAAACACCTAATGTGAAGCTATCAGTTCTAGAAAAGAATTCACTGAACTCATCTTTGGCTTGACTATTAAATAGAATAGAGTTAGCCCAACCTCTTCCTGCACCCAAGACATCTCCATAAGAAAAACCCCCACAGGCCGCCATTCCTTGAAATATTGAAAGTGAAGTTTTACCTGATAGAATTTCACTCATATGAACGTCACTTGCATCAAAGCCAGCCTTAGTAAAGGCAGCAGCCATCTCAATATGACCATTAATTCCTTGCTCCCTTAAAATTGCAATTTTTGGTTTTTTACCAACATTTATATAAGGAGCGCTAATAGATTTATTGATATCAAAACTTGGTGTAACTTGTAAACCATTTGAGCTAACTAGTAGCTGCTTATTTTCTGAATCGGCACATATTGGGTTATCTCTCAATTTAGAAATCTCAAAGGAGGTTGAAGACCATTTATATTGAAGATTTTCACGTTTATCACTAAATAGTAACTGACCTTTTTGATAAATTAGTATTTCATCTGAATTGTTAATCTGGGCAATCGAGGTTGTACATGTTTTAAGACCTACTTTCTCAATCCTTTCGAGGACTTGAGGTTTATTAATGATAGGGACTTGGATAACGCAACCTAGCTCTTCATTGAAAAGCTCAAAAATGGGATCAGTGGTTTGAATATCTAACCCGCAGTGCGAAGCAAAAGCCATTTCCAGTAATGTAGTTATTGCACCTCCATCGGATCGGTCATGGTAAGCACTGATTAACCCTTCTTTGTTGAACTGATTAATCAATGAAAAGAAATTAGCAAACAGTTTAGAATCATCAAGATCCGGGGAAGACTTTCCTATTTGGTTGTATACCTGAGCCAAGCAAGAACCTCCCATTCTATTTTTTCCAAATCCTAGATCAATCAATAAAAGTTCAGACTCAATTTCAGTATCGAGTAGGGGGGTAATTTGAATTCTAGCATCAGGAGTTTTAGAGAATGCACTGACAATAAGAGAGAGTGGTGCAGTTACTGATTTTTCTTGCCCATTCTCACTCCAACTACTTCTCATAGACATTGAATCTTTTCCGACTGGTATTGTTAATCCTAGAGCAGGACAAAGCTCTAATCCAATTGCTTTTACAGCTTCATAAAGCTTAGAATCTTCGCCTGGAAAGCCGCTTGCACACATCCAGTTTGCTGATAGGTTAATGTGGCTTATGTCTTCAATATAGGCGCTCATTAAATTGGTCAGTGCTTCACCAACACTCATTCTAGCTGCAGCTGAAGCTTCAATAAGAGCAAGGGGTGTTTTTTCACCAATCGACATTGCTTCACCTTGATATCCAGTATAGTCGGATAATGAAATTGCACAGTCAGAAACTGGAACTTGCCATGGACCAACCATTTGGTCTCTGGCAATTAATCCAGTAACAGTTCTATCAGCAATAGTGATTAAGAAGTTTTTACTTGCAATTGTCGGTAATTTTAATAGTCGATCAATAGCTTCATCAAGCCTAATCTCTGAATTACTAAATTCTATTTCAGTGTTAAAGATAGACTGAGCATTGATTAGTGTTTTCGGGGTTGATCCAAAAAGCAATGACATCTCAAGATCAATTGGCTTATTGTTAAAGTGAGAATCTTCCACCGTCAAATGTTGATCCTCAGTAGCCTCTCCTAAAATCGCAAATAGTGCTCTTTCTCTTGAACATATCTCACTAAATAATGGAACACTTTCTGCTTTAATGGCAACTACATATCTTTCCTGAGATTCGTTGCACCATATCTCCAATGGAGACATTTTTTTTTCATCATTTGGGATATTTCTTAATTGAAGATAAGCGCCCCTCATGGAGTCATTAACAAGCTCTGGGATTCCATTAGAAAGTCCTCCAGCTCCAATATCGTGTATAGAAACAATGGGGTTATTTTCATCTAAATTTATACAGCAGTTAATAACTTCTTGGGCGCGTCTTTGCATTTCAGGGTTAGCGCGTTGTACTGAAGCAAAGTCAAGGTCTTCACTTTGCTCGCCGCTCCCTATACTTGAGGCGGCGCCTCCTCCAAGTCCTATTAGCATTGCAGGGCCACCAAGAACTACCAGTTTATCTCCAGCAGAAATCAATCCCTTTTCCACGTGATCTTCTTTAATATTGCCAATACCTCCAGCGAGCATGATAGGTTTGTGATAACCCCTGATTTCATTATTGCTAGTTTTTTGTTCATAGGTTCTAAAATAACCACAAGTGTTTGGCCTACCAAATTCATTATTAAACGCTGCCGCTCCTAAAGGCCCTTCAATCATGATATCTAGAGCTGAAGCGATCTGTTTTGGCTTCCCATAGTCCTTTTCCCAAGGGTTCAAAGCATGAGGTATTTTTAGATTGGATACTGAAAAGCCGCAGAGACCTGCCTTTGGTTTTGAGCCTCTTCCAGTTGCACCTTCATCTCTGATCTCACCTCCTGAGCCAGTTGCAGCTCCAGGGTCCGGTGCAATAGCGGTTGGGTGATTGTGTGTTTCAACTTTCATTAAGACCGCTTTATGGGCTATTTTTGACTTGTAAATACCTTCTTCATTCGGCTCAAAGAATGTTGATTGATAGCCAGTCATAACTGCTGAATTATCACTGTAAACAGATAGCAAGCCTTTAGGGTTTTTATGATAAGTATTTTTAATCATCCCAAAAAGTGAAATTGCTTGCTTTTCTGAATCTATTGTCCAGTCTGCATTAAAAATTTTGTGTCTACAGTGCTCTGAGTTGGCTTGAGCAAACATCATCAGTTCAATATCCCTAGGATTTCGCTGCAACTCACTAAAACGACCATATAGGTAATCTATTTCACCAGCACTCAATGCAAGTCCTAGTTCAATATTAGCTTTATTAATTGCTGGTTTACCCTGGGTAAGAATGTCAATGTTATTGAAGGATTTTGGCTTGAGTTCATCAAAAAGAAAATTTGCATCATTAAGATCTTTGAGATGAGATTCAGTCATCTTGTCCATGATGATCTTTAGAATATTAACTAGTTCGTTCTTTGTAATTTGTCGATTGAAGTGATAAATAACACCTCGTTCTATTCTTTTGATTTCAGTCATTCCGCATAGATGTACTATATCAGTTGCCTTTGAAGACCATGGCGATATGGTTCCAAGTCTTGGTATAACTATAATATTTTCAGACCTCTTTAAGGGCTTTAATTGAGGAGCGTAATGTAAGAGTTTGTCTAGATTTTTTTTATTTTTAGAATTAAGTTCCTTATCTGTTTCAATAAAGTGAATATATTCGGTAGATAGTAGGTTTAAGTCAGAAAATTTTGAGCTAATTTTCTCATTTACTGCTTTTACTTTAAATTTTCGAAGTGCTTGAATCCCCGAATGAAATGAAATCATAACTGCGACATTAATTCATCCGAAATATCTGCGTTATGATAGACCTCCTGAGTATCATCAAGATCCTCAAGTCTATCAATAAGTTTCATAAATTTTTCAGCATCCTCGAGATTCAGATCAATACGATTAGCTGGCTCCATAGTTATCTGAGAATGTTCTGGTGTGAGACTGCTAGCGATAAGTGCATCTTTTACTGGGAAAAAATTCTCTGGACTCGTTACAACATCGATTGAGCCATCATCATTAACAATAATATCATCTGCACCTGAGTCTATTGCAACTTCCATAATTGCATCTTCATCGCCAGAAATAAAGGTTATAAAGCCTTGCTTTGTGAACATATATGATACTGAGCCATCTGTACCTAGGTTGCCTCCATGCTTTGAAAATGCATGCCTTACATCTGAAACGGTGCGGTTTCTATTATCTGTTAGGCAGTCAACCATAATGGCAGTACCACCTAAGCCGTAGCCCTCATATCGGATTTCTTCATAGTTTTCGCCTTCTAGATCTCCTGAGCCACGTTTGACGGCATTTTCTATTGTATCTCGCTTCATATTAGCAGCGAGAGCTTTGTCAATTACTGCACGCAGAGATGGATTATTTTCAAGGACACCGCCACCCATTTTTGCAGCAATAACTATCTCTTTAATGAGTTTAGTAAATATTTTTCCACGCTTAGCATCTTGGGCACCTTTTCTATGTTGAATGTTATGCCATTTACTATGTCCTGCCATATACTTTCATTTCCTCCAAAAGTTATTTAGTAAATTCTAGCAAACGATGAATAGAGTGCTTTGCTTTCTCGATAATTTGGCTGTTAATTTGAATTTCATTTTTTCCAGTATTTAATGTATCTAGGCACTTTTCAAGACTGTTCATTGCCATCCAACCGCAGTGTGCGCAAGATTCGCAATCCGCACCTTCTCCCATAGTAGGGGCTTCGATGAATTTTTTATTGGGAGCGACTTCTCGCATTTTGTGAAAAATACCATTGTCGGTTGCAACTATAAATGTATTTTCAGGTCTCGAGGCAGCGGCATCAATTAGTTGAGTTGTAGAGCCGACAACGTCTGCAAGTGCAATAACCTCTTTAGGAGACTCCGGGTGGACTAGTACTCCAGCGTCTGGGTGGATTTGCATAAGTCTTTCAAGACCTTCGGTTTTAAATTCTTCATGGACAACACAAGCACCATCCCATATAAGCATCTCAACTCCAGTTTTGGATTGGACATAATGTCCTAAATGTTTGTCAGGGGCCCAGAGGACTTTTTTACCTTCACTGTGCAATTGCTTAACAACTTTAAGTGCGCTACCTGAGGTGACAACCCAGTCGGCTCGAGCTTTAACATCCGCCGAGGTATTTGCATAAACAACAACTACATGATCAGGATTTTGGTCACAAAAGGCAGAAAAGTCTTTAATTGGACACGATAAATCTAGAGAGCAGGTCGCCTGATCATCTATAACAAGAACTCTTTTTTCAGGAGACAGAATTTTAGCGGTTTCACCCATAAATTTAACGCCAGCAACGACAATAGTATCTGCATTACTATTTTGTCCAAATCTTGCCATTTCTAGAGAGTCAGAGACAATACCCCCAGTCTCTTCTGCGAGAGTCTGAATATCTGCACTAACATAGTAGTGTGCTACTAGAGTTGCGTTGTTGTCTTTAAGGGCTTGCTTAATCGAGCTTTCTATCTTCATTATTATGCTTTTAATGGAAGGTTGATTTTTATATTTAATTCCTTAAGCTGAGATTTAGAAACATTTGATGGTGCATCGGTTAAAAGGCATGCCGCTGTTTGAGTTTTTGGAAATGCTATAACATCACGAATTGATTCTGCATTACAAAGAATCATGACTAGTCTATCTAATCCAAAGGCAATTCCGCCATGAGGTGGGCAACCATAATCTAATGCATCAAGAAGGAAGCCGAACTTTTCTCGTGCTTCTTCATCATCAATTCCAAGTAATTTTAAGACTGTCTTTTGCATATCACTTTGATGAATTCGAATTGAGCCTCCACCAACTTCAGATCCATTAATAACCAAATCATAAGCACGCGAAAGCGCATTTTCAGGATCCTTTAACAACATTTTAGTGTCAACGCTTGGCGCTGTAAAAGGGTGGTGAATAGCATTCAGGGAGCCATCATCTGCAACCTCAAACATTGGAAAGTCGAGTACCCAAATTGGTGCCCATTCTTTATCATATAGATTTAAATCATGAGCCAATTTTTCTCTTAGGTTTCCAAGAGCTTCGTTGACGATTTTAGCTTTGTCTGCTCCAAAGAAGATAATGTCGCCCGTTTTTGCCTCAGTTAGACTAATTACTTTCTTAGTTACTTCGTCTCCAAGGAATTTAATGATTGGCGAGGATGGTCCATCATCATTAATTTTTATATAAGCGAGTCCTTTTGCTCCATAAATTCCTACGTATTTTGTATAGTCATCTATTTGCTTGCGACTAATTAAAGCTCCTCCGGGGACTTTTAGTGCTACTACCCTACCTTTTTCACTGTTTGCTGGACCAGAAAAGACTTTAAACTCAACTTCTTTCATTGTTTCATTCATATCAACCAACTGAAGGGGTATTCTTAAGTCAGGTCGATCAACGCCATATAGCTTCATTGCATCATCATAAGTAATCGATGGAAACTTTTTAGTAAGGGTTATGTTACTTACTTCTTTGAAGAGACCTCTAACCATTTCTTCCATTAATGATGTTATCTCACCTTCATTCATAAAAGAGGTTTCAACGTCTAATTGAGTAAATTCTGGTTGACGGTCTGCCCTTAAGTCTTCATCTCTAAAACACTTAACTATCTGGTAATAGCGCTCAAAGCCAGACATCATTAGAAGCTGCTTAAAGAGCTGAGGAGATTGAGGTAACGCAAAAAAACTACCTTCGTGTGTTCGTGATGGAACAAGGTAATCTCTTGCACCTTCAGGAGTGGCTTTTGTTAAGAATGGCGTTTCAATATCGATGAAATCATTTTTATCCATAAAGTCACGCATAAAATGAGTTACTTTAGATCTTAGTTGTAATCTTTTTTGCATCTCGTCTCGACGTAAATCAAGATAGCGATATTTCAGCCTAACCTCTTCTGAGGTCTCTAAAGAGTCAAGCTGAAATGGAACTGGTTTTGAAGTGTTTAAGATTTCGATTTCACTTGCAAGAACCTCAATCTCTCCAGTAGGGATTTTTTTATTAATCATTTCACTGGCTCTAGCTATTACATTACCAGTAATTTTAAGAACAAATTCATTTCTAACACTTTCAGCTAATTTGAAAGTATCGCTAGTTTCAGGATTAATTACGATTTGTGCAAGACCTTTTTTATCTCTTAAGTCCAAGAAAATAACACCGCCATGGTCTCGTCTTCTATTAACCCAGCCACAGAGAGTAACCTCTTGCTTAAGATTTTTTTTGTTTAATTCGCCACAGAAATGTGTTCTCATTTGTCTTTCTTTATGTCT
>JAQWLF010000033.1:0-7593 GCA_029247465.1 Candidatus Thioglobus sp.
GGGTGGTGCAAGTGTTTTTGGCCTCTACTCTTTAAGCGACGTTGGGTTTTATGATTTTGCTGGTTCCGGTATTGTTCATATGGCAGGAGCTGCAGCAGCACTTGCAGGTGTTCTATTGCTTGGCCCAAGAAAGGGAAAATACGATGAAGCTGGAAACTCGAAACCAATTTTAGGTGCAAACCTACCTTTGGCTACACTAGGTACTTTTATTTTGTGGATGGGTTGGTTTGGTTTTAACGGCGGCTCGGTTTTAGCAATGGCAAGCAAGGAGAGTGCTGATGCAGTTGCAATGGTATTTGTTAATACAAATGCAGCGGCAGCTGGTGGTGTAATAGCAGCACTTCTATTTGCTAAGATTTGGTTCGGTAAGGCAGATTTAACAATGGCACTAAACGGTGCACTTGCAGGCCTTGTAGCAATTACAGCTGGTCCAGACACGCCAAGTGCCTTAGTAGCAACTCTAATTGGAGCTGTTGGAGGAATTCTTGTAGTGCTCTCGATCGTATGGTTTGATCGCAAACTGAGGATTGATGACCCAGTCGGTGCAATCTCGGTTCACGGAGTTGTTGGATTATGGGGCCTCTTGGCTGTACCACTTACTAACAGTGATGTCACATTTTCTGCTCAGATAGTTGGCGCTTTAACCATTTTTGTCTGGGTATTTGTTGCCTCTGGACTGGTTTGGTATGCACTTAAATCTATTATCGGAATACGTGTTAGTGCGGAAGAAGAAGATGATGGTGTGGATCTTACTGAATGTGGCTTAGAAGCCTACCCAGAGTTTGTTAATGAATGATAAAAAAATTGATAAAGGAGATTCAGTATTCCTTTATTTGGTAAATCTACTTCTATATCCATATCTTTGAAGTAGAAGATTAATAGCTTCGCTGGCGGTTACTCTCCTTTCCGCCAGCCAAGGCTTTTCAGTTAAGTTTAAATGAACAATCAAAACAAACGAATATTAAATTGAAACTGAATGAGGTATATTAGTGGTCAATAAAAAAATAATTAAACGAATAAAATTAAAATGAAACAGTCAGCTCTTAAAATTATTTTAGTCGATGAGAATATGGGGCGCTCTGCTATTCTTCGTCGTGCTCTTCAAGATAAAGGTCATGAAGTAATCTGTCGTTTAGAAGGAAGCTCCAATCTTGCAAATAGCAATGAAATTACCCATGCTGACGTTGTTATTGTGAATGCTGATATTCCAGATGAGGCTGTTTTTGCTAACCTGAGAGATGTCAATAAGACTAAACCTAAACCTATTGTCATGTTCACTGAAAGTTCTGAGGAACACATGGGCGTTACTGCTACTAAGTCAGGAGTTAATGCTTATATTGTTGACGGTCTTGAAGAGAAGAGAGTTCAGCCAATTATTGATGTTGCAATTGCGCGTTTTAGAGAGTTTCAGGCACTCAAAGACGAGTTGGATGCTACTCGAAGCCAGTTAGCCGAGAGAAAGGCAGTAGAAAAAGCAAAAGGCTTATTAATGAAGCATAAAAAAATCACCGAAGATGAGGCTTACCAAATACTTCGTAAGATGGCGATGAATAAAAATAAAAGGATTACTGATGTCGCAGAGGGAATTATAAGTGCTATTGAGTTATTAGAATAAATATAGTATTTATGTAATCTATTTATTTCTAGAAGCTTTTTCTTCATGCCCTGATATTCCAAAACGACGAGCTAATTCAGATTCAATTTCTTCAACGCTAATATTTTTGTGACGAAGTAAAACTAAGGTATGAAACCATAGATCTGCAATTTCATGAATGATTTCTGCGTTTCCTTCATTTTTAGCAGCCATAATTACTTCTTCAGACTCTTCACTAATTTTTTCTAATATTTTATTGGTGCCCTCATTGTATAAAGAGGCAACGTAGGACTTATCTGAAGATGCAGTTTTTCGTTGCTCTAGTATCTTCTCTAAGTTCAATAGAATTTTATCCATAGATTTCTTTAGGGTCTTTTATTACCTCTGCAATACTTACCCATTCATTATTCTCTAATTTATTAAAAAAACAATTAGCACGACCAGTATGACAAGCAATGCCACCTTTTTGATTCACTTTAAGCATAATGGTGTCTTGGTCGCAGTCGGTATAAATCTCAATGATTTGTTGAGTATGTCCTGACTCTTCCCCTTTGAACCATAACTTTTGCCTAGATCTAGAGAAGTAAACGGCCTTTTGAGTTTTAATACTAAGAGATAAGGCTTCTTTGTTCATCCAAGCCATCATTAAGATCTCACTTGTTACAAAGTCCTGAGTTATTACAGGCACTAACCCTTTTTCGTTAAATTGGATTTTGTCTACAGCGTTCATTTGATGTGCATCATTTTTAATGAAACAATTTTACCGATGCAATACAGCGAGATGAAGTTATTTATATTCTAGAGGCCTGCTTTAAGGCTTGCTTCAATAAATTGATCTATATTTCCATCCAAAACATCTTGAGTATTGCTACTCTCAACACCCGTTCTTAGGTCTTTAATGCGTGACTGATCAAGGACATATGAGCGGATTTGATGACCCCATCCGATATCTGATTTTAAATCTTCAAGTTCTTGTTTTTCACTGTTTCTTTTCTGTGTCTCAAGTTCATAAAGTTTTGATTTTAATTGCTTCATTGCTTGATCTTTATTAGCGTGCTGTGATCGACCATCTTGACATTGAACAACAGTTGACGTTGGTAAATGAGTAATTCTGACTGCTGATTCTGTTTTGTTTACATGTTGCCCACCTGCTCCAGAGGCGCGATATGTATCTATACGAAGATCTGCCGGATTAATATCAATTTCAATATCATCATCAACCTCAGGAGATACAAATACTGAAGAAAATGAGGTGTGTCTTTTCCCATTAGCATTATAAGGTGATTTACGTACTAATCGGTGGATCCCTATTTCACTTCTGAGCCAACCAAATGCATAGTCGCCATTAAAGTGAATAGTTGCAGATTTAATACCAGCAACTTCACCCGCAGAAACCTCCATAAGCTTAACTTTAAAATTGTGCTTATCACCCCAACGTAAATACATACGTAATAACATTTCAGCCCAGTCTTGAGCCTCTGTTCCTCCAGAGCCAGATTGAATATCCAAGTAAGCAGAATTTTGATCCATTTCTCCACTAAACATTCGCTGAAATTCAAATGAAGCTATTGAGGTATCTATGTCATCCAAATCAGAAATAATCCCTTTGACTGCGTTTTCGTCATTCTCTGCCTCTGCCATCTCGAGAAGCTCTTTAGCATCATCTAAAACAGATGTGGAGTGTTCAAATGCACTGCAAAGTGTTTCGAGTTGAACTTTTTCTTTTCCTAAAGCTTTTGCTTTATCGGGGTTAGACCAGATCTCTGAATTTTCTAGTTCTAATCTTACTTCTTCTAAGCGATCTCTTTTCTCATCAACATCTAAATGATCAGATAAAGCACTCAATCGTCTTTTGAGGTCAGATATGTTTTGATAATTAGCTGAGAGTTCCATGTCTGTATTTTAATCGACAACCAATAAAAAAGCCCCAAAATAGGGGCTTTTATTTAATTTCAACTTTAATGATTATTTTCTTAACCCTAAACGTGAAATTAAATTTGCATAAGAGGTAATATCATTATTCTTAACATAAGAAAGTAATTTTTTACGCTGAGATACCAAGCGAAGAAGTCCTCTTCTAGAGTGGTGATCTTTTTTGTGTGTTTTAAAGTGCTCAGTTAAATGCTTGATTCGTGCAGTTAATAGAGCAACCTGAACATCTGCAGAGCCAGTATCACTGGTATCTTTTTGATATTCTTTAATAATAGCTTGTGTATCAATTGACATAATAAAACGTTAGATGTGACAAAAATTAAGTTGCAAATTATACGCTATTTTTTTTAATTGTTGTATTTCTAAATAGAATATTTTAATTATATTTATAAAAATTATCTTCACCCTCTGGCCTTGTCTTAAAGCGACGATGAATCCATAAATATTGTTCTGGGGCTCTATTTATTTGTTTTTCTAAAATTTGGTTAGTAATAAACGCATCGTTAATAGGATCATCACTTGGATAATTTTCAAGCGGTTTTTCAAATGACATTTCGTATCCATTCTTAGTTCTGATAAAACTGTATGGAATAACTCGAGTATTATTATTTTTGGCAAGTCTTGCAGTGGCTGTTGCTGTTGCAGTTTTAATACCAAATAAAGGTGCAAAAACACTATTATTAATTCCTAGATCTTGGTCTGGCGCATACCAAATTGGTAGGCTGTTATTTATAGCTTTTACAATTGATCTGGTATCAGTACTTTTAATCATTACAGCACCATTTTTCATGTAACCTTTAACCATCACTTGGTCAAATAACGGATTATTTTGGGGGCGGTAAATATTAGCTATTGTATTGTTAATAAGTAATGCACGACTGCCTAACATCAGTGGCATAAAATGCGAGCAAAGCAAAATAATGCCACCTTCTTTTTTTAAGGCATCTCTAAAATGATGTTCATTGCTGATAGTGAATAATTTTTTAATTTTTCTATCGCTTCCATAATAAGCGTTTGCTGTTTCAAAAAGACTAATACCAATTGCTTCAAAATGCTGCTTAACTAATGAAGTAACCTGAGGTTGTTTTTTTTCTGGAAAACAGTTAGAGATATTAGAATAGGCTGTCGCCCGTAATTTTGACATAAAGGGATAAATAACCTTGCCAATTATTTTGCCAAGGATTACTTGGAATTGAAAGGGAATAAAAACCCCAATTCGCATTAGTAAAATTAATATCCAGGTTGGTAAAAATTTAGGGTGAATAAATTCGATTTTTAACATTAAAATAAAAAGAAATGAAAGTAAAAATAACCTTATAAATTATGCCATTTATTGACAGAGATTTTATCAATGATTTACCTAATAGAGTAGATATTGTTGGTCTAATTAATAAGCGTGTGTCGTTAAAGAAGGCAGGGAAGGACTATAAGGCTTGCTGCCCCTTTCATGAAGAGAAAACACCATCTTTTACTGTAGTACCTACTAAGCAAATTTATCATTGCTTTGGTTGTGGTGAGAGTGGTGGAATAATTGATTTTATAATGAAGTTCGATCATTTAGCTTTTGTTGAGGCAATCGAAACTGTAGCGGGCGAATCAGGCATTTCTGTCATTTATGACCAAACTGCTAAGCCAGTTGATTCGCGCTTTAAACGCTACAATAATTTAATGACAGAACTCTGTAGTTTTTATCAGAACCAGTTAAAACAATCCTCTGCAAAAAAGAAAGTAGTTGATTATGCTAAAAAACGAGGCATAAGCGGTACTATAGCCAAACGATTCGAGCTTGGTTTTGCAGCACCGGGTTGGAGTAATCTTTTTGACAACTACAAAAGTAGTGAGGAGTCTATTCAGGATCTTGTGGTAATGGGAATGCTGGTATCAAAAAAAGATAAGGGAAATGATTACTATGATCGTTTTCGTGATCGCCTAATGTTTCCAATTCATAATACAAAAGGAAATGTTATTGGTTTTGGTGGAAGAGTTTTGTCAAGTAAGGATAATCCGAAATATTTAAATTCACCAGAAACGCCTTTATTCTCAAAATCAAAAGAGCTTTATGGCTTATACCACTGTCGCAAGTATAGCCGAAGGATTGATTATATTTTGGTAGTTGAAGGCTATATGGATGTCATAGCTCTTCATCAGCAGGGTATAACGAGCGTTGTTGCGACTCTTGGTACTGCGACTACGCCTGCTCATTTACAAGTTTTATCGCGCTCTGCAGAAACTATTGTTTTTTGCTTTGATGGTGACAAGGCAGGTCGTGATGCAGCATGGAAAGCGTTAAAGACGTCATTACCAGCTATTACTGCTGGTTTGCTTATTAAATTTTTGATTTTGCCTGAGGGTGAGGATCCAGATACTTTAATTAAGCGTGAGTCAGCAAAATCCTTTACAAATAGAGTTGAAGAGTCTCAAACTCTTTCAAGCTTTTTATTTGATCATATTAAGTCAGAGGTTCCTTTTGAGACAATTGAAGGAAAAACTCTATTTTTAGAAAAATCTGCTGTATTAATTAATTTAGTTACCTATCCTATATATCGACAGCAATTAATCGAGGGCGTTGCTAAAACAATTGGTCAAAATATCGCTCATGTAGAAAAAGCCATAGAGCAGAATACTTTAAATGAGCCTCCGGTATTTAATGGAAATCCATATGAAATTGATCAACCAAAAAACCAACCTTATCACACTGATATAAAAGCAACTTCATCATCTAGCATGAAGAGTCTGATGTCAAGGATGATTTCATGCGTAATAAATTACCCTTCTTTAGTTAACGATCCTGAGACTTCTAGCGTAATTGAAGAGCGAGCAAGAAAGCTACCAAAGTCAAATGTTTTAGTTGAGTTAATTCGTTTTTCTCAGGTTGAAGCAGATCTTACTAAGGAGGCTTTATTGATGCCCTATAAGGCTAAACCTAGGATTTATTCACGTCTTGAAGAGTTGAGTGTATTGGAGCCATTTTTAAGTGAGTATGAAGCTAAAGAGGAGTTTAGTTATGCTTTGACAGCCGCTGAGAAATATTACGAAAGAAAATCAACAAAAGCTTCTATTTCTTCAGCAAAAACTTATGAAGAGCAAAAGACCGTAATGGAAAAAATTATGAAAGGTAAGGTTAATTCAGACTCCAAGAAAAACAATTAGCTTTCTAACTTTGACTGAATCTCTGGATCATTAATTAGTATCCTTTCCATTGCTTTTTGAAATGCCATAGCGGCAGAGTTTGAGCCTTCACATCGATTTCTCAAAGTTGGGTCCCAAGAAACAAAGCATTTTTTAGGGTAATCAAGCCTAACAGCCATAATATATTTAGGATTTATTACTGGTGAAAAACCTACAAAATAGGTACGCTTAGCTCCATCTTTACTGTATTTTCCATCTATAACCATTTCTGCTGTACCGGTTTTTCCTGCAACCTCATAGCCATCGATAACTGCACGATATCCAGAGCCCTTCATGGAAGTAACTGAGTCAAGTATTTCGGCAATTCTTTGGGTAGATTCTGGAGTAAATACTTGCTGCATTTGATCATCATATGTATTTTTTATAAGTTTGAGCGAAGGCAAAGCACCGTCATTTGCAAATATGAGGTAGGCTCTAGCTAACTGCGCTAGATTTGTAGTCATAGGTCCATGACCGAAGGATAATGAACGTTTATCACTTAAACCCCATTTGCTATAGTGCCTTAATTGTCCAGGGTTTTCAATACTTGGCATCAGACCTAATGATTTTCCAAATCCTAATTTATTCCAGGAGTTATAAAAATCCTCATTCTCAAGTCTTTCAGAAACTACAATCGTGCCAAGATTATGTGATTTTTCTAGAATAAGTTGGATTGTCATTTCAAAATATTTATTATCTGGCAGTATCTTTCCAACTCGTTCAGTAACATCAATTAATTCATCATCGGTTGCACTAATCACACCTTTATCTAAAGCTAAAAGCATTGTAAATGGTTTCATTGTTGAGCCTGGCTCGGTTTTATCGGATAAGACACGATTTCGGTAATCATCAGCGCTATAGTTTTGGTGGTTGTTTGGATCTGTTGAAGGGTAGTTAGC
>JAQWLF010000039.1:0-5782 GCA_029247465.1 Candidatus Thioglobus sp.
TCGGGCGCACCAACTATATTTAAGTGATTTATGGAATTTATATTATGGAACCTATAGATGTTGTTGCTGCCATCATTAAAAAAGAAAACGCCTACTTAATTGTTCAAAGAAATAAAGATAAATATTTGGGCCTTAAGTGGGAATTCCCAGGAGGAAAGGTTGAACCTACTGAAACCTTTCAAGAGGCACTTTCAAGAGAAATTCATGAGGAATTAAATATAGATATTAATATCCATGAAAAACTTGCAGAAGAAAAATATAAAGACAGTGAAATAAACATTGTATTGCATTATTTTCTTTGTTCAATAAAAGATGGAATCATCGAGCTTAATGAGCATGAAGCAATGGCATGGGTTGATAAAAAAGACTTTGGTAAGTATGACTTTGTTGAGGGTGATACAAATATTACGTCACTAATTTAATTGCTATGCTATTAATACTTTATCATTTCATATTATGAATCATTTATCTTACAAAAGAATAGGAAAAGGCTACCCACTAGTATTGGTACATGGCTATTTAGGTGGTCAAGATATGTGGCAATTTCAAGAGGTTTTAGAAGACAACTTTGAATTAATTATGCCTTCACTTGCTGGATATGGTGAGAGCTCTAAAATGACCGCTCCTTCAACAATTAGAGAAAATGCGATCCAAGTATTTGAACTTTTAGATTATTTAAAAATTGACACCTTTAATTTGCTTGGTCACTCTATGGGAGGGATGATCGTTCAAGAAATGGCGGCATTGTCTCCAGAGCGTGTAAATAAGTTGATATGTTTTGGTACAGGGTCTATAGGAGTTTTGCCAAACAGATTTGAAACAATAGCAGAATCAAGAAGAAAAATAAAAGAAATCGGCTTGAGTGAAACTCGAATAAATATTGCTAAAACTTGGTTTGTAGACCATCTAGCTGGTGATGGTTACAAGTTATGCCTAGATGAAGGCGCTAAAGCTACAACTCAAGCTGCACTTGCAAGCCTTGATGCATGGGACTGTTGGGATGGGAGAGGGCAGTTAAATAAAATTACTTCACCGACTCTTATTCTCTGGTCGAACAAAGATCGATCCTATGACTGGAATCAGCAAGAAATTTTAAGAAATGGAATAGCAGATTCTCGAATTAAGATAATTAAAAACTGCGCCCATAATTCGCACATGGAAGAGCCATTATTAGTTAATAAGTTAATTAAGGATTTTCTTCTTTAATAGTTAGCTTAAAACATCTAACCCTAACTTTTATCAGAATTAAGATTGTGTCAGCAGACTAAACCGGTTTGACAAACATACCAACATCAGAAAGTTCAGTTTCAGTGTGTTTTATATAGTTCAGGATTCTCTTATCACCTTTGGCTATCAACCTAGAAACTAGCAATTCAGAAAAAGCAACAAAAGGTATAAAACTTGGTAAAAATGTTTGTGAGTGGTTACCAAGTGAAATCAATTGAGTCGCATCTGGAACTATATTTGCGATAATTTCATTTGTTAAAACAACTATTTTTGGATCTTTTTTAACAATTTGATTAATTGCAAATGTACTTGACTGAGACAGTGGAGAAATTCCAAATACAAACACTAAATCGTGACTACTCATTTGAGTAATTTCGCTTAACAGCATACCCTCTTGATCACGGATTAAATTAACATTAGGTAACATCATGTGAAGCAAATAATGTAAGTAGAAGCCAAGAGAGAAACTACCTCTCATTCCCACAATATAGATGTTTTTCGCGCTTAGAATTTGGTCTAGCAATGGATCTATTTTGTCGTACACTTCGTCATTAAGAACACAATCCATAGTTTGTAACGCAAATTCTTCAAAAGACTGGAATGATTTATCGGTTTTTTGTTGCTGAATCTTTTGAGCTTTTAGAGTGAAGTGAGAGACAGACCTTTTAGCGTCTTCAATGTAAATATTCTTAAACTCGTCATAGCGTTGAAAGCCAAGCAGTTTAACTAAGCGTACTAAAGTTGATGGGCTGATTTGCGCCATTTTTGAAATCTTACGAATAGAATATAGGGGAATCTCAAATGTGTTACTAATTAAATACTTTGCGGCTTTTTGTACTTCTTTAGGGTAAGTATTAAAACCTAAAGTTAAACGCTCTTGTATCTGCTCAGTGCTTAAATTACTTGATATCATTTTCTTAATTCTTCAAATCAACTTTTCTTTTCTAAAGATCACTCTAATTATTTTTTTGAAATAGTTACATACTTAAAGATATATTTTAGGTATTGAATTATTTATATTTTTTTTAGTTAAATATTAATATTGATGATATACTACGTTTGTACTTTATTTTATTTAAATGAAACAATTGTACAAAAAAACTATATGGAGAAAATAATGAAAATGTTAAAAAAAACAGCTATTGCAGCTGTAGTAGCACTGTCTGTTTCAATGTCAACTTATGCAGAAAAAGTAAATATTGGCGATCCAGGTTGGACGGGTGCAACAGCAATTGCTAACCTACTGTCTGCTGTTATTACAGACAAAATGGGTGGTGAAGTTGAGCTTGTACCTGGAAACAATACAGCGATATATGGGGCTATTGATAGAAGTAAAGGTGAAATTGAAGTTCACCCTGATATTTGGCTTCCTAACCAACAAGCCTATACTAATGACCTAGTTCCTAAAGGAACACTTAAGTTAAGTTCTTTGAGTTATGAAGGAAACCAAGGTTACTGTGTATCTCAAGCTTTTGCAAAAGAGATGAATATAACGTCAATTTTTGATCTAGGAAGGCCTGAAGTTGTTGCCGCTATGGATAGTGACGGTAACGGTAAGGGTGAGTTTTGGATTGGTGCTGATGGATGGGCATCTGCAAACGTAAACGAGGTCAAGGTTAGAGATTATCAACTACTTGATGCTGGTATAGAGCCAATTAGAGCTGCTGAAGCAGTAAAAAATGCTCGAGTATTAGACTCAATTAAGAAAGGCGAAGGTTATGCATTCTATTGCTATAAACCACACGCTATTTGGGGAATGGCTGATGTTGTTATGTTAACTGAGCCTACTCATGACCCAGATAAATACAAGATGATTCAACCAAAGACTGATGCAGATTGGTATAAAAAATCATATGTAGCTTCAAAGGATGCATTAAAGAATATTCAAATTGGTTGGGGCACTTCTTTAGAAGGAAAATCACCAGCAATTGTTGAATTTTTCAATAACTTCCAACTTACATCTGATGATGTTTCATGGCTAGCTTATGAAGTTTCTGTTAATAAGAGAGATCCTGCAGAAGTAGCTAGAGATTGGATGTCTCAAAACGAAGGCACTGTTGACGGTTGGTTAGGTTTATAATTTAACTAGTTCGTCTTATAAACCGGCGTTTTAGGCGCCGGTTTTTTTCATTAAAAATAAATATTATGTCGTCTCAAAACTCTGGAAGCTTCATTGAAATTCAAAATATTTCAAAGATATTTGGAAATACATCTGCAGAAGCTCTAGAAGCAATAACTAAAAAGAATATTTCTAAGCAAGACGCTTTAGAAAAGTACAACTCAGTAATTGGCGTTTCTGACGTCTCATTTGATATTAATCCTGGTGAAATATTCTGTGTAATGGGTTTGTCTGGAAGTGGTAAATCCACCCTTGTTCGGCATATTAATAGACTACTCGAGCCTACACTTGGAAAAATCTTAATTGATGGACAAGATGTTATGGCACTTAATAAGGACGAGCTCCAAGAATTTAGAAATAAAAAAATAGGTATGGTTTTTCAAAATTTTGCCTTAATGCCTCATCGATCAGTAATTGATAATATTGCTATGCCATTAGAAATTAGAGGTGTTAATAAAAATAATAGGTACGGAAAAGCAAATGAAATTTTAAATATAGTTGAGCTTACGGGATGGGGTAACAAATATGCACATGAGCTCTCTGGGGGAATGCAGCAAAGAGTAGGTCTCGCAAGGGCGCTTGCAGCTGATCCCGAAATATTATTAATGGATGAACCATTTAGTGCGCTCGATCCATTAATCAGAAGACAGCTTCAAATAGAGTTTATTAAGCTATCGAAAAAATTAAAGAAAACAACAGTCTTTATTACTCATGACTTAGATGAGGCAGTTAAGGTTGGACATCGTATCGCCATCATGAGGGATGGTAAAGTTATTCAAGTTGGTACCCCTGAAGAAATAGTCATGAAACCAGAAGATGACTATGTGGCAGACTTTGTTAAGGGAATCTCAAGACTCGAAGTTGTAAAAGCGAATTCAATTATGACTCCATTAGATGAATATAGTAAGAATAATGGCGATATTCCACAAGACGCTATAAGAATGAATGAAGGTGATATTTTAAGTAGTTTAATTGAGAATTCCGTCTCAAGTGACATACCTATAGTGATAACAAACCGATCTGGCCAAGATGTCGGTGTGATATCTCATAAAGATCTACTACTTTCTATTGTTGAGGGTCAAGATGAGTAAAGATAATTTAATAAGTAAAGATGATTATGCAAATACAGATCAAATTCAAGATTTTGTAAAGACTAATTCTGACTACTATATTCATGAATTTGAACGAATCAACAATACTTCAAAGTTTATTTTTTCATTTAATTTAGCAGCTTTTTTATTTGGATCAATATGGTTTGGCATTCGAAATATATGGAGCTGGTCACTAGCATTTTTAATTATTGAAACGTTTGCAATTGTTCAAATAGTTAGAGGTTTCTTTGGAAATATTAGTATAGAAGCCTATAAAAAAATTGACCAAATTCAGTCAACAATTGATTTTCGACAGAAACAACTACAGTCTGCAATAGAGAGCAATTCTGACAAAGTAGAGATGTTTAAAAGAACCATTAAGTCGCTGGAAGATTCTATAGCTGGTTACTTGCAAGAAGCTCAAAGTATTGAAGCCTCAGGAGTTTCAATTGCCATTGGTGGAATTGTTTTATTTATCTTTATAAGAGTACTTCAAGGCGTATTAGCAAATTCAATTTTGGAAAAGAAGTTTTCTGAATGGCTTTCAAATAAGCTTATTAGTCCAGGAATGGAATTTAAAAATTACCTGTTGAGTATAAGTTTTGCGCTGATAATTATTGTCTTTTCGACGATTCACTATAGTTTTCCAGATTTAGTGAAGTTGTTTGCTGAATTTCCTACGCATCCAGATATAAGGCTTGCCTCAATAGATGGTGTAGAAGGGGCCTTTGATTATGCAGTTATTAAGGGTGACGCTCTTTTTAGTGCTATCACATATGGAATAAGAAGTGTCTTGGATTCACTGGAAATGTTATTTGTTAAAACGCCATGGGTTGTGGTTATAAGCACAATAGTATTAATGACAGGACTCTCTGCAGGACCGCGTGCAGCAATCTATTCTCTCGCATTTTTAGCTTATATGGGCTTTTTAGGGTTTTGGGTAAAGGCAATGACAACTTTGGCTTTATTGGGTACGGCTGCTATATTAAGTATATCAATTGGAATCCCGCTTGGCATTTATTGTTCTACAAGGCCTAAGTTTTATTCTTTCATTAGGCCCATAATGGATTTTATGCAAACTATGCCTGCATTCGTGTTTATGATTCCTGTAATTGCTTTTTTTGGAACTGGAAAGGTTTCTGCTGTAATTATTACCATGATTTTTGGTGGAACCCCGGTAGTCAGGTTGACAGTTTTAGGCTTGAAAGGTGTTCCCGAGGCGATAAGAGAGGCTGCGATAGCCTATGGTGCCTCTAAATGGTATCTATTAACAAAGGTTGACTTGCCTCTCGCTATGCCAACTATTCTTGCCGGCGTTAATCAAACGGTTATGTTGAGTTTAGCA
>JAQWLF010000058.1:0-2485 GCA_029247465.1 Candidatus Thioglobus sp.
GGTGCAATTATGGATACTGCTGCAGCAACTGCTACAACCTGATCAGTTGTTGTAGTTTCCATATTAAACATACTAGCAATAGCTGGAACCATAGTTGTATTTTGAGCCTCTAGAAGCATTGAAGTAACTAAAAAATCATTATAAGCCAACAGAAAACTAAAGAGGCCAGTAGTAATTACACCTGGCCACATTACAGGCATAATGACTCGTCTAAATGCTTGAAAATGACTGCATCCATCTACTCTAGCAGCTTCATCAAGTTCAGATGGAATACTTTGGAAGAATGAGCGCAACATCCAGATTGTAAAGGGTTGATTAATAGCAACCAGTACAGCGACCGTTGCCCAAGGCATTCCATAGAGTGTTGGTGCAGATTCACCAAATATTGGCCTCAGTATTTCAGCAGAATTTATAAAAAATGGAAGATAGCCAGTGACTAAAACCGAGTGTGGCAGGGCACGGAAAATTAAGGCGATAATGAGTATCCAAAATGCTAAATTAGAGCCTGATCTAGCAAGTCCATATCCGGCCAACGTTCCAAAAGTGAGAGAGATTGTAACTACACCTGTAGTTACCATGATAGAGTTTTGGAAATTTTTTATAAAGCCCTTTTCAAACCAGACCGTAGAGTAATGCTCTGTAGAGAAGCCCAATATATTATTACCAAGTGGGCCAGAAATATCATTAAATAAGGAGAGCACTGAGGGCATAATTCCAAAAAAAATAATAATAAAAGAAAGCCCAAACGCCATGGCGCCAATAATCCATCCAAACCCTAAGTAGCCATTTGGAGAATATTTATTTACCATTCTTCCTAACCAGCCTGTTGTAAGTTTTGCAGTAAAAAGAATTATTGAAAGGCCGACAGTTATATCTATTAACGAGAGTCCTTTGCCTTTAGATAGTGTTTCCGGCCCAAAAATTACATTTAATGGGTTGGAGTTAAATGCATCAATAGGAAGCTTTACACTAATAACAGTAATCCAAAAAATTGGGAAAGCAGCGACAATACACCAGAATATTAGAAAAAAATATGAGCTTAAACGAAGTCCTATTGGTTGGCGTATTAAATTTATATCCTTCATAATCGCTTACCCTTATAGTCAGTCCATACACCTCGTAGAACTGGGATTAATAAAAGCACAATTCCGATCATTGTCAACATCGAACTGGCTGAAGCCCTACCTATAGAACGATTTCCCATTAGATCTGAAGTTAGAAAATCATAGGTTAGCCATTGCAGTGAAATTACATGTGCCTGTGATGAGAAACCAACCACCTCTTCGAAAACCCGGTAGGCATCCATCAGATGAATCAACGTTACAAAAACTATTAAAGGCATTAGGTGAGGTAATATTACATAACGCAATTTTTGCCAACGGCTTGCCCCATCTATAATGGCACTTTCAACAGTATCTTGGTTTACAGTTTGAAGACCAGCATAAAAAACAATAGCTGCAAAAGGCGCAACATGCCAAACACGATAAAACATCATCATTAACTCTATAGTCCATGCCTGAGCAAACATTGAAATATCTCGCACCAACCACCATTCCAGAAATGAGGTCAAAATTCCATCACCAATGAACAACCATCTAATTGAAAGAGCTCCGATCACTGGAGTAATAATCATTGGCAGGAGTGATACAAATATCACCGGTCCTCTAATAGATTTTGCTACATTATTTATACAAAGAGCAATTATCAGGCCAAAAAAAAGTACTAGTGGCAAAGTAACTAATGTAAATGACAAAGTAAATCGTAATGCTTTCCAAAAGTCAATTACCATAAATTGTCGCCAGCTATTATTAGCAAATGCTTTAATCACCCTCGGCAATTCAAGTACATTTTGATAGTTCACAAACCCCACAAAACTTGTTTGCTTTATCACTTTTCCATTATCGCCAATTGTAGGAATTGTTTTAATTTCTTTGAGACAAACTTGTCCAGTAAAAGTTGGAGTACAGGTTTCAACTTCTAGCGTTTGATATACTGGCTGGGTAACATAAAAACTCTGCTTTAAAACAGTTGCTAATGGCAAAGCAATAAATAAAACCATCATTAAAACAGATGGCCCGATAAAAGCTAAGAATGTCTTTTGATTCATACTAGGAAAATTATATCAATAATCAAGATTAAAACATTAGATAAAAAGAGAGCCCTCTTAGAGGGCCCTCTTGGAGACACGGAGATATTACATTAAGCCACTTTCTGTAGCTGAAATTGTATAGGCAGCTTCAATATCAGCAAGAGCTGTTGCAGCGTCTTTCTCTCCTGTTAGGAAAGCTGCGATACCATTACCTAATGCTGTATGCATTGCTCCCATACCAGGAGAGCTTGAAGGATAAGGAGCCGCACCATTATCAGCAGTAGCGATAGCGCCTGCAGCAGCAGAACCGGCAACATAACCGTCAATTAGCCAAACAGCGTCGTCATTATTAGCTAGAACCATTTCAGTATCAATACCTTCCATAGCAACACGGAA
>JAQWLF010000065.1:0-6638 GCA_029247465.1 Candidatus Thioglobus sp.
ATTAATTGGAGTACTTCTTGCCATGATTGGTTCCTTAAATTACCAGCGGAAATGGGCAAATGCTTTATTAGCCTCTGCCATTCTATGCATATCTTCTTTTTTCTTAAATGCGGTACCACGATTTTGAACTGCATCAAGAACCTCACCTGCCAACCTTAGTTTCATACCTTTTTCGCCACGCTTACGTGATGCTTCAATAATCCAACGCATTGCTAGAGCGATTTTACGGTCTGATCTCACTTCAACTGGCACTTGGTAAGTTGAACCACCAACGCGTCGCGATTTGATTTCAACTTGAGGACCAATATTTTCAAGAGCTTTTTTAAATGTCTCAATTGGTTCTGCATTACCTTTTGACTCAATCGTATCTAATGCTTCATAGACAATCTTTTCAGCAACTGATTTTTTACCATCTAACATTAAAATATTTACAAACTTAGCCAATACAAGATCGCCATACTTAGGATCCGGTAATATTTGTCTTTTTGGGGCCGCTCTTCTTCTCATATTAGTCTTCTCTTATGAATTATTTTTTAGGTTTTTTTGTGCCATATTTAGATCGGCCTTGTGTTCTTCCATCAACACCAGTTGTATCTAATGCACCTCGAACAGTGTGGTAACGAACTCCTGGCAGATCTTTTACACGACCACCGCGTATAAGAATTACTGAGTGTTCTTGTAAATTATGTCCTTCACCACCGATATAAGTAGTAACTTCAGCAGAATTAGTTAATCTGACACGAGCAACCTTTCTTAAAGCAGAGTTTGGCTTCTTAGGTGTTGTTGTATAAACACGAGTGCATACTCCACGTTTTTGTGGACAACTCTCTAGTGCTGGAACACCTGTTTTAGCAATCTTTTTGCTTCTTGGCTTTCGTACCAATTGATTAATCGTCGACATATAGTTTCCACTCCAATGTAATTTAATTTTTTGCCCACATAGCGGGGTCAATAAAGCGGGCAATTATACTTTGGTGGTCACTCAAATGTCAATCAATATTAGTCTTTTTTTACTATACTTTCAAAAAAGGAAGTGCAGGCTGAATAAACCATATTGAAGACTTCGTCAAATTTTCCTTCGTAATATGGATCTGGAACGCTTTGAAGTTCAATGCTAGGGTGATAATCAAGCAATAATTGAATTTGAGACTGACTTTCATTCGGACAAATTGATTTAAGTATCTCAAGGTTATTAACATCCATTGCTATTATGAAGTCATAGTAGTAGAAATCACTTTCATGAACTTGCCTAGCTTTTTGGTTTGATAAATCAACACCATAGCTTATTGCAGTTGCTTGAGACCTGCTATCAGGTGGATTTCCTATATGGTATGCATGGGTTCCTGCAGAATCTATTTCAAATCTGTCAGAATGATTATTTTTTTTAATAATAGATCGAAATACCCCTTCAGCAGTTGGAGAGCGACAAATATTACCCATACAAACAAACAAAATTTTGTTTTTTATTAACACTTTATAAACTTTAATAATTAATCTCATTCAATTATAAGGCCCAAATTATTCAAATAATATTTATAATCTATTCAATTATCAACGACTAATTATTCAACGCTTGTGGGAAAACCAGTAACTGAAATTGCAAAAGCAGTTATACAAACTGAAGCTGACTCTATTCTGTTATTAAAAGATAGAATCGATCAAAAATTTGATGAGGCATGCCATCTTCTTGCTGCCTGTAAAGGAAAAGTGATTCTTATTGGAATGGGTAAATCTGGGCATATTGCCAAGAAAATTGCATCAACCCTATCCTCTACTGGCACTCCCTCATTCTATATGCACCCTGGTGAAGCTGGTCATGGTGACTTGGGCGTGATTGCTGAGAATGATGTTGTAATTATGATTTCGTATTCTGGTGAATCTGATGAAATGATCTCACTTCTATCTGGAATTAAAAGAATAAATGTACCAATTATTAGTATGACTGGAAATTCTAACTCTTCTATAGGTATGTCAAGTCAATTTCACTTAGATGTTAGTATTAAAAAAGAAGCATGTCCTAATAATCTTGCTCCAACATCAAGTACTACAGCTGCATTAGTTATGGGTGATGCGATTGCGATTTCACTTATTAATATAAATAACTTTAGTTCAGATGATTTTGCTATGTCTCATCCTTCAGGTACGCTAGGTAGACGCTTGCTTACTTTTGTTTCAAGCATTATGAAAACAGGCAAAGATATTCCAATTGTTTCATTAGAAACATCACTCTTAGATAGTCTATTAGTAATGAGCCAAAAAAACCTTGGAATGGTTTTAATTGCAGATAATAATAAACTAATTGGTATTTTTACTGACGGTGACTTAAGACGAGCAATTGAATCAAATATTAATTTTCAAGAATTGACTATTAAAGAAGTTATGACTAGGAATTGCAAGTCAATAGGAGCCAATAAGCCTGCTTTAAAAGCACTGGAAATGATGGAAAAGTTTAGTTTAAATTCTTTACCAGTTGTGGATTCTAACAATCAAATTGTTGGAGCTCTTAATATGCATACCTTGATGCAGGCCAAATTATTTTAGTGATTAAAGCTCTATTCTTGATTTGTATTACTAAGCTGTATCATTCCAAAATATGAAAAATGGATATTAAACTATTATTATCTAATATTCAAAATACATCGTACTCCCTTGATGTAACCGGGCTTTCATTAAACTCAAGTACACTTCAAAAGGGTGATCTTTTTATAGCACTTCAAGGTGAACAAAAACATGGCTCTGAATTCATTAGTCATGCAATTGATAATGGATGTATAGGTGTTTTAGTTGATGGAAAAGACATTGAATGCTCTGTTCCAAGTATAAGGATTGATAATCTTAGATCTTATTTGCCAAAACTTGCTCAAAACCTCTATCCAGAAGCAAATAATATTAAACTTATTGCAGTAACAGGTACTAATGGAAAAACATCAGTAAGTCATTTTATCTCTCAACTTCTCACTGCATTAAATATCAAAAATGAAGTTATTGGCACTCTTGGCCTAAGTCATATCGATAAAAAAACGATTAATACAACTCCTGATATTTTTACAATTTATAGCGCCCTTCAGGATTATATTGACCAAGGAGTAGAAATTGCGATAATTGAAGCCTCTTCTCATGCACTAATACAGGGAAGACTTGAAGGGCTTTCTTTTATTCAAGGGATATTTACAAATCTTACTCAAGATCACTTGGATTACCATAAAACTATGAAGAATTACCAAGAAGCAAAGGGTAAGTTATTCAATAAGAGTTTCACAAAAAAAGCAATTATTAATCGTGATGATGAAAATCACTCTTATTTTTTAGATATTTCATCTGCAATAGAAACTGAAACTTTTAGTATAGATGATTTGAGTTATTTCAAAAGTAATGAGCAAGGCTTCATCTGTCAACTTAATAGCTTTGTTTTTGAATTGCCATTAATAGGAAGCTTTAATCTTTCAAATGCTATGGCAGCCTATAAAAGTGTTAAATCCTTAGGTTATGATGATGATACTCTCATACCAAAGCTTGCAGAGTTATCGCCTCCTCCCGGAAGGATGCAAAAACTAGCAAAGAAAAATATTTGGATTGACTATGCCCATACACCTGATGCTTTATTAAATGCAGTAATCACTCTCCAGGACCATTACCCAGATTACAGAATTAGACTTGTTTTTGGCTGTGGTGGAGATAGGGATAAAACTAAACGTCAAATTATGGGTAAGATTGCAAGTGAAAACGCTCATAGCATAATTATTACTAATGACAACCCTAGAAGTGAAGAACCGGAAAAAATTATTGATGGCATCCTTGCTGGTATTAAAGTAGAAAATGACTTCCAAGTAATACTTGATAGAAAAAAAGCAATCATTTCAGCAGTAACCACACTGGACGAGAATGAAGTATTACTTATTGCTGGAAAGGGTCATGAGACTACTCAAACAATTGGCTCTCAAATACTACCCTTTAGTGACATTGAGGTTGCATTAAATGCTCTTATCTGACACTCAACTGGTTGCCAAACTAGTTAATGGCAAATTATCCTCAACTAAAACAGTTGGATTTAAAGGAGTTTGCACTGATAGTAGAGATGAAGTTTCTGGAAAGCTCTTTATTGCACTAGAGGGTATCAATTTTGATGGGCATTCTTTTATCCAAAAAGCAGAGGATTTGGGTGCAAAGGCAATTATCGTTAACAAAAAAGTTAACTCAAATTTACCTACTATTGAAGTTAAAAATACAGAGCAGGCTTACCAAAAATTAGCTGCTTGGCACCGAAAATCATGCTCTCCTCAAGTAATAGCAATAACGGGAAGTAATGGTAAAACAACAACAAAAAATATGCTCAATTCTATATTGTCATTACATGCCCCAACCCTTTCAACTAAAGGCAACCTAAACAACCACCTAGGTGTTCCAAAAACACTCCTAGAATTATCTAGAATTCATGAATTCTGTATTATTGAGATGGGTGCAAATCATACTAAAGAAATTAGTCTTTTATGTAATATAGCTCAACCCGATATGGCAGTAATAACAAATGCTAATAATGCTCACTTAGGGGAATTTGGCAGTTTAAAAAACCTAGTAAAAGCAAAAGGTGAAATCTTTGAGTCTTTGTCTAAAAATGCCATTGCATTAATGAATATAGAGTCTCCCTATACAGATGTCTGGAAAAAAATGTCTGGAACTCAAAGATTTACTTTTTTTGGAAACAAAAGCTCTATTTATGCAAGCCATATTCAACAATCTAGAAGACATCTAAACTTTTTACTGAATTGCAATAATAATAAAATCGATATCGCCCTCCCTATGGTCGGCTTACACCAAATAGAGAATGCATTAGCTGCCTCTGCTTGTGCCTTAAAGCTGGGTGTTGATCTTAATCTCATAAAGCAAGGTCTTGAAAACTCTCAACCAGAAAAGGGTCGACTTGAATTAATAGAGCTTAGTAATTTCACCATACTGGATGATAGCTACAACGCAAATCCTCAATCAATGAAGGCTGCGATTGATACAATCAAACAATTTCCTGGTAAGAAAATTGCTGTTCTAGGGTCGATGGCAGAATTAGGAATAGAATCAAAAAAAATGCATCAAGAAATTGGAGAGTATGCAAGAAAAGTAGGAATAGACAAGCTCCTTACAATTGGTGAAGATGCAAAACATTACAAAGGTGAAAATTTCCCAGACATAAAATCAATTTTCAATACACTTAATAAAGACCAAAAAGGTTCAACAATTTTAATAAAAGGCTCTAGAATGATGGAGCTCAATAAATTAGTTGATATTTTAGTAAATACTTTAAACTCTCCTTGACCTTTACTTCAAACATAGCGATAATTACGCAGCTGCGCTCGTGGCTCAACTGGATAGAGTACTCGGCTACGAACCGAGCGGTTGCAGGTTCGAATCCTGCCGAGCGCGCCATACTTGAAAAAGTTTATTCTAAACATCACGAGTCTTTGATAGAATTAGCGTTATATGATGACTCTTCCTAACTTAATTACTCTATCAAGGATCGGCTTAATTCCTGTTTTCATAGGTTTGTTTTATTTACAGCCAAACTATTTTGATGGCGAACCCCTTGCATGGATTAATAATTCTTTAGTGGCAATTTATGTACTTATTAGTGCTACTGACTTTATTGATGGTTTTTTAGCTAGAAAACTAAACCAAGTGTCAGCTCTTGGAGCATTTCTAGACCCAGTGGCAGATAAGTTAATGGTTTGTACAGCGCTGATTCTCTTAACAGACTATTACCATACTTGGTTTATCACCATACCATCAATTATTATTATTTCCAGGGAGATTCTTGTTTCTGCTTTAAGAGAATGGATGAGTGAAGTTGGTAAAAGGGCTAAGGTTTCAGTTTCATGGATTGGTAAATCGAAAACATTTATGCAAATGATTGCCATATTGTTTCTTCTATTTCAACAACCACTATTTGTCTTTTCAAATAAAGAGATTTATATGGTAGGTCTAGTACTCCTATTTTCAGCAACAATTTTGACACTCTGGTCTGGCTTTAATTATCTAATTGCAGGTCTAAAAACATTTGACAGCTAGAAAAAAAACACTATAATTTCAAACCTTATGCGGGAATAGCTCAGCTGGTAGAGCATCACGTTGCCAACGTGAATGTCGCGAGTTCGAATCTCGTTTCCCGCTCCATATTCTAATAGTTTGCATTTGCCTTTATAATTAGGCTTTTATAGATTAACCTCAATTGGCTGGGTAGCAAAGCGGTTATGCAGGGGCCTGCAAAGCCTTATAGACCGGTTCGACTCCGGTCCCAGCCTCCAATAACAAAAAAGCTCGATTTATTCGAGCTTTTTTTATTTATATTTTTTAATTCTTTAAATTCATTATTGGCACTCTTTAAAAACAAGCGCCTGACACTTTTCACATTTACTTCTATCGAGACGATCAAACACAATATGGATTGCCTCCTCTTTTGATTCGAAAAAATTCTCTCGGCCTATCTCATTAACAAAGTTAACTTTTTCCATAAATTCATAAGTTGAAGATTTAACATCAACTAAATACAAATCTCCATTAAGTGCTTTAAGGCGCCTATGTTCAATTAAAAGACCTTCTATACCAGCAAGATCAATAAAGTTAACACCACTAGCAACAATTAAAATATGGTA
>JAQWLF010000082.1:0-1540 GCA_029247465.1 Candidatus Thioglobus sp.
TTTCGCTATTTTGTCACCGACTTTAATTGATAGTGTGGTTACCTTTCCTGCAAAAGGAGCAGGAATTTCCATTGTCGCTTTGTCAGTTTCAAGGGTAATAATGCTATCGTTTTCATTGATAATATCACCAACCTTAACTAAAACCTCTATAACATCAACAGAGTCAAAATCACCTATATCTGGTAACTCAACATTTTTTTGGGTAGGCATATGGTTTAATAATTTAGCAAAATATTTGAACTTAGTAATTATCCCAAAAATCGCCTCATAAGGGCGATAAATGTTAAAATTATTTCGTATAATAAAACTAAAAATTATTTATATAATAACTCTAATTTTTACAATATCCCAAAACGACTAAATTAATGACACTAGCACTTTCTACAGAGAATTTAACCAAAACCTATTCTAATAAACTTAAAGCACTTAAGGGAGTAAGTCTTAGGGTAGAGCAGGGAGATTTTTTCGCACTTTTAGGCTCAAATGGTGCAGGAAAAACAACAGCAATAGGTATTATTGCTGGGCTCTTGAAGAGCACATCTGGTGAGGTTCAAATTAATGAGTTAGACCAAAAAGCCCATACAAATGAAGTTAAAAGAATGATTGGTTTAATGCCTCAAGAATTTAACTTTAATCCCCATGAACCGAATATTGAGATTCTAATGAACCAAGCTGGTTATTTTGGTATTTCTCGTTCTGAAGCTAGAATTCAAGCCGAAGTATTATTAAAAAAGATGGAGCTATGGGATAGACGTTTCGATGTTGCCCAATCTCTTTCTGGTGGAATGAAAAGGCGACTTATGCTTGCAAGAGCACTAATGCATAAGCCTAGCATATTGATTTTAGATGAACCTACAGCTGGAGTAGATGTTGAAATACGTCAATCAATGTGGCGCTATTTAACCCAGCTTAATAATGAAGGAATGACCATTATTTTAACTACTCACTATCTAGAAGAGGCAGAAGCTTTATGTCGCAATATCGCTATACTAAATAACGGTAATTTAGTTGAACAATCAAATATGAAAAAACTACTTCTAAGGGCAAAACGCCAAGTTTTAATTCTTGATACTATTGAAACGTTACCTAAGAATATTATTATTGATAATTGTGACTGTGAAATATTGGATGAAAATACGTTACAAGTTTCTCAAGGTGAGTCAACTTCAATTTCTGATGTAATTTCAGGCTTGTCTTCTCAAAATATTAATGTTTCTCATTTACGTAGTTCACAAAATCGCTTAGAAGCTCTTTTTATATCACTCACTAATTAGAGGTTTCATATGTGGATCGCCTATAAAACAATTGTTACAAAAGAGATTCTTAGATTTGCTCGAATTTGGGTTCAAACTATAGTTCCCCCAGTAATTACTACTTCACTTTATTTACTAATATTTGGTGGACTAATGGGTGGGAGGATAGGTCAAATGCAGGGTATTGATTATCTCCATTTTATAGTTCCTGGGATAATCCTCATGACTGTAATTATGCAGTCTTATGCAAATACAGTCTCGTCATTCTTTATGACTAAATATAACAA
>JAQWLF010000099.1:0-6325 GCA_029247465.1 Candidatus Thioglobus sp.
GATCTCTCTATTATCTCTTCAAGCTCTTTTATATTATAAAAAGACAAACGATGGACTATTCCAAACCTATCCCTCAAAGGAGAGGTCAACATTCCAGCACGAGTTGTTGCACCAATTAATGTAAATGGAGGTAATTCTAATTGAACAGAGTGAGCTGCCACACCTTCGCCTACAAGAATATCGAGTTTAAAATCTTCCAAGGCAGGGTAAAGAATTTCTTCAACTACAGGGTTGAGTCGATGAATCTCATCAATAAAAAGAATATCAAACGGCTCTAGTTTAGTAAGAATTGCTGCCAAGTCTCCAGACCGCTCAAGAACAGGGCCAGATGTTTGCTTAATGCCAGCATTCATTTGATTTGCAATAACATTCGCGAGTGTTGTTTTTCCCAAACCTGGGGGTCCATAAATTAAACAGTGATCCAGAACATCGCTTCTTGATTTTGCCGCTTGGATAAATAAAGACATCTGAGATTTGACGTCCTCCTGCCCAATAAACTCTTCAAAAGAGACTGGCCTAACTGAGGAAACCTTTATATCTTCATTGTTTTGATTTTCTCCACCAACTAGACTGTCCTCTTCAATCATAAATAATAAGTTTATTAGTAAATTATTAACTTTATTTTAGACCAATAGACACAGAGTTTTATGAAGAAAACATGAGGATAAGATGAGTTTTATTCAAATATCACTTTAATACAATCAAAAAACTCTTTAAAAAGAATTAATCTCAAAATAAATGAGGCTCTTAAACCATAATTTAAAAAAAACTTTCCGTAGTGCAATTCAAGTTTATCTTTCGATGAAATTAATCTGGCAATGTATAATTGACGGATTAATTTAATATGTTTTTTTGAAATGTCAAATATTGCAATTCTGAGTGTAAATCACCAGCTTGCTCCAGTAGCAATTAGAGAGAAAGTTGCATTTTCTCAAAGTGAACTTGCGCCCGCTATTTCATCGTTATTATCGAACCAAGAAATTAAAGCTTGTGTTGTTCTCTCTACTTGTAATCGCTCTGAAATTTTTGTAACTTATGATGCAGAAAATATTCGCGAAGTTCTTACAAAGTTCTTAGCCTCTACTCATGGAATTGAATATTCTTCTTTATTACAATATGTCAGTTATTTCGAAGGAAATCAAGCAATAGAGCATGTTTGCAATGTAGCAGCTGGCCTTGATTCACTAGTTTTAGGAGAGCCCCAAATTTTTGGCCAACTAAAAGAGGCCTATCAATTCTCAAAAGATCTAGGCGCTTTAGATAAAATTCTTGAAAAACTTTTCCAGCATGCTTTTAAAACAGCAAAAAAAGTTCGTACAGATACTAGTATCGGATCATCTCCAGTTTCAGTTGCCTATTGTGCTGTTAAGTTAAGTGAAAAAATATTTACTGATTTAGCTAATCAAACTGTTTTATTGATTGGTACAGGGGAAATGATTGAGTTAAGCGCCCAACATCTCAGTAAAAGAGGTGTTACAGATATAATCTTTGCCAATAGAACGCTAGAAAATGCCCAATCTCTTGCAATAAAGTATAAAGCAGAAGCCATTACATTGAAAAGCTTATCTGAGAATCTTCATCGAGCAGACATTGTTATCTCTTCAACCGCGGCACCAATCCCAATTATCGGTAAAGGACTTATTGAGACAGTGCTAATACATAGGAAGCATCAACCGATGTTGTTAATAGATCTTGCCATACCAAGAGATATTGAACCAGAGGCTAATCAATTAGAAGATGTCTTTCTTTATACCGTTGACGATTTACAACAAGTGGCTGATGGCCATCTTGAAGACAGGATAAAAGAAAAAGTTATTGCAGAAGAAATTATTCGAGTTCAAAACCTAAACTTTATTGTTTGGCTAAATAATATTCCTAATGAAGAAGTCATTAAAAATTATCGTAGACAAGCAAACTTACTTAAAGATGAACTACTTCAAATTGCAATAAGAAAGCTCGAGTCCGGCTCGAGTCCTGAACTAGTAGTAGAAGAGCTAGCAGATAAACTAACCAATAAACTATTACACAAAACTTTTCAGAGTGTTAAAAACTCTAAAAATATTCAACTGGACTCCTCTAATATTAGTAGCGAAACAAAAAAGAAATATACCGACATTAGTAACTAATGAACCAATCAATTATTACTAAACTGGAACAATTATCAATGCGCCTTGAAGAAATCAATGCATTGCTTTCTGAACAGTCAATTGCCTCTGATCAAAATAAATTTAGAGAACTCTCAATTGAACACGCTCAACTAAGTCCAATTAATGATCAATATAATCAGTATCTATCAACCATTAGTGATATTGATACAGCTAAAAAACTTTTAACTGAAGATGACCAAGATATAAAAGAAATGGCAGAAGAAGAAATTAGCTCAGGTCAAAATAAACTAGGCCAACTAGAATTAGAGTTAAAAAAATTACTTCTACCAAAAGACCCTAACGATTCACGTGATATCATTATAGAAATCCGCGCTGGCACTGGTGGAGATGAGGCTAGTATTTTTTCTGGTGATCTTTATAGAATGTACACTCGTTATGTAGAGAAGTCAAAATTTAAAATTGAAATTTTGAGTTCAAATATTGGCGAACATGGAGGATTTAAAGAGATTATTGCTCGAATAAGTGGATCAAATGTTTATTCTAAACTCAAGTTTGAATCAGGCGCTCATCGAGTACAAAGAGTTCCCGAAACTGAGTCTCAAGGGAGAGTTCATACGTCTGCCTGCACTGTTGCAGTTATGCCAGAGGTAACCGATATAGAAGAAGTTAATATTAATATGAGTGATGTCAGGGTAGACACGTTTAGAGCTTCAGGCGCTGGCGGACAACATGTCAATAAAACTGATTCTGCTGTTAGAGTGACCCATATCCCTACTGGAACAGTCGTTGAGTGCCAAGATGGTCGATCACAGCATAAGAATAAAGCCCAAGCTTTGTCAGTGCTTGCTTCTAGAATTCTTGATTCACAGCAACAAGAACAGCAACAAGAACAGGCCTCTCAGCGAAAAGAGTTAGTTGGAAGTGGTGATCGATCACAAAGAATCAGAACTTATAATTACCCTCAAGGAAGGGTCACTGATCATCGCATTAATTTAACACTTTACAAGTTAAGTGAAGTTATGGAAGGAGACTTACAAGTATTCATTGACCCGCTGATACTTGAACAACAAACAAATCAATTAACAGAACTCAACGACACTCTTTGATTAATTTTGACTCGGTATTAGCTGCATAATAAAGAAGAAAAAACCTAAAGTAATTACTATTGCAGGTCCTGTAGCTACATCCAAGGCCATAGAGGAGTATAACCCAAGCAGAACAGAGACAATTGAAACGCCTATTGAGCTGAATATCATTGCAATTGGCGAGCTCGAAAACACTCTTGCTATGGCTGGGGGAATTATAAGTAATGATGTAATCAATAAAACCCCCACAATTTGAACTGAAACTGAAACTGAAAGGGCTATTAAGAACATAAATAGTAACTCATAAGCCAACTTATTAATACCTTCAGCCTTTGCTAACTCTTCATTTAAAGTTAACAGTAATAACTTTTTCCAATTAAAAACCAGAAGGACAATAACCACAACCATTACAACAAAAATCCAATATATATCTTGAATAGATATAGAGAGAATATCACCGAAAAGATAGGAAAAATAATCAGTGTTTTGATCTCCAATAAAACCTAAAACAACGATTCCCAGTGATAAAGCAACATGAGAGAAGATGCCTAAAACCGCATCATTTGACCAGAAATTTCGTTGCTGCAGAATAACAATCAATGTTGCAAATAAAGCGCCAACAATAACTAGTCCAAAGTTAACGCCAATACCTGTTGCCAAACCTAAAGCAACACCTAAAAGTGCACTATGAGAAATCGAATCGGAGAAATACGAAAGACGCTTCCATATAACAAAGCATCCGAGCGAGCCTGCAATCACTGAAACACCAAGTGATGCTATTAAAGCCCTATAAATAAAATCATCCATAATTTTTCAAACCCTAGTAAGCCTTTTGACAATCCTTACATAGCCCATAAAGATAAAGGGAATGATCTGTTAGCTCAAAACCATGTTTTTTTGCAATTTGAAGTTGGTGTTGTTCAATAACATCATCTTGAAATTCGATAATCGTATCACACTTAACACAAACTAGGTGGTCATGATGATCTACCCCACAAAGCTCATAGACAGCCTGGTTATTTTCAAAATTTAATTTGTGAACAATGCCTGACTCTTCAAATTGAGATAAGACTCGATAAATAGTCGCAATTCCAACCTCTTCATGATGCTCAATAAGTACCCGATAAATATCTTCGACACTCAAATGATGATTAGGTGAATTCTCTAAAACCTCTAAAATCTTTAGTCTCGGTAAAGTAACTTTTAGACCAGCACTTTTTAAATCTTCGGCATCCATAAAAAAATCCTTAAGGTAAAATCCTATTTATATTTTATATTGTTCGATAAACATGAAGAGACTAACTTTTATTATGCTTGCCTTTATAGTCCTTAGTGGGTGCTCTAATTCTCTACCTAAGATGCCCGAGATGCCTAAATTGCCAAAGTTCTCTATGCCTAGTTGGACTAAGCCTTCACTTCCTTCAATCGACATTTACAAACCAACAATCTTACAAGGCTCTATCCTTGATATTAAAGATGTTGATCAGCTCGAATTAGGAATGTCAAAGAGCACCGTTATTGACCTTATCGGCACACCAAGTATTAGCGATCCTTTCCACAAATATCAGTGGGATTATATTAACCATTCAACTATCGATGGTGAACAGGAGATTCATTACCACTTAAAACTAGTCTTTAGTGGGGATGTTTTATCTGAAATTGATAAGAGTGGCCTGAATGGACTTAGTAGTAATCAATAAAGAGGCTCTTCTTTAGGGTTATCCAGATGCTACTTACATTTTTTCGCCTTTACGAGGCTTATCCACTAAAATAAAGGTATGTCCAAATTAATCATTAATGACTTAAGCTGTCAAAGAGGTTACAACCAGCTTTTTACTGACCTTTATTTTGAGTTAAATGCTGGAGAAATACTACGAATTTCAGGTGCTAATGGCTCAGGTAAAACTTCACTACTAAAGATGATTGCTGGGCTTAATTCACCAGAATCAGGCTCTATTTCTTATAATGAAAATGATATCAAAAGCTATCAATATCAATTAGATACATTTTATCTGGGGCATCTACCGGCCTTGAGTCCTGAACTTAGTTGCATCGAAAACCTTGAATACCTTACCCAGCTCAACAACCAAGAATCTAAATCTAATCTTGATGGAGCTTTATCAAAGGTTGGTTTAAATAACTATAAAAATGAACTTGTTGGTACTCTTTCTGCGGGACAAAAAAGAAGAGTGGCCTTGTCAGCACTTTTCATAACTCACTCCAAATTATGGCTCTTAGATGAACCTTTTACTGCTCTCGATTCCGATGGCATTGAAATCATTGAAAATCAAATAAAAAAGCACTGTAATGAAGATGGACTTTGCATCTTAACAACTCACCAAGACTGCAAAATAGAAAACTTAAGGGAGTTTTCTTTATGAGTATCTTTATAAAAACCCTGAAAAGAGATTTAAAAATGGCGCTAAGGAACCCGTCGAGTTTCCTTAACCCACTGTTGTTTTTTGTCATTGCTATTTCTCTATTCCCCATAGCTATCAGCCCAGAATCTCACACATTGTCAAATATGGCGCCGGGAATCATTTGGGTTACTGCTATGCTCTCGGTACTGCTGTCACTTAATGCTCTATTTCATTATGACTACGACAATGGAGTGCTTGAACAGATGATTATTTCTCATCACCCACTGCCATTAATATTGCTCGCTAAGACGACAGCTCATTGGATTCTAACTGGGCTACCAATAATATTGCTTTGCCCTTTACTTGGTATTGCTCTGTTCTTAGATTCTAAAAATATTTACATTTTAATCCTAACTTTATTTCTAGCAACTCCCTGTCTAAGTCTAATTGGAGCTATAGGAGCTTCATTGATTGTTGGTATTAAAAACTCTGGAATGCTTTTATCCTTATTAATTTTGCCTCTTTATATCCCAATCTTAATTTTTGGAACTAGTGCAGTATCTCAGTCACAATTCAACCTTCCAATTGATGGTCAGCTCTATTTTTTAGGTTCTGTTCTAATTCTCAGCTTAATAACATCACCATTTGTAAGTGCACTAGCACTAAGAATTAGCCTTGAATAGACTTTACATTTTTGAATTAAAGATTATAATTATCTAACGCTGATTTGTTCCGATTGCTAGCGTTGCCATTTAGATGGCTAAAATAAGCT
>JAQWLF010000127.1:0-4083 GCA_029247465.1 Candidatus Thioglobus sp.
CACACCTTTATCTAAAGCTAAAAGCATTGTAAATGGTTTCATTGTTGAGCCTGGCTCGGTTTTATCGGATAAGACACGATTTCGGTAATCATCAGCGCTATAGTTTTGGTGGTTGTTTGGATCTGTTGAAGGGTAGTTAGCAAGAGCGAGTATCTCACCATTTGGCGATAGTACAATAGCAGATGCGGCATCTGCTTCATGAAATTTCGCTTGCTCTTTTATAGCGTTAAATACATGAAATTGAATGTCTGCATCAATCGTTAAATTAATGTCTGAACCATTTTCAAATTCTTTAATTATTTCAGTTTCATAGTAGATGCTGGAGCTTTCCTTGTTGTCAGTAATTTTTTTAACACCATCAATTCCAGCTAAATATTGATCATATTCAGCCTCAATACCAAAAACGCCAGCATTCTCTATGTTAGTTTTTCCAAGTAATGGTGCTATTGAATCTTTTTTTGGATAGTATCGAAAAGCGTCAGATTCAATGACTACTCCAGCAATCATTTTGTTATCACATGATTTTTTTTCAATTTTTTCTTTTATTTTTAGTTCAATACCAATCAATAATTTAGCTTTATCAATTAAGTTATTTGAAGGTGATATCAATTTAGTTTCGCAAACTTCTAACCACTGTTTTTTTTGTTTTAATTTTGCAATATTTTTGAGAATAGGGTCAGTCACTTTTAAGTCTTTCCTAGCTATGTAATATTTTCGATTGTTTGCCCTCTTGTTTTCAATAGCATCCCTAAATTCTTCAATCGGAATCATCAAAGCTTGTGCTAAAGCTTCTATATATTCATCTTGAATAATCATTGGGTCAAGATTAATTTTTTTATGAATTAGATTAATAGCAAGGATATTTCCTTTTCTATCTAGGATATTACCTCTTATACTATTTTCTTTAATTGTGTGTTCAGCTTTATTTGATGCCTTAATTTTTAGAGATACATCATTTGCCTTGATGTCTGAAATGCTAAAAGCTCTATAGATAAAAATAAATACTATTGCAATAAAACATATTTTGACTAAAGCTTGCCTATTCCAGTAATTTTGAACTCTTTTGATCTTCATATAGAAACGTCTCTAGTTTTAGTTGGTGGAAACATTAATAGTTTTTCTTGTGATATTTGAAAGATCGAAACACCACTTTGTAGTTCTGAGTATTCCATTAATAGCTGCCTGTTTATTGCGTTAGTGTGCTCATGTTGCTCTTTAACTATTTTTTCTTGCTTGTAAAGTAAGTACATTTGGTAGTGCCAATGAATACTCATTATTGAAAGTGAAATTATTAAGATTAATAATAGAGTGTTGATAATGAATGATTTTTTCAAGATTGCTAGCATTTTTCTACCAATCTCAAAATGGCACTTCTAGCTCTTCTATTACTTAATATTTCTTGTCTAGAGGGTTTAATTTTCCCTAAATCTTTTAGGATGCATTGAGAATTATCATCAGTTCTTATAGGTAAGCCCTTTAATATCTCTTTAGGGCGCGAATGTTTACGGATAAATTGCTTAACAATTCGATCTTCAATTGAATGGAACGTAATTATAGCCAGCCTTCCATTCGTTGATAAGGCTCCAATGCTTTGATCAAGTGCCTCTGATAGTTTTTTTAACTCGTCATTAATTACGATTCTAATTGCTTGAAATGATCGAGTAGCTGGATGTTTTTTTTTGCCAGGCCTTACAACAGTAGAGATAAGGTTTGCTAGCTCAAGAGTAGAGTTTAGGTCGTTATTTTTTTGATACTCTTTAATAGTTGATGCAATAACTCTACTTCTTTTTTCTTCGCCATACTGATAAAGAGCACTTGCAATTTCAGTCTCGTTGCTATCTCTTAACCAGCTGGCTGCAGTAACGGTTTGTGTTTGATCCATCCTCATATCAAGTGCGCCATCTTTATTAAAACTAAACCCTCTGTCAGCATTATCAATTTGAGGTGAAGAAATACCCAAATCCATTAATATTCCATCCACTTTTCCTAATAAATTTAATTGACTAAGATTGTCTTGAAGCTTTGAAAAATTACAATGAATTGTTGTTAAGCGTGGATCTGGTAGATTTATTCGTGCATAGTTGATTGCGTCCATATCTTGATCAAGACCAATCACCTTTCCAGAATTTCCAAGATTATTGAGTATTCCCTTGGTATGTCCACATCTACCTAGGGTGGCATCAATATAGATACCATCAGGCTTTATATTAAGGCCCTCTATAGATTCATTGAAAAGCACTGATTCATGATGGTTTGTTTCTATCATTGAACCAATTCTCTTAATTGATACATCGTCTTAAAGTGAAAGTTTTAAAATTTCTTCAGGGATTTCAACTTGAGTACTTAATTTTTCGAGTTTTTCAATTTGCGTTTTCCATGATTGCTCATCCCAAATTTCAAAACTATGGCCTTGCCCACTTAAAATAGCTTTGGATTTTAAGTCTGCATAATTTCTGTGAGAGCTTGGGATTAAGATTCTACCAATCTTATCCAAATCACATTCGCTAGCATGGCCGATAAGTTTTCTAGAAAGTCTTTTGGAGTGAACATTTAAAGAGGGTAGTTTTGAAACTTTTCTTTCAAGGTTTTGCCAATCAGTTAATGGGTAAAGAACTAAACAATCATCATCAGGATGGACGCTAAGAACCATTTGACCCGAACAAGCTTTGTCAATTTGCTCTTGATGACAGGTGGGAATTTTTATTCGACCTTTTGCATCAATTGATAAGAGATGAATTCCACGAAACATAAATCCATTTTATACCATTATTTACCATATATCACCACAATTGATCATGAATCCATTAAGCTTTATAACTTGTTTGTTTATTTTTAAACGTCTCTTTGATAAGAAAATGATTAAAAATATAATATACAATATATAATAATTTTTTTTAATTTATTTGAAAGTTATATGAAAAATAAAAAAGTAGCAATTATTGGTGCAGGTCCTAGTGGCTTAGCCCAGTTAAGGGCTTTTAAGTCAGTAGAAGAAACTGGAGTAGATGTTCCAGAGATTGTGTGCTTTGAAAAGCAAGATAATTGGGGTGGATTGTGGAACTATAGCTGGCGAACAGGTCTCGATAAGCATGGTGAAATTGCTCATAGTAGTATGTATCGCTATTTATGGTCTAATGGACCAAAAGAGTGCTTAGAGTTTGCTGACTATTATTTTGAAGAACATTTTAACCATCCAATCGCCTCTTTCCCGCCTAGAGAAGTGTTATTTGACTATATCCAAGGAAGAGTGGAAAAAGCCAATGTTAGGGATAAAATTAGGTTTAATACTGCCGTAAGAAATGTTGAATATGATGACAAGAGTAAGTTATTTACTGTTACTGCGAGTAACCTTACTGATGATGAGATTTACTCTGAAGAATTCGACTATGTTGTTGTTGCATCTGGGCATTTTTCAACTCCTAATGTCCCTAATTATGAGGGCTTTAGTCACTTTAATGGCAGAATCTTACATGCTCATGATTTTAGAGATGCGCTTGAGTTTGAAGGTCAAGATATTCTAGTTATAGGTAGTAGCTACTCGGCTGAAGATATTGGTTCGCAGTGCTATAAATATGGCGCAAAGTCTATTACTAGTAGTTACCGAACTGCACCGATGGGTTTTGGTTGGCCAGATAATTGGGAGGAGAAGCCTGCATTACTTAAAGTTGATGGGAATACTGCTCATTTTGCAGATGGAAGCTCAAAAGATGTGGACTCAATTATTCTTTGTACTGGGTATGTCCACCATTTTCCATTCTTGCCTGACTCACTTCGCTTAAAAACTAATAATATCTTGTATCCATTAGGTTTATACAAAGGAGTAGTTTGGGAGAAAAACCCAAAACTTATGTACCTAACCTATTGCTTATTGTCATTGCTTCAATTGGTATTTCTTTGTCTGCGATGTCTGCAGCAGTTTTTAACCATATTATTGATGAAAAAATTGATCTACAAATGTCAAGAACGGATCGTCGACCATTGCCCAAGGGAAAGGTAACTCGTAATCAGGCTCTTGTCTGGGGTTTGTTGTTGTTGTTGTTGTTGTTGTTGTTGTTGTTGTTGTTGTTGTTGTTGTTGTTGTTG
>JAQWLF010000135.1:0-1926 GCA_029247465.1 Candidatus Thioglobus sp.
AGAGACCCTGTACCAACCGTTCAACTTTTGCATTGTCTAGAAAGCTCAACAGAGGGTGGAGACTCAGTACTTGTGGATGGCTTCAAGGCTGCCGCTGTCCTACGTCAGGAAAGTAAAGAAGATTTTGATATCTTAACCGGCACCTGGATTAATTTCCGCTTTTCTGATACTAAAACTGATCTTCGCTCAAGAGTACCAATGATTGAGCTAAATGACAACAATGAAATTGTCAAAGTGAGGTACAACAATCGATCAATCGACACGATAAATTTACCTATAGACAAAATCAGGCATTTTTACAAAGCCTATCGGCATTGGAGTGAAATTATTGAAAGAGATGATTTGAAAATTACATTTAAGCTCTCAGAGGGTGATTTAATGCTATTAGACAACACTAGAATAATGCATGCCAGGACGGCATTTTCTAAAAAAGGGAAGCGCCATCTGCAGGGGGCCTATACAGATCTAGACGGTCTTTACAGCCAGCTCAATGTTTTGGAGAATCAACAACAAAATGGATAGCATTAATGCTGACAGCATTGTAGACCATATCGAGGATGTGTTTAAGCGTCGTGGTGCCGAGTCATACTTGGGCGAGCAGGTTACAATGGCTCAACATATGCTACAAACGGCACAGTGCGCTGAACAAGCGGGTGCTGATAATAGTCAAATTGTTGCTGCATTACTGCATGATATTGGGCATTACAAAAACGAAATCCCTGAAACATCATTGGCCAAGGGTGTTGATAATTTTCATGAGGAGGCGGGTGCTAATTTTTTGGAAGATTACTTTCCACTGTCTGTTGTTGAGCCTATTCGTCAGCACGTTGCAGCAAAACGTTATCTATGCACAGTTAGGCCAGATTATTTTGAGCGCCTTTCGCCTGCCTCAATTCACACTCTTAATCTACAGGGCGGACCAATGAACGAAGAAGAAGTTAAAGAATTCGAAAAAAATGTTTATTTAGAACAGTGCATAAATTTACGTTACTGGGATGAGGATGCTAAAGATCCTGAAAGAATTCACCCAGAATTTTCCTACTACCGTCCTTTGGTTGAGTCTCTAGTCAGATACTAATATTTTGTAAGAAAACACACTCGATTTTTAATCGTGTTAAATATCTGAATTCGGAAAGTATAATATTGTTGTAGTAAATTGAATTTAAACACTTAATGAATAATAGATTACTGATAATCAATGGTCCTGGGCTCTCAGATTTAAGCAATTACAATGAGACGGGTTATGACGATCTAACATTAGATGCTGTGCAACAAAAATGCTCAGAGACTTGTGAGGGTTTGGGCCTTGAAATGGATTTTCGCCAAAACGACAATGAGTCTGAATTATTAAGTGCTTTAATTGAAGATATTGATAATTTTGATGCTTTAATAATTAACCCAGCTGGACATTCACAGGCGTCATCTATAGGTCTTGATATGTATAGAACAGTAATCAATAAAATTACTAATCAAGGCAAGCCAGTTGTTGAAGTTCGCATAGAAAATATTTTCAAGCAAGGTAATAATAAACCCTTGCAGGGACCGGAAAGTGGAGTGGGATTTGTCGGTGGGCTTGGCATGCATAGCTATGTACTCGCTATTAAGGCAATTAACAAAAAACTTAGTAATAATTAGATGAATATTTACGTCATAAATGGTCCTAATATAAATCTTCTCGGCACACGTGAGACGGAAATTTATGGCAAGGATACGTTAGAAAGTATTACAAAGGATTGCCAAGAACAGGCCTCCAAAGACGGGCATGATGTGAAATTTATGCAGTCCAATTATGAAGGTGAAATAGTTGAGTGGATTCAGAGCGCAATAAAAGAAAAAATTGATGTAATTGTCATTAATGCTGCTGCTTATACTCATACATCAATTGCAATTCATGATGCTTTAAAGTCTTTTCCTGGCTTGAAGATA
>JAQWLF010000151.1:0-17887 GCA_029247465.1 Candidatus Thioglobus sp.
ATTTTAATGTTAAATATTTTTTCAAACTTTTTATGAACCTCTGGTGAGAGTGGTGCAGAAGCAGATCGTCCAAACCGAAGATTCTTTAAATCAAGACTAGTGATATCAAAGTTTTCATTTAAAAGGTAATTTATGATTGTAGGCACAACACTAAACCATGTACATTGATATTTATCAATTATTTGCCAAAAATTAGAAACGCTGAATTTACTCACTATAACGACACAACTATTACTTACTAAGGCGCTAGAGATTGAGACCATTTCAGCATTAATGTGGTAAAGCGGTAAAACGCAAAAAGAAACATCATCACTAGTGATTTCATGAGCAAGCGCGGTATTTTTACCGCCAGCAATAACATTTTTATGAGAAAGTAACGCTCCTTTAGGTACTCCGGTCGTCCCTGAAGTATAGATCAACACTGCCGGTGTTTCAGAATTCAAATCTCTAACTACAGGACTGAAATTTTTTTCAATTGAGATTTTTAAATCTTGAGTGTTCTCATAGGGCACGATGACGGCACCAGAATCACGCAAAATAGTTTCAAATTCATTTAAATATAATTTAGAAGAAAATAGTAACTTACAGCCTGAGTGATTAATCGTGTACTTTATTTGTTTCTTGCCAGCAAGAACGTTAATTGGAACAATGGTTATTCCATGATACATAGCACCAATAAACAACAACGTTGAAGCATAACTGTTATCGAGTAGAAAACCAACTTTGTCTTGAAATTGGACATCATTTTGATAAAAGTAAACACCCAATACAGCGATGTCTTTTTTAAGCTGTCGATACGATACTTTAAGATCTAAATCAGCGTCAATTAGAAAAGTTTTGTCTGGAGTGTTTTTGGCATGCTGATCAATCAGTTCGGTAATGGTTGAAGGTGTTAAAGAGTACTTCTTCCAATAACTAGAAAAAATATCATCCTCAGAAGGCTCAATAGACTTGATTGTTTCGACAACTTTAGTAATATTTAAGTAGTGTTTATAGTTGAGATTCTCATCTGTTATATTGTTACCCCAAGTTCCACATCCCATAGATAAGGAAAAAGGAAGAGCATTATCAAAGTTTCCTCCTGTTGCAAAACAATGTGCCTGATTTACAATCACTCTGCATACAGGCAACTCCAACCCTAACTTTAATATATTGTCTTTATTTAGTGTGTGAATACTACAGGAATGCCCTTTCCCCTGATTTTCAAGAAGTTTGTTCGTAATCTCTAGCGCATGACTGAAATCACTCGCCCTATAAACTGTTAAAACAGGCGAGAGCTTTTCCATAGAGAATGGATATTTTTTACCAATACCCTCTTCCGTAACCATTAAGAATACTGAATTCGAGAATTTTTGAGAATCTAAACCTGAAAGTGAGGCAATCTCAGTTGCTTTTTTGGCGATAACATTTCGATTAATTACGCCTTTTTCGTCCCACATATGACTAGCAAGTATCTCTTTCTCATTACTAGTTAATAATGTACCTCCCTCTTTCTGGAGGGACTTAACAAACTTTTTATAAATACTCTCTACAATAACAATACTATTTTCAGATGAGCAGCTTGTAGCGTTATCAAAAGTCTTAGAAGTCATTACTTTATGAGCAGCGTCTGATAAATCTGCACTCTCATCAATAATGACTGGAACATTACCCACACCTACACCTAAAGTTGGGGTGCCACTTTGGATTGCACGCTTAATATTATTTTGGGAGCCTGTTGCAACAATTAAATCGACAAGGCCTGATAATTCATTGGTGTCATCTTTACTGATCGGTTCAGGAAGCGACTGAACTATATTTTTTGGTGCACCAACCCGCTCGATAGCCAATTGCATTAATTTAACAATTTTAGTGCACACTAGAGCCCCTTTCGGTGAGGGAGCTAATATCACTGCATTTCTGCATTTTAGGGCATTGATGACTTTATTTAGAGGCGTAGCAATCGGATTTGTTGAAGGAACAATAGCACCAACTACGCCAACTGGTCGAGCTATTTCAGTAATCCCTCTTTCTTCATCTTGGTTAATTATTCCGACTGTTTTAGTATTCTTTAGATCTCTTAACAAACCAATAGTTTTGCGTTTGTTTTTTCTTTTTTTATCTTCGATATTGCCTAGTCCAGTTTGCTGGACTGCCATCTCTGATAATTCTTGATTGTTTTCTGGTTTTATTACTTCCCAAGCAACTGCAAGAATTAACTCATCTACTTGCTCTTGAGAATACCCATTAATAATAGATTGAGATTCCCTTGCATCTGCAACAAGTCGACTAATAGGAGTTTTATTTTTACTAATCATTACTTAATTAATTTAGTTAAAAAGGAACCCACTGGAAGACTTAATCAGTCTTCCAGTAGAAAAAGTTTTCAACAAATCTTACTTTATTGAAGACCTGCCAATAGATCAGTCAAATAAGCCTGTCTTTCGTTCCACATTGAAATAACTTGATCTCTAGTCATTACCCTCGCAGGAGAGTTAGTAGACTTCATCTTTCCCTGAGTTTTTGTGTCGTTGAACATATCAGGAGTCTTACTAGCTAAGAAGTCAATTACGTCTTGAGGAGTACCGGCAGGTACCATCAATCCACGGAAGTTGACACTTGAGTCATCGACATCAACACCACTTTCCATCAGTGTAGGAACATCTGGAAGGTATGCATGTCTTTCAAGGTCTGCAACTGCTAATATTTTAAGGTCAGCAGCACTTCTCGCTGAGTCAGACAAGTTATTAAAACCAGCACTAACTTCACCGGCTTTAACCAATCTCAATGCATCAACACCACCCTTTGCAGGGATATAAGTCAAGTCTCTTCCAGATGCTTTTGCAAACTGCAAAAATGCAATATGGTGACCAACAAATTTACCAGCGCCACTAATAGTTACAGCGCCTGGATTAGCATCAGCATGAGCAAGCAAGTCTGCTACAGTATTAAAAGGACTATCTTTGCCAACAATCAATACTGCTGGGTCAGCACCCCAGTTACCTAACGGTTCAAGGGTATTGATATTGTAAGCAGTATCAAACACAATTGACTGCGCTATAAAGTGAGGCACATTGTATGCTGCCAACATAGAGCCATCTTTTGGTGCTTCACTAGCAAACCAGTTCCATCCTGTTCTTCCACCTGCGCCAGGCTTATTAAGAATGTATATTGGCTGACCAATAAGAGCTTCTTTACCTGAAGCTAGTGTTGCAATTCTTGCCTGAAAATCTGTCGCGCCACCAGGTCCATAGGCAACCATTACACCAATAGGCTTATCTGGATAGTCAGCCTGTGCGGGCAAAAACATCAAAGATGCAATCGCAAGCAAGGCTAATTTAGTTATATTTACTATTTTCATTATTTCTCCTTTTTTGTTTAGTTTATTAAAAAAACAACCCTCTTGGCAAGCGTACTTGTAACATTAATGTGAATAAGCCGTAAAGTATTAATACAAATACAACTGAGATACACAACTTTATAAGTAACACTCGCCAAAAGTCCTTGGTTTCTTCGGGTTTTTTATAAATCATTATTACCGCGAAGAACATAATCATCGATGCCATATAAAAGCCAATAGTATTCATACTTATAATATAAGCAAGAATAAGGCCAAGTCCTGGCAACAAATCCATAAAATTAGTTGGTTTTCCTTTATCATCCCGCTCGAACCACAGAAGTAATGCTAGCACTGCAATGCCACCAGCTATAAATCTTGGGAATAAATAGTCCTCATTCTCACCCCAGGGGCTGGGATTGAAAACCTCATCAAAAGAGGTAAATAGCAACAGCACCGCTAGTACAGTTACAATTAAGGTTGAAATTTTTAAATATTGCTTCATATTAAACACTTCTCTTGGATTTTCGATTTGAATAAAGGCCATAAGTAATAGAGATTATGCAGATAGCAATGAGAGTTATATTGATTGTTCCCGTTGTAAAATAAATCACCCAATCATCGCCATATCGAGCACCCCCGATTAACTTACCAAGAAGAAAATTGTTTTCAGCTATTGGGCCTAATATAATCCCCAAAACAACCGGTACAGCACTAAAACCTGCCTTGCTGGCAAAAAACATTATAGTTCCCAAGACCACCATAATGATGACGTCAGAGTAGGAGTTGCCAATACTGTATGTACCAAATACCGCCAAAACTAAAATACTTACCGCCATATAGTTATCTGGAACTTTCATAATCCAACCGCTATGTCTACTCAAAAACAAACCAATAATTAACATAAAGATTTGCGCAATTATTAGTGAGTCAATAAATGTCCAAACAACTGGTGCGGTATTTTCTGAGATAAAAATCTCATGACCTGGAAAAATTCCATGAATCAATAAACCTCCCAGCAATACTGCGGCAGTCGGACTACCCGGAATACTTAAAGTTAATAATGGAATTAGAGAAGGTCCCACCATTGAATTATTTGCACTCTCTGCGGCAATAATCCCTTCAGGCTCACCCTTTCCATAATTTGATTGGTTGCTGCTTACTTTTTTGGTTTGATCGTAAGCCACTAACCCTGCTATTTGGCCTCCTGCTCCAGGAATAATCCCAATAAGAGAGCCTACAAATGAACCGATTGATAGGGCTTTTAATTTGCCAAATACAAATCTAAATGATTGCATTAAACTGGAATGACCCTCTGATGAAAGAACTGCATTTTTTTCACTATAGTACTTCTCCATTAAGTTCAACACTTGAGGCATCGCAAATAAACCTATTAAGCCAACAACTATGTTAACTCCACCCTCTAAATGGTCAGTAAATACAAATCTCTCCACACCCAAAACAGGATTATCTCCAATAGTAGCTAGCATTAAACCAAATAAACCTGATAGTAGTCCTTTGATAACTGATTTGGAGTCTATAGTCGCAATAATAGTAATACCCAGAATGGCAATCCAAAACAACTCTGTAGTACCAAATTCCAACGACAAGCGTGCTAAGGGAGGGGTAAAAAATACAAGAATAAAGACGCCAAAAATGCCACCGACAAAGGAACTTATAAAGCAATAATGTAGGGCCTCCCTAGACATACCTTTTTTAGCCATTTGATGACCATCCATCGCTGTTGCAATATTGGCCGGAGCACCAGGGACATTAACTAATATTGCGCTTATAGCGCCACCAGCAACCGTTGCTGTATACATCGCACCCAGTAAAATGAGTCCACTTTCAGGCTTCATATGAAACGTAAAAGGAATCAGCAATGCTACAGACATCGTTGGACTAAGGCCAGGAAGTGCTCCAAGAATAATACCTGCAAAGGTTCCACCTACAAGTAGCGCTATATGATAAACGGTGAATACATTATCAAAATAATTTAAGAATTCCATTGCAAGCCTGTGCAGAAATGTAAATTAAAAAATTCATATATATGTCTAATGAAACTCATATATATGAGTCAAATATGCTACACGTCGTATATATAATTGTCAAATATATAATTTAATGGTTTAAAAGACTCATATATATGAGTATACTTTAATACCTAATTGTCGAATTATTACTAGATCATAGTCCAAGTAAATGAATAAGAAGTTATACCAAACAGTGATTGATTATATAAACAATCAAATTAGTAGTGGAGATCTCATAATTGGTGATTTAGTCCCCTCTGAATCGCAACTTTCCAAATTATTAAATGTCAGTGTTGGAACTGTACGAAAGGCAATTGATATACTCGAAAATAGCAAGATTTTATATAGACATCATGGCAAAGGAACCTATATTTCAGATTACGGTTTTGACAACAGTATTTTTAACTTCTTTAGTTATGGTAACCAAACCGGCTCATCAATACGAATCTACAAAACTACCCCTATAAGAAAAAAAATAGCGGCAACCTCAGATACTGCGTTCCAGTTAGGTATTAATCAAGGTGATGAGGTTGTTTATCTTGAAAGGCGTGGCTATATTGACAAAAAAAGTCCTATCATTATTGAAAAATCTTGGTGGGTTGGTGGTGTTGTTGAAGGTCTTCAGCAGCCAAATTTACATATTCCTGATCTACTATATGCACTCATTTATAAAAAGTTTGATACTCAAATAACATCCTCACAAGAAGTCTTAACTGCAGGAATAGCGGATAAAGAAACAGCTGAAATTCTGCATATCAAAAAAGGTGACCCAGTTGTTATTTTGAATCGCCATTCTTATGCTAAAGACAAAGGCTTGGTTGAGTTTCGAATAACCACAGGTAGAGCTGATATGTTTAGTTATACAACCACAATCGGTAATCCTGAAATATAATTTATATTTTTTAACCATCTCAATTGGTTGAGGTTAAACTTAACGCTAATGAAAAATAACCTCCAAAAAGAACGATCTGACCTTGCTGCAGCATTTAGGTGGGCTGCAAGGTTAAATATGCATGAAGCTGTTGCTAATCACTTTAGCTTAGCAGTCTCAAATGACGGTTCACAATTCCTATTAAATCCAATCGGAATGCATTTTTCCGAGATATGTGCAAGTGATCTTATTTTATTGGATTCTAATGACCCAACAACTATGTCACAACCTAACGCTCCAGACCCAACAGCTTGGGCTATACATGGGGCAATGCACAGAAATAATCCTCAGGCTCGATGTATCCTTCATGTCCACCCAGAATATGCCACAATCTTAGCTTGCCTTGACGATAAAACTATGAAGCCTATCGATCAAAATACGATGCGATTTTACGAAAGAGTTTCAATTGATTATGACTATAGCGGTATGGGACTTGGTAAAGAAGCTGAGAGATTAAGTACTATCTTGGGTGATAATTCTGTACTTTTAATGGGAAATCATGGTGTACTGACAGCTGCAAAGACAGTTGCGAGTGCCTTTGATGAGTTGTATTATTTTGAGAGATCTTGCCAAACCCTAATAGGTGCTTACCAAACAGGACAAAAACTTCATTTAGCAAGCCATAAAGTCGCTAAAAAAACAGCACAGCAGTGGCAGGACTATGATGCCTCTGATCTTCATTTTGATGCCCTAAAAAGAATATTAGATAAAGAAGAGCCCGACTACAAAAACTAAAAAAATAAGAATAAAGGAGTGATCATGCCAAAACTTGACATAGATTATGTAAGAGAACAGTTTCCAGCCTTTAAAGATCCGTTGAGTGCAAAATGGTCTTTCTTTGAAAATGCGGGTGGAAGCTATGTTCCATCCAATGTTATTGAGCAATTAAATCATTTTATGACTTCCACTAAAGTTCAGCCTTATGCAGAGTTTGATACTTCGGCTATTGCAGGTGAGAATATGGATAAGGCAACCAATTACTTTGCTGAGATGATTAATGCACAAAGTGATGAAATCATTATTGGATCTTCCACAACGATGAATATGTATGTTTTGTCTAATGCAATGAGAAGCCTTTTAAATCCTGGTGACGAAGTCATAGTCACTAATCAAGACCATGAGGCTAATGTTGGTGCCTGGAGAAGACTTGCAGAGCATGGTATGGTCGTTAAGGAGTGGAAAATCAATAAAAACACTGCTGAACTTGAGATTGATGATTTAAGGTCTCTATTGTCTGAAAAAACTAAAATTGTTGCAGTTACTCATTGCTCTAACATTGTTGGTTCAATAAACGACCTTAAATCCATTGCAAAACTGGTTCATGAGTATGACGCTTATATTGTTGGAGATGGTGTTTCATACGCACCTCATGGCTTTCCTGATGTGAAAGACCTAGATGTCGATTTCTACGCTTTTAGCCTTTATAAGACCTACGGCCCTCACTTAGGCCTTCTTTACGGGAAAAAAGAAATTCTGGACAAACTACCGAATCAAAATCATGAATTTCTAGAGGGAGATGTCCCCTACACTCTTAATCCAGGTGGACCTAACCATGAAGAGTTGTCTTGCTTAGTAGGAGTTTATGAGTACTTTAATAATTTATTTGAGCACCATTTTCCTGGAGAGGACGGCTCTGTTCGTGAAAAAATTGAAAAAGTTAATGAATTGATCAATAAGCATGAACAGGAAATAGCAAACCCACTTTTGGAATATATTAACTCCAGGGATGACATTAAACTTATCGGAAAAAACAAAATAGAGAATAAAAATAGAGCGCCAACGATTGCTTTCACTATGAATAATAAATCATCAAAAGAACTAAGTAGCGACCTTGTAAAGCAAGGAATTGCAACTAGAAACGACAATTTTTATGCTTGGCGTTGCTTAAAGGCTTTAGGAATAGATGTTGATGATGGCGTAGTAAGAACAAGTATGGTTCACTACAACACTCATGAAGATGTAAATAATCTAATCGAAGCCCTAAAGAAGATTTAAAGAGGCTAATTCAAGGTTTTTTATCGTTAAGGTTTTGTATATAAAGTTGGGAACATTTTGCCCTCTAATGGATCACCATTTTGGTAACCATTCGCCTCCATCATCGCTCTTTCTTCTTGAGCCCAATCACCTCGATACTCAACCCTAGAGCCTTCTTTAGCCATTCTTAGGGTGTATCTATGAATATCACTCTTTGGTCTCACCTGGTTTAAACTTCCGTGCAAGGTGCGAATATCAAAAAAGATACAATCTCCAAGCTCAAGATCCCACTCTAGGAATTCATAGTTGTCTTTATTTTTAAGTATATCTGGCGTTATATCGTATGTCTTTCCATTCACATAACCGGCCTCACCGTCAACTGGATGCCCTTCTTGAAATCGTGTTCTTATATAAAGCTTATTCCAGAGATGAGAACCCTTAATCCAAGCTATCCCATCCTCTTTGGAGACAGGATCGAGAGGGAGCCAAAGAACACACATAGTTCCTTCAAAATCAAAGTATGAGATGTCATGATGAAAAGGAGCACCTGATTTAGAGCCTGCCTCTCTATAAAACCAGTTATCCATCACTAAATTAATTTTATTGGCCTTTAAAAGCTCTGAGGCAATTTGAGCAGTAGGCGAATTAAAAACAAAGTCCTTAAAATCTTTATAAAGATCCCATGTCCAAAAGTCTTCGAAGTAACCGGGCCCATCTTTATCCTTTGTATGTCTTACAAATCGTGGACTAGGGTTATTTATATCCTCATTAATGCCATTTTTAAGCTTTTCAATCCATTGCTTTTCAAACTTACCTTTTAATAAAACGGCACCATCCTTATTAAATTGATTAATTTCAGATTGAGATAGCATTTCAAGTTATTTGGAATAATAAGAAAAAAATAACGATTGACAAAGTCAATCTTTAAAACCTAAAGGCTAGATTAAAAATTAATCAGATAGCGCAGGCCATATCTTGGCCACAACACGTAGGTGATTTAATTTTTCCGTGATCATTTGGACATTTTGAGATTTGGACTTCAGTGCCATCATCCAGTGTAAGTATGTCGTCTACTAGAGGCTCGTCACATTTAGCACATGCTGCATTAACAGCCATTCCGCAATTATCACATTCATATGTTGCCATAATATTCTCCGATTAAATTAAGCATTATATTAACAGAATTAAATCACCGAATGCCTTAAAAGTAAGTACAATTTTTGAATAAATTACAATAAGTGTATGATATAAATATACATATGAAAAAACTAATATTAATCTCACTTTTAACTCTTGGATTTATAAGTTTGTCCTTTGCTGGAGGTGATGATAGAGATCAAGAATTACCATTAAATTCACTTAATACAGTACTTGATGATGATTCATTATTACCAGAATCCAATCAAAATCAAAATAAACAAGCTTCTGAGACTAATACTGCTGATTTAGAACAACTCCTTAAAGAAATCGAAGAAGACCTCAATGAGTCAACAGACCTTGATCAGAAACTAGAGGATAAGGGCTATATTCAAATTTTCAAAGAAAACTATATAGATTCATATTCAGGGCGCTTCATATTGCTTGGAGTATTCGTCCTTTTACTGTTTTTTATACTTATCTTTAATATGTTTTTTTCAAGGAAGTGATTTACCAGTTAACAATAACACTAAATAAGATATTTAGTTAAATTATTTTCATATGAAAAAAATAATAAACCCCACAAATCTAGTGCTTGCATGGAATCAAAAAAAGGTATACAATCAAATTACTCAAGGGGAAATATACCGATTAAGCTTTCAGCTCTTAAACTAGTGTTTTAGATGTTTTGCTAATTTCGTAATCCGTTTTTTTATCCCGAGTGGTTTTTTATTTTGATGTATTTATTTAAGGAGTTTACTTATGATTAGAAATAAATTGATACTTATGATGGTAGCGACAGTACTCGTTTTTAGTGGTTCGAGTTCAATTGCTGCAGATGAAAAAGTCATCAAGTGGAAATTAGCGATGACCTGGCCTGCTGGCCTACCCCCTTTTGCGTGGACTGTTGATCGTTTTGCTGAAAATGTAGAGGAAATGAGTGGTGGTCGAATGACAATTCGTGTTGATGATAAAAATAAACACAAAGCTGCCTTGGGCATACTTGATATGGTCGAAGCTGGTCAATATGAAATGGGCCATTCAGCATCTTATTACTGGAAAGGTAAAGACATTAATACTATGCCATTCACAACAATGCCTTTCGGTATGACAACATCTGAGCAAGACGCTTGGTATTACTATGGTGGTGGTGAAGCGCTCGCAAAAGAAGTGTTTGACAAACATGGAGTTAACCAATATCAAGGTGGTAGCACAGGTAATCAGATGGGTGGATGGTTCCGTAAAGAAATCAATTCTGTTGACGACCTTAAAGGTCTGAAGATGCGAATTCCTGGTTTTGCTGGAGAGGTAATGGCTGAACTTGGTGTTGCGGTTACTAACCTGCCTGCTGGTGAGTTATATACAGCACTAGAGCGTGGAACGATTGATGCGCTTGAGTGGGTTGGTCCAGGTATGGATATTAATATGGGCTTTCATAAGGTCGCACCATACTACTACACTGGTTGGCATGAGCCTGCAACAGACTTACAATTCTTAATCAACCAAGATGCTTGGAATGAGTTACCGGCTGATTTACAGGCTATTGTCGAGATAGCTATGGTTGATTCCAAGGCTCGTATGTATTGGGAAAACTTTGCAATGAGTGCCGAAGCTTGGTCTAAGATGGGGGTGGACTACCCTAACATTAAAGTTAAATCATTCCCTCCAGAAGTAATTGCTGAGATGAAGGCTGTTAATGCTCGACTTATCGCTGAAACTTCTGCTAAGGATCCAATGTTCAAAAAGATCATGGATTCTCAAGCGGCATTTATGGCGAAAGCTCGAGAATGGACAAAGATGTCAGATTATTTGTACTTAAAAGACAATATCGAATAATTTAAATCTTATGTGTTTTATAATGCCCGCTATAAACGCGGGCATTTTTTTTACTTTTAAAGGTTATTTCTGTGCAATGGATTGAATCATTTTGCGATAAATTTGCTAAGTATATAGGTGTGATTATTTCATTCCTTCTTATTTTAATGATGATTAATGTTGCCTTTGATGCACTAAACCGCTACATAATGAACTCTAACTCTGTCGCCTTACAGGAGATGGAGTGGCATTTATTTTCCGTCATTATCTTATTAGGGCTCTCTTATTCACTCAGTGAAGAAGGTCATGTTCGAGTCGATATCTTATATACAGGCTTTAGTGAAAAAAAGAAAGCAATTGTAAATATGACTGGCGTTATTCTTTTTATTCTGCCACTAAGCTTATTAATTGCATACGGATCAATTAATTTTGTTGAAAAGTCGTTTATATTTATGGAGCAGAGTGGAGATCCAGGAGGCCTCCCGTTTCGCTTTATCATTAAGGGATTAATTCCAACATCATTTGTTATTTTGATTGTGATGTCAATTGGCTATTTTGCTCGCAACTATAACCTCCTAAAAAAACTCAATTCAAGTTCTGACTCATGATAGGTTTAATAATGTTTTTTACTGGACTTGGGATGCTTTTTATTGGCTTCCCTGTTGCGTTTACTTTTGGAGCTGTTGCGGTATTCTTTGGAATGGCTGCTGGAATCATTGAAGCTTTTAGTGATGGCGAGTTATTAGTTGACGGGATAGACAATGGTTTAATGATGTTTGCGATGATGCCTCATCGGATATGGAGCATTATGAACAATACCATTTTAATGGCTATTCCTTTGTTTATATTGATGGGATTAATTCTGCAGAAAACTAAACTAGCAGAACGCCTACTTGAATCTATGGGTTATCTATTTGGCGAAATTAGAGGCGGCCTAGCTATTAGTACCGTTTTAGTCGGTTCTTTGTTGGCAGCATCTACAGGAGTAGTTGGGGCCAGTGTTGTAGCTATGGGAGTTATTTCTTTACCGGTCATGTTGAAGCATAACTATTCAAAAGGATTAGCAACTGGAACTATATGTGCAGCAGGAACCTTAGGTCAAATCATACCCCCATCTATTGTTCTTATTATCCTCGGAGATGTCTTTAACGTGCCTGTTGGAGACTTGTTTAAAGCAGCACTTTTTCCTGGTCTAGCTCTAGTTGCAGCCTATACAATCTATATTTTGATAGTAGCCTATTTAAACCCACAAATCGCCCCAGCAGTTAGAATTGAAAGACAAGAAGGCGAGAGTAAAAAAAGCCAAGTCATTTCAGCCTTATTTTCAATTATTCCACCATTATCATTAATTATTATTGTTTTAGGCTCTATTTTTGCAGGCATAGCAACCCCTACAGAATCGTCCGCTATTGGCTGTGTTGGTGCCGTAATATTATCGCTCTTATATAGAAAATTTTCATTTTCAATGTTAATGGAATCTTCCAAGGAAACGGCAAAAATAACCGCAATGGTTTTTGCTATTTTGATTGGTGCAACTGCATTTTCTATGGTCTTTACCTATACCGGGGGTGACTTATTAATTGAGAACTTTATGCTCAGCTTACCTGGTGATAAATGGGGCTTTATTATTATTGCAATGCTCGTTATTATGGTCTTAGGATTTTTTATAGATTTTGTTGAAATTTCTTATATTATTGTTCCAATATTAGTACCAATTTCAGAAGTTATAGGCATTAACCCGATCTGGTTTGCTATTCTTATCGCTATGAATCTGCAAACTTCATTTTTAACACCACCGTTTGGTTTCAGCTTGTTTTATTTAAAAGGAGTCGCTCCAAGTAGCATTAAAACAACAGATATCTATAAAGGTGTTATACCTTTTATATTAATACAGGTACTTGTATTGGCCTCTATTGTCTTTTATCCTGAATGGTATGGAACGTTTAAATATTAATTAATAATGCCGTAAACTGTGGTCTTATAGATAATTATATTAAAAAATAAATACGGAGAATTTAGTATGAATGTTGAGCAAAAGACTACTTGGCAGCAAGATAAAGATCACTTTATCCATCCATGGACCGACTTTTCAACGTTTAAAGATGAGGGCTCCCTAGTCCTGACTGATGGATCTGGAATAACTCTTACTGACAGTGAAGGAAAGCAATATATAGATGGAATTGGTGGCCTTTGGTGTGTAAACATTGGTTATGGCCGTGAAGAGATGGCAGAAGCTATTGCTGAGCAAGCTCGACGAATACCCTATTTTTCTACCTTTGGCCATCACACAACACCGCCAGCTGCTGCCCTAGCTTCAAAGCTAGCTGAATTAGCGCCCGGTAATTTAAATCATGTATTTTATGGTTGTGGTGGTTCTGTCGCCAATGATACTGCTGTTCGCATCATTCATTTTTACTTTAACCAATTAGGACAAACCACAAAGAAGAAAATTATAAGTCGAATTGATGGCTATCACGGCTCTACCTATATGGCAATGTCGATTACTGGTGTTGAGTTCGATCATGTTGGCTTTGATGTTGACAATCAAATGGTGCATCATATCAGTTGTCCCAACCCCTATAGACGAACAGAAGGTATGAGTTTAGAGGTTTTTTGTGACTCTAAGGTAGCAGAGTTAGAGGACAAAATATTAGAACTTGGAGCTGATAATGTTGCCGCTTTTTTTGCTGAGCCAATTTTTGGTGCAGGAGGCGTTATTGTTCCTCCACCAGGCTATCACCGTAAAACCCAAGAAGTTTGTAACAAATATGGCGTACTTTATGTCTCCGATGAAGTGGTTACCGGATTTGGAAGGTTAGGTCATATGTTTGCCTCAAAAGATGAGTTTGATTTACAACCAGACATCATTACCTGCGCTAAAGGGTTAACCTCTGGGTATCTTCCACTAAGCGCAACTATACTATCGGACGATATTTATGATGTAATTAGTATCCCTCAGGCCAAAGGCGCTTTATTTACTCACGGGTTCACTTATTCTGGTCATCCTGTTTCTTGTGCGGCGGGGTTAAAGAATATTGAAATTATGGAAAGAGAGAATCTTTGTGAACACGTAAACGATGTTGGTGATTACTTTGAGAGGCAACTAAAAACTCTCGAAGACCTCGATATTGTCGGTGAGGTGCGTGGCAGAAAATTTATGATGTGTATCGAAAATGTTGCTGACAAAGAAACAAAAGAGCTTCTTCATGAAGATGCAGAAGTTGGTACGCGTATCGCCAACCACTGTGAAAAGCGTGGCCTCATAGTGAGGCCTTTGGCTCATATGAATGTATTATCACCACCACTCGTGATGACTCGAAAAGATGTGGATAAGATGGTAAATATTTTGCGAGAAAGTATTACCGAAACAATGAGTGATTTATCCAATGACGGCTTTTTATAAGTACTATTAAATTCTCAGCGCTCTTGGAAAGTTAGAAAAGGAATAAATAATGTTGACTGAAAAGATAGATACAGTCGTGGTCGGTGCAGGGCAAGCTGGAATTGCCATGAGTGAGCACCTAAGCAATGCAAACATACCTCACCTCGTTCTTGAGAGGAGCAGGATTGCGGAACGCTGGCGTTCTGAGAGATGGGACTCTCTGGTTGCTAATGGACCAGCCTGGCATGACCGATTTCCAAATATGGAGTTTCCCGATTTTGATCCCAATGGGTTTGCTACTAAGGATCAGGTTGCGGACTACTTTGTTGCCTATGCTGATATGATTAATGCCCCTATCCACTGCGGTGTAGAGGTTTTAAAGGTCAAAAGCAATGATGGGTGTCCAGGGTTTCGAGTTGAAACTTCACACGGCTCAATCGAAGCCAACAATGTGATTGCCGCAACTGGACCTTTTCAGTGCCCGTTGATTCCAGACCTTATACCTAAAAATGAATCAATTACGCAAATTCATTCTAAAGACTACTTCAATCCTGAGCAGTTACCTGAAGGTGCAGTTCTGGTTGTAGGGGCAGGCTCATCAGGCGCACAGATCGCTGATGAACTGTTACTTGCAGGCAAGTCGGTATATCTCTCTGTCGGCCCACATGATCTTCCTCCACGTAGCTATCGTGGACGTGATTTTGTCTGGTGGTTAGGCGTTCTCGGTAAATGGGAGGCTATTACCAAAGATCCAGATATGGATCATGTCACCATAGCTGTGAGTGGTGCTCACGGTGGACATACGGTTGACTTCCGTCGCCTTGCTGGACAGGGAATTACGCTTCTTGGAAGAACGAAGTCATTTAAGAATAATGTGATGCACTTCGCTAGTGACCTTGCAAAAAATATTGCTAACGGAAATGCATATACCTTATCCCTACTTGACCAGGCAGACGCTTATGTGATTCGTAATGGTCTCGAATTTCCAGAAGAGCCTGAAGCACGCAAAGTCTTGCCAGACCCAAAGTGTGTAACCGATCCCATTCTTGAGCTGAATCTTGATGAAGCTGGGATAAACTCAATCATTTGGGCAACAGGTTTTGATGTTGATTACAGCTGGTTAAAGGTTGACGCGTTAGATAAAAATGGCAAGCCAAAACATGAACGCGGTATTTCAGCTGAGCCGGGGGTTTATTTTCTTGGATTGCCGTGGCAGTCACGCCGAGGTTCATCCTTCATCTGGGGCGTCTGGCAGGATGCTAAGTTTCTAGCTGACCATATAACCTTGCGACGTAATTATCTGGACTTTAACGCTTAAAAAAGCACCCTAAAGCTATAAAACACACAGAACTAAATAGATTTATAATGGAGAAGTAATGGCACACCAAAGAATTAGAAAGTTTAATACCGCACAAATGTACCCAGGCAAGGGGATGGATAACGACCTTTGTATGGCCGTTAGGGCTGGAAACAGAGTCTTTTTAAGAGGACAAACCTGTTTTGACTTGGATGGCAATATTACCGGTATTGGAGATGCTAGAGCGCAAACTGAAAATGCGATGAGTTGTGTTAAGGTTCTACTTGAAGAGTCGGGCTCAAAGTTGGAACATATCTGTAAGGTCACCATCTATATCACTGAGCGTGAATATCGTGAAGAGGTATACGAGGTAGTTGGAAGGTGGCTTAAGGGTATTCATGTCTGTTCAACTGGATTAATTGTTAAAGGACTAGCGGTACCAGAAATGATGATGGAAATTGATGTTGAAGCAATCATTCCAGAGGATGAATAACTTCTAAATATAGACAACTAAATGGAGAGTAAGTGATGACTTTTTCTGTTGCAGGTTTTTGTGAAAGAACGGGTATGGTTGGTGTTTCTATCACCTCCTCGAGTATATGTGTAGCGAGTCGCTGTCCCTGGGTTCGAGCAGGCGTTGGTGCTGCAAGCACTCAAAATATTACTGACCCAAGCCTGGGTAATGCAATGCTGGATTTAATTGCTAAGGGTTCAAGCCCAGAGCAAGCCATTCAAATGGTTACTAAGGATCGTAAATTCATCGATTACCGTCAATTAACTGTAATTAATAACAAAGGTCAAAGTTCGAGTTTTTCTGGCTCAAAAACGCTCGGTACACACTCAGTAGCTCAAGGTGATGATTGTATTGCAGCTGGCAATTTGTTAATCAGTACTGAGATACCTCAGGCTGTAGTTGATAATTTTACGAAGCATCCACAACTTCACCTTGCTGAACGTTTACTTCTGGCCTTAAAGGCTGGTCTTGATGCAGGCGGTGAAGAAGGACCTATTCACTCGGCTGGAATCAAGGTTGCACATGAGCACTCTTGGCCACTGGTTGATTTAAGAGTGGATTGGGCTGATGAGGGGCCAATTGATAAGCTTATAGATCTTTGGCGAGACTACGAAGAACAAATGATGGACTACAATACTCGCGCTCTTGATCCTAGAAGCGCCCCAAGCTATGGCGTTGCTGGAGATCTCTAGGATGCCCGACCCTTCAGTATCAAAGAAAGACAATAAAGCGATTGAACTTTTAAAAACATTAGTTGGGTTTGATACCACCAGCTATAACTCAAACCTTGAACTAATAGAATTCATTCAGTCATATTTGTCAAGTTATGGCATTGATTCAACCTTGATACATGACGAGAGTGGAAAAAAGGCCAACCTCTATGCGACCATTGGAAGAACTGATATTGGTGGAGTAATGCTCTCAGGTCACACCGATGTAGTGCCTGTTGCTGGTCAGGACTGGGATACCGACCCATTTTCATTAACAGAATCTAGTGACAAGCTTTATGGTCGTGGTAGCGCTGATATGAAAGGCTTTATTGCTCTAGTATTAAGTCGCGTTCCAGAGATGGTATCTTGTGAACTCACAAAACCGATCCATTTAGCTTTCTCTTATGACGAGGAGATAGGTTGCGTTGGCGTTCAGAGAATGCTGGATTTATTAGAACATCAACCCATCAAACCAAGCTGCTGCATTATCGGTGAGCCAACCGGTATGGAGGTTGTTATTGGCCACAAAGGGAAGCTCGCAACTCGAGTTAAAGTAAGAGGCCACGCCTGTCACTCTGGACAATCTCCTTTAGGAGTTAATGCAATAGATTTCGCATCAGAGTTAATCGTATATATTCGAAAATTAGCCCACGAAAAAGCACAAAATGGACCCTTTGATAAGGACTATGAGGTACCCTATACAACTCTTCATACTGGCGTTGTAAGCGGTGGAACGGCGCTCAACATTGTGCCTAATTTGTGCCAATTTGACTTTGAA
>JAQWLF010000173.1:0-2333 GCA_029247465.1 Candidatus Thioglobus sp.
GTGGAAAGAACACTTAGAGGGATTAGAAGCAATCCATGATATGGGCACATTTAGAAATGACTTTTATAATGAAGGTGGTATTGATTCGGTTAATAGTGCGCTAAAAAAAGTTGGCTCTGCAGTTCATAAAGTCATTGAGACGCATCCTATTTCAGGATTGAAATACTTAAACGTTAACCAATCCTTTACTCGCAATATAGTCAATGAAAGTCAAGGGCCAAGTGACCATATACTTCAATTCTTATTTCAACACATTACTAAGCCTGAATTCCAGGTTAGATTTCACTGGGAAAATAACTCAATTGCTATTTGGGATAATCGTATAACTCAGCATTATGCAGTTTGTGACTATTTACCAAGTTTTCGCCACATGCAGAGAATTACAGTTAGTAATGACAAACGAGATAAGTAGGTTTTTATCTATTGAAGTTTAGTAAAGCTATTTTTAAGGTCTGCAATTAAGTCATCAGTATCTTCAAGTCCAATACTTAAGCGAACAAGGTGTTTTCCATCGTGAACCCATTTCCCATCGCGCTTATAAGGTCTTGCTGTTAGAAGACTCTTGAAACCACCCCAACTAAAACCAAATCCAAATATTTTTAGAGAATTTGCAAACAAAGCAATTGTTTCTGTCGAGTATGAGTCTTTAAACGTAAAAGCAAAAAGACCAGAAGCACCAGTAAAATCTCTTTTCCATAGATTATGCTGAGGGTGTGACTCTAGACCAGGATGAATAACTGAATCAACGATTTCTTGAGACTCCAACCATCTTGCAACTTCATAAGCAGATTTTTGATGAGCCTCCAGACGTACCTTGAGCGTCCTTAAGCCTCTTAATGCTTGGTAACAATCCTGTGGGTTGGCATAGTTTTCTACGGTATGAAAATACTCAGCAAACTCTGCTGCATATTTCTCGTTAACTGTTGAGCACCCCATTAATACATCAGAATGGCCACAAATATACTTAGTCACTGATTGAATTGAGATATCAATTCCGAGATCCAAAGGCTTTAAAAACAGAGGAGTAGCCCAAGAATTATCAATAATTGAAATTATGCCTGCTTTTTTAGCAATTTTTACAATGGCAGAAATATCCTGAATTTCAAATGTATTAGAACCGGGTGATTCTAAAAAAATCAGCCTCGTATTTTCATTTATATAATGACTAATTTCAGCACCAATATTTGACTCTATGTGCGTAATTTTAACGTTATATTTGGTAAGAATTTTGTGGCAAAATCTTGCAGTAGGGCCGTAAACATTATCACAAAGTAAAATTTCATCACCACTCTTAGTAAAAGCCATCAAGGTATTTGTAATTGCACTAATGCCTGAAGGAAATGCATATGAAGCATGGCCATTTTCAATCTCACACATTGCCTCTTCAAATGCCTTCTGGGTTGATAATCCATGAGTACCATAATCAACACCAGGATACTCGCCCTCAAGCGCCAACTGCATATCTTCAAAATGTTCAAATAGAACCGTTGAACCACTTTGTATGGTGGGATTAATAGTTCTAATTTCTCGACCACCATAACTACGGGTATATTCATCCCATCCAACTATATTATTATTTTTTCCCATATATTAAGCGTTCATTGAGTTGACATTTATCATAGGTTGAATTGTAAGCTTTGTCCAGTAATTTTTCTGCTTAGAAGAAAAAAATTAAAGAAGTATTAACTGACTAACTGATGGGCAGTATAGTGCTGATCTAGAGGGTAGCCTAAAGACCTCCTCAAGAATCTCTTGATATTCAAGGAGTTGCTTATGATGAGAGTGCTTTTGACGTTCAATAAACGAATTGATAGACTCATCTTTATTGAGTGTGGCAGTTTTAAAATCAATAATCCATAAAATACCGTTATCAATAAATAATCTGTCGATGATTACAGTTTTTGTATGATTGCTATATTCAGACTCCACTTCAGTAGACTCTCTTTTCATAAATAGCCAATCAAAATCTTTATCTCGTTTAGTATTCACTAGCAATCGACATACCTTGCTTGAATAAGATTGAATTAATCTTTGAGGAAGCCCAAGCTCAAGAAACTTGGTTTCAATGCTTTTGATTGATGGCTCAAACAAACTATGTTCAAGATAATAATGCACCATTGAACCTAGTGCACTCTGATAGATTAAATCAATATTTTTAACTATATTTTTTGACTGACTTTTATTATTAATCCCCCTCTTAGAAAGAACACTGAGCTCTTTATAACGAACCATTTTTGGTGGAGTAGGCTCTTTGGAAGGAAATGAAGTCTCACTCTTAATATTTACAATTGATTGTTGAAAATATTGACTTAATAACGAAAGAAATGAATAAC
>JAQWLF010000193.1:0-1523 GCA_029247465.1 Candidatus Thioglobus sp.
CCACCCAGCCATATCCATCTAACTAGAGGCTTATAGTAAACTCTTACGCTCCAAGCACCTCCAGCCAACTCCTCTCCTAATGCCACATAAAGATCTCTAGTAAACGAAGGATCAATTGCTGCCTCAGTCATTGGCATACCACTCTGGTAGTAACGTTTCTCTGGACTAAGTTGTACAATTTTTTTGCCAGCTTTATATACGTTTATATCTCCCATAAAGCCAGAATAATTATCTCTCTTGTAACGATTTACACCATTGAAAATAAAGTCATAACCTGCAATATTTTGAGATTCATTAATACTCATTTTTATGTCTTTTTCAATCCCAAGTTGTGTTGTTACAGTTGCTCCAAGAACAAATACTGCGATTCCTAGATGTGCAATAATCATTCCCATAAAGGCCAATGAAAACTTTGATTTTTTTCTGATACGATTTATAAATAAAACCATGATATGAAGAGTAACCCAAATAAAAAGCCCAATTGCAATTAGTACATAAATATTATCTGTGAGTACAACTCTTGCAAGCAATGTCAACAATACAATACCAATCCAGTCATACCTTAGTAGTGAGGATATTCTAGAAAAATTATCTTTCTTCCAGCGAACAAATGGAAAAATTGCCAGCGCCATTACAGCAGGAAGCATGATAGGTACAAAAACTGCCTTGAAATATGGTGCTCCAACGGATATTTTGCCAAGGTTAAGTGAGTCAAGTATTAGTGGATAGAGTGTTCCCAAAAGCACACTAAGCATTGCTGTAACAAGCAATATATTATTAATTAAAAGTCCGGTTTCTCTTGAAAATAATGCAAAAGGATTGCTCTTTTGTAATAAGTTGTAACGCATTGAATATAAAACTAAAGATCCACCAATAACAATAAATAAAAATATCAGAATAAACAAACCCCTTGTGGGGTCTGTAGCAAAAGCATGGACAGATGTTAAAACGCCAGATCTAACTAAAAAAGTCCCTAATAAACTTAATGAAAACCCGCCAATAGCTAGGAGCACTGTCCACTGCCTGAATGCGCCCCTTTTCTCACTAACACTTAAGGAATGGATAAGTGCAGTTGCAACCAGCCAAGGCATAAAAGATGCATTTTCTACAGGGTCCCAGAACCACCATCCACCCCAACCAAGTTCATAATACGCCCACCAACTTCCAAGAGTAATTCCAACTGTTAAAAATGCCCATGAGATTAGTGCCCAAGGCCTAGTCCATCTTAGCCATGTACTATCAAGCTGTCCTCTTATTAATGCAGACACCACAAAAGCAAAAGGTACTGCCAAGCCAACATAGCCCATATATAGCATAGGAGGGTGGACTGCGAGACCAAAGTCTTGGAGAAGTGGATTAAGCTCTCGACCGTCTAATGGAGGGAGCATTAATCGTTCAAATGGATTAGATGTAAAAAGTAAAAAAAGTAAAAATCCAAAGCTCAAAGCACCCAACACTATTAGAATTTGATTTAATAAATCTGATGGAATTCGCTTTGAAAAAAGACTTACCGCAACGCTCCA
>JAQWLF010000204.1:0-2581 GCA_029247465.1 Candidatus Thioglobus sp.
AAAAAATGATCTCAAAATGATTCACTAAGAGCTTTGCTTTTGTGTAGTTACCGGCTTTTTGATGATCTTCAAGTGTGATAGTTTCTTTGAAGCCATCTGGTACTTCATTGAATGAACGCTTAATTGCTTTATCTTGTCTAAAGTTAAGCCAAAGTAAAGCTAAAACTGAAGTTAATATAGCAAACAAAAAAACAAAAGTAAAAGTGTTAAATTCCATTTTATAAAAATTAAATAATGTAATATTCTAAGTAATTATACCTTGTGGTTTATGATAAATTATTGATTGAAAATTTAGAAAAATATTAACCCTATAGATCAGTATTTTTGAAATTATATTGTTCTTTTTTTATCTAAATCATAGCTTATTATATTTTATGAATAACCCTATTAGATGGGTATAATCTCGTATTTAAATGTATAAAATAGTTCAAATAAAATTTTACTATTTAGATTTAATTTACTTAAGAATTAAGGTTGTTTATGGTTACTATGGAAGATAGAGACGGCTTCATCTGGATGGATGGACATTGGCTGGATTGGCGTGATGCTAAAATTCATGTACTCACTCATACACTTCATTATGGAATGGGCGCATTCGAAGGTGTTCGTGCTTATGAGACTTCAGATGGACCTGCGATTTTTAAGCTTAATGAGCATACCGATCGATTGTTTAATTCTGCAAAAATTCTTGGGATGAAAATTCCTTATAGCGCTGACTCTTTAAATCAAGCCCAAAGAGAGGTTATCAGTAAAAATAACTTAAAATCTGCATACATCAGGCCGATGTGCTTTTACGGCTCAGAGGGTATGGGATTAAGAGCAGACAACTTAAAAGTGCACGTTATGATAGCGGCATGGGAATGGGGAGCCTATCTTGGTGAGGATAACATTAAAAATGGTATTAGAATTCGAACCTCGTCCTTTACAAGGCACCATGGCCACCCTTCGATGAGTAGGGCGAAAACAAATGGCAACTATGTGAACTCGATGATGGCATTGAAAGAGGCGCTCGATGCAGGATATGATGAAGCTTTAATGTTAGATGTTGATGGTTATGTTTCTGAGGGTAGTGGTGAGAATATATTTGTCATAATTGAAGACACACTCTACACTCCTTATTTGACATCTGCCTTGCCAGGGATTACGCGTGATACAATTTTCACTCTAGCGCAATCTATCGGCTATAACATTGTAGAAAAGAACCTGACCTGTGATGAAATTTATGAATCAGATGAGGCTTTTTTTACAGGGACAGCCGCAGAAGTAACACCCATAAGAGAGCTAGACGGTCATCAAATTGGGAATGGCACTCGTGGCCATATCACTGAGCAACTACAATCTCTATATTTTGATTGCGTTCATGGACGCAATAATGACTACAGAGACTGGATAGTGAATGGGAGATGTTCTTGAGTAATCGAGGCTCTTCCTATATAAGCTTTAGTTTCGTTGCGAAAACTGAGTTACCATTTCACTGTCCACCTAAAGATGCGCCAAAATGGAATATGCATCCAAAGGTTTTCCTTTTATTTTCTGACGATGGAAAGGCGAGCTGTCCCTATTGTAGTGCTAAATATGAGTTAGAGAAATAGACATCTATATCGATAAATGGAGCTCAATTCAAAAAACATTGTTTTAGTTGGCCCTATGGGATGTGGTAAGACGACTGTCGGTCGTCGACTTGCTAGAAAATTAAATCAAGATTTTTTTGATACAGATCATGAAATCATCAATAAAACTGGAGTTAGTATTGATCATATCTTTGATATCGAAGGAGAGGAGGGCTTTAGGCAAAGAGAGTCTGAAGTACTTAAAAGTTTGTGTGATATGAATAATATAGTCCTCGCTACTGGAGGGGGGGTGATTTTACTTGAACAAAACAGAGAAGTATTAAAGAGAGCAGGGTTAGTTTTATACCTTTCATCATCTATAGAGCAGCTTCTTAGGAGGACTTCCAAATCGAAAACTCGGCCCTTGCTTGAGAATAGTACTGATCGAAAAAAAACCATTACTGAGATTGTTAATGCAAGAGATAAATACTACAGAGAAGTCGCCTCAATTGTAGTTGATACTACTGGGAAAAAACTGAATGAAGTAATTGATATAATAATGAACGATTTGTAGTATTCATTTTATATTTTATTAGTGATTATATATTCCTTTCAAAATTCACTAAAAATTCACTAAAATTATCACTTAATACTCTAAACTTCTCAGTAATGAAATAATATTGTTAAGTTCAAATAAAAGGGGAACAAAGATGTTAAAGAGATTTATTGTGTTTGTGTTTATTTTTTTCAGTGTAAATGCAAATGCTATCACGTTGAATGAATTCAGCGAAAAATTAATAGAGACGCATCCCTTTTTCATTCAGCTCTCTTTATCTGAAAAGACAAGTCTTCTTGACCAAAAAGCTTCACTAACCTATTCTGACTGGAATATTAAGGCAGGTGCTAGTGAATCTTTTTCTTCTGGAGAGGATACATCCACTAGGCTTTATAAAGACCTATATACCACCAGCTATGAAGTTTCTGCTGACAGGAAAATTGAAAATTCAGGTGCTAATCTTAATTTAAAGCAC
>JAQWLF010000005.1:0-4991 GCA_029247465.1 Candidatus Thioglobus sp.
AGAGTGACGTTATTCATTAAGTTCCAGTAATCAGCTTCTTCACCCTCGTAAGAGGTCGGCATAATCATGTGGTTATAGATAGTGAATGTTTGAGCGCCAGCGCGAATTGTTGCCTCGTAAAAAGGGGATTTTCTTAAGCGGTCCGATAGCGTAAAGTTGACGTGTCCTTCCATTTAATACTCCGAGGTTATTGAGCTAAACTCTTAATCAAGTAATATGCTCTTGATAAAGATAAAAAATGTATTTTTACCCTATTTTATTAGCAATTCAACTATAAATTTTTCGTTGAAATATTATTTGTTTCAAGCCAGTCTTTGAACTTATTTTTTATCTCCTTAAGTGTTTTATCATCGCTAGCTTCGAATCTTAAAACTAAACATGGGGTTGTGTTTGAAGCCCTAACAAGACCCCAACAATTTTCATAATCCACCCTGACACCGTCGATAGTATTAATGTTGGAGCCTGGAAAATTAATGTTATTTGAAAGTTTTTTCATTGCATCGAATTGTTGGCCATGCTTGTTAAAGTGAATATTAATCTCTGGAGTACTAACATTGACAGGAATTTCATCAAAAATCTCGGAGCAGGTCTTGTTGCTTTTTGAGACTATCTCAAGAAGCCTTGCTCCGGTATAGAGTGCATCATCAAAGCCATACCAGCGCTCTTTGAAGAAAATGTGACCCGACATCTCTCCTGCAAGCTCGGCACCTGTCTCCTTAAGTTTTTTCTTAATAAAACTATGTCCAGTTCTAGACATAATAGGTTCGCCACCATTCTCAAAAATATCTCTTGGGAGCATTGAAGTGCACTTGACATCGAAAATAATTTTTGCACCTTTTTTTCGACTAAGGACATCCCTTGAATAAAGCATCATCTGTTGATCAGCCCAAACGATCTGTCCTTTATTATCAACCAAACCTAGCCTGTCACCATCACCATCAAAGGCAAGCCCTAAGTCAGACCCAGTATCAATTACTTCTTTAATTAAGTCCTCTAGGTTCTCAGGTTTGGATGGGTCTGGATGATGATTTGGAAATCTACCGTCAACTAAACAAAACAGCTTAGTAACTTTGGCTCCGAGCGATTCAAAAAGTTGAGGTGCTATGTTTCCTGCGACACCATTTCCGCAGTCGACAACTATTTTAAGCTCTTTTTCTAAAACAATATCAGATCTGATGGTGTCGATATAGTCTTGATCAATATTGATCGAGGTGGAGGTTCCAGAACCAACTGAAAATTGTTCTTCAATAATTCTTGTATACAGAGCTTCAATTCTCTCAGCAGAAAGAGTTTCTCCTGCAACCATGATTTTTAGACCATTGTATTCAGGTGGGTTGTGTGAGCCAGTAACCATAACTCCTGAGCTTGCACCTTTAGTGTGAGTTGCAAAATAAACAAGTGGCGATGGAACCATTCCAATATTAACGACGTGGCAACCACTCTCAATAAGCCCTGATATTAATGATTCAGATAACTCTGTGCTAGATAGTCGACCATCTCGACCAACAACAACGCCTCGCTCACCTTTAGCAATTGACTCACTACCAACAGCCTTTCCAATCAATTTGACTATCTCAGGAGTAAGTTCTGTTTCAACAATTCCTCTAATATCATATGCTTTGAAGATCGAACTTGAAATATTCATTAAAATAGTGGTTAAAATAGAAGTAGCGTTCATTTTAACAAACATTTATTTTAGATAATGAAAGAAGATTTCCAAGTAGTTGAAATAACTCATGACTCAATGATTATTAAGTCCAATAGAGAAGTTGGTTGTAGTTCATGCTCTTCAAAAAATGCTTGCGGTACTGGCGTTCTTTCTGATTTATTTTCAAGCTTTAGTTTATTTAAAAAACCTCTTCAAAATGGTGTCAAAGCGGGCGACATGATTACATTAGAGATTTCATCTAAAGAGCTATTTTTACGTGCTAGCCAGTTGTACTTAATGCCTTTGTTGGCATTATTTATCGGTGCCTCTATTTCAAATATCTTTTACCCTGCAAATGACGTCATTCAAACATTTGTAGGTTTGTCTTCTTTATTTGTCGTTCTATTGTTTCTTAAACTTTCATTAAAGTAATTTAGTTGTAATTTTTTTAGGGATAATACCCTCGAAAGTTGAAATATATTAGATTCCTTATTGAATTAAACTAAATATTTATGTCTCAAAAAGATATTGATCCCCAAGAAACTATTGAGTGGCTAGAGGCCTTTAGGTCGGTAGCCAGATTTGAGGGAAAAGATAGAGCTAAATACATACTTCAAAAGCTTATGGATATGGCCCATGAAGACGGCATGGACTTGCCAGAAGGTGTTAATACAGCCTACCTTAACTCGATACCAGTAGAAAAAGAATCCGAGTTAGTCGTTATGCATGAGATTGAGCATAGAATAAAGTCAATTATTCGTTGGAATGCGATGATCATGGTTGTAAAAGCAAACCAAACCTCTTCCGAGCTTGGTGGTCATATCGCCTCTTTTGCATCAAGCGCAACACTTTATGAAGTTGGGTTTAACCATTTTTATCGTGGAAACAATCTAGACCAGGGCGCTGATTTAATTTTCTTTCAGGGGCATATCGCGCCTGGAATCTATTCAAGGGCATTTTTAGAGGGAAGAATTACTGAAGAGCAAATGCTTAATTTTAGGCAGGAGGCTAACCAAGAAGGACTTTCATCCTACCCACACCCATGGTTAATGCCTAATTTTTGGCAATTTCCAACCGTTTCGATGGGTTTAGGCCCAATCATGGCGATTTATCAAGCTCGCTTTATGAAGTATCTTCAGCATCGAGATATTATTAAAACTGACAAAAGGACTGTTTGGGCTTATATAGGGGATGGCGAAACTGATGAACCAGAGTCTCTTGGTGCAATCTCTTTAGCCGGAAGAGAGAAGCTTGATAATCTTATTTTTGTTATTAACTGCAATCTTCAGAGGCTTGACGGTCCTGTTCGTGGCAATGGAAAAATAATTCAAGAACTAGAAGGAATGTTTCGGGGTGCCGGCTGGAATGTCATAAAGGTAATCTGGGGCAGAGGATGGGACAAGCTTCTTGAAAATGACACTTCAGGCCTTCTAAAGCAACGAATGGAAGAAGTAGTTGACGGTGAGTATCAAGCCTATAAAGCAAAAGATGGCGCGTATGTACGTAAACATTTTTTTGGAAAGTATCCAGAGACATTAAAGCTTGTCGAGCATATGTCTGATGAGGAGATTTTTGCGCTTACTCGCGGTGGACATGATCCTAATAAAGTCTACCAAGCCTATAAAAGAGCTAAAGAGCATGTCGGTCAGCCTACAGTGATATTAGCAAAGACAGTTAAAGGATACGGAATGGGTGAGGCAGGAGAGGGTCAGAATACGACTCATAGCCAGAAAAAACTTGGCGTAAATGCGCTAGTTCGGGTAGCAGAAAGATTTGATATTCCAGTAACAAAAAAAGATGCTGAAGAGCTTAATTTTTATAAGCCCGCTGAAGATAGTGAAGAAATAACTTATTTAAAAGAGAGACGTGAGGCTTTAGGTGGATATTTACCCATTAGAAGTTTTGAATTAGAGTCTTTTAAAGTACCAAAATTGGATGTTTTTGATGTATTGCTAAAGAGTAGTGGTGAAAAAGAAACCTCAAGTACAATGGCATTTGTACGCTTCCTGTCGCTATTGATCCGAGATAAAGAGATTGGACCAAGAGTTGTACCTATTGTTCCTGATGAAGCAAGAACTTTCGGTATGGAGGGTCTTTTTAGACAAATGGGTATTTATTCATCTTCAGGGCAGCTCTATGAGCCCGAGGACTCAGATAAGGTAATGTGGTACAAGGAAGATATTAAGGGGCAAGTCTTGCAGGAGGGTATTAATGAGGCGGGTGCGATTTCAGATTGGATAGCTGCTGCAACTTCCTATGCTTCTCACAACATTACTATGATTCCATTTTATATTTACTACTCAAAGTTTGGTTTTCAAAGGGTTGGGGATCTTGCTTGGGCTGCTGGAGATATGCAAGCCAAAGGCTTTTTGATGGGTGGAACTGCGGGGAGAACTACACTCGCTGGCGAAGGTCTTCAACACCAAGATGGCGATTCATTAATTGTTTCTAACACCATTCCAAACTGCATCTCTTATGATCCAACCTATGCTTATGAGCTTGCTGTCATTCTTAGAGATGGTATGCGTCGAATGTATGAGGATATGGAAAATATATTCTATTACATTACACTGATGAATGAGAACTATACTCACCCTGCAATTCCTAAGGGAGTTGAAGAGGGAATAATTAAGGGAATCTACCCATTAAAAACAGTTGGAAAGTCTAAAGTTGAAGTCCAATTACTTGGTAGTGGTGCGATTCTCAGAGAGGTTGAAAAGGCAGCTGATATGCTTGATAAGGATTGGGCCGTAAAATCTCATATCTGGAGTGTCACGAGCTTTAATGAGCTAACAAGAGAAGCTCAGTCTGTTGACCGTGATAATCTCTTTCAAGAGGGTGATAAAAAGAAAACACCATATATTAGTGAATGTTTGAAAAAATCTAAAGGTCCTGTGATTGCTGCAACGGATTATATGAGAAATTACGCTGAACAGATTCGTAAATATGTGCCCCTGCATTATGAAGTTTTAGGTACTGATGGGTTTGGTCGTTCAGATTCTCGAAAAGAACTTAGATACTTCTTTGAAGTGAACGCGAACTATATTGTTTTTGTAACGCTAAAGGCGCTTGTTGATGATGGCATCTTAGAGTCAAAAATAATTAAGAGTGCCATTAAAAAACTTAACATTGATATAAATAAGTCAAACCCAATGCACACCTAAAATGTAATGAATACCCAGCAATATCTAGAAAAGCTAAGATCTGGGGCTCAGATGAAGTTTTCTGACTTTATTGATTTGATAGCGAGGGACTATAGTTTTTCGAGTATTGCATTTGAAAATAATGGGTTAGTTAATTCAAAAGAAGAAAATCAAGGATCAGCAAAAGTTTTTTGTTTTGG
>JAQWLF010000034.1:0-5648 GCA_029247465.1 Candidatus Thioglobus sp.
TTTTTTAATGGATTCAATAATTTCAATAAAAGATTTGTCAAAAATCTATAACTCTGGTTTTGAAGCGCTAAAAAATGTAAACCTTGAAATAAAAAAAGGTGAAATCATAGCCCTTTTAGGGCCAAATGGTGCCGGTAAAACAACTCTTATTTCAACTATCTGTGGAATTGTTTCTCCTAGTTCAGGCACGGTAACGGTAGATGGTTTTGATATTATTAGTGACTTTAGAAAGACTCGTGCAATGATTGGACTTGTTCCTCAGGAATTAACGTTAGGGGCTTTTGATACCGTGTGGAGTACTGCCAGGTTTAGTAGAGGGTTGTTTGGTTCTAAGCGAGATGATGCCTATCTTGAACAACTTCTGAAAGATTTGTCGCTTTATGATAAGAAGGATTCTGAAATTAGAGCACTCTCTGGCGGCATGAAAAGAAGGGTATTAATTGCTAAAGCACTCTCTCATAATCCAGAAATTCTTTTTTTAGATGAGCCAACTGCAGGAGTTGATGTAGAGCTTAGAAAAGATATGTGGAAAATAGTCAATAAGCTTAGATCTCAAGGTGTCACTATTATTTTAACAACTCACTACATTGAGGAAGCTGAAGAGATTGCCGATAGGGTTGGAGTTATTAATAATGGTGAGCTATTATTAGTTGAGCAAAAAGAGCATTTAATGGAAAGTCTTGGAAAAAAACAACTTGTCATTGATTTAAAAGAGTCTGTTAAAAAAATACCACCCTCACTCGATAAATATAATATCGAGCTGACTGATGATGGTATGCAAATCTCATATACTTATGTTGTAAAAGATGAAGAATCTGAGATTTCGGATGTTCTTAATGAAATCAGTAATTCAGGATTACTCCTTAAGGATCTCAAGATAGTGCAGAGCTCTTTAGAGGACATTTTTGTAGATTTAGTAAAGGAAAAATAATGAATTTCACGGCTATAAAAGTAATCTACTTGAATGAAATGATGCGATTCTGGAAAACGCTTTTACAGAGTGTTGCTTCACCTGTAATTTCAACGGCTTTGTATTTTGTTGTCTTTGGATCAGCTATTGGCTCTAGGATAGATAATATTGATGGCGTGTCTTATGGCCTATTTATTGTTCCAGGTCTGACTATGCTTTCAGTGTTAACCCAAAGTATCTCCAATGCCTCTTTTGGTATCTTTTTCCCAAAATTTACTGGAACGATTTATGAACTTCTATCCGCCCCAGTTTCATTTTATGAAACCTTAATTGGCTATGTTGGGGCAGCGGCAACTAAGTCATTAATCTTGGCAACCATCATTTTGGCTACAGCTAGTTTATTTGTTGAGTTAAACATCGCGCATCCTTTTTGGATGTTGGGATTTTTAGTGTTGACTTGTATCGCCTTTAGTTTGTTTGGTTTTATTATTGGCCTGTGGGCTGATAATTTTGAAAAGTTGCAAGTAATTCCACTACTAATAATTACACCACTAGTGTTTTTAGGTGGAAGCTTTTATTCAATAAGCATGCTGCCACCTTTATGGCAAAAGGTGACTTTATTTAATCCTGTTCTTTATCTTGTTAGTGGCTTTCGTTGGAGTTTTTTTGAAATCTCAGATGTTGGGGTAGGACTTAGTTTGTTCATGGTATTGGTTTTTTTAAGTGTCTGTATTGCTATAATATCTTGGATGTTTAATACTGGTTATAAATTGAAACAATAATCAACTTCTGGGAACTTTATGGCTCAAATTACTGATCTGTTTATTTACCCTGTTAAATCCCTTAAAGGGATTTCATTGAATGAAGCTGAAACTGCACTTCGAGGTTTTAAGTACGATCGTGAATGGATGATAACTGATAGTGATTATGAATTCATTACTCAGCGTGAAATTGAGTCAATGGCAACTATTAAAGTTAATATTGATTCTAAATATCTCTCGCTTGAATCAATAAATAAATCTAAGTTAAAGGTTGACCTAAATACTAAGCGAAGCGAGATTGTTAAAGCAAAGGTCTGGGATGATACATGCATGGCCTTTGATGAGGGTGATGAAGCTTCTAGTTGGCTAACAGAAGTACTTGGAAGGTACAAAGGAAAAACACTTCGAATGATTAGGTTTGACTCCGAAGGTAAGCGGTTTGTACCTGCGAAATACCTTCATGGTCAGCAAGCTGAAAGTGCATTTTCTGATCAATTTCCTTACCTTATAACCTCTTGGGAGTCCCTAGACAAATTAAACCTTGGGCTTCTTGAGAATAACTCAAAAGAAGTTCCTATGAGCAGATTTAGACCAAATATAGTCCTCAAAGGTATATCTGATATTGAGAATAAAACATCTACTGACCTTGTATCTAAACTTGGTAATTATAACTTTGGATTAAGGAAGCCTTGTAAGCGCTGCAAGATAACCACAATCAATCAAGATACTGGAGGAATTGCCGAACCGAAAGAGCCATTAGCAACGCTTACATCTTTAGAGTTTAGTAACGAAAATCGTGGCGCATTTTTTGGTCAAAATGCGATTTTGCTTTCTAATAAAAATTGTATTTTAAGGGTTGGTGATGAGCTTACAATTAATTAATTATAATTATATAAAAAAAAAATCTTGCCCTTAATTTTCTAGCGAAATATTCCTAAACTGCTTTTCCTTTTTCCAGGCGTGCCCATAAATCACCTCATAAGTCGCAGGTAATTTGTCATTCTCTCGATAACTTTCATAGATTTCTATCATCTTATTAAATTTTGTTTTACCAGTAAGAGATTTAGATCGGTTTTGAACATTTTGAGCGCCAATAGCTTTCAAGTCATACATCAAGTCCACAACTTTGTTGTAAGTAAGCGTTAATTTTTCCATTTCCATTATTGGACTCTGAAAACCTGACTGAAGCATCTCGTCACCAATATCATGCATATCAATAAAGTCATTTACATGGGCATGGTTATCTACAACTGACCAGCTTCTTTTTAGCTCTTTTAGTGTATCTGGGCCAAAAGTAGTAAAAAGAAATAAACCTTCAGGCTTGAGAACTCTATAGCATTCGTCCAAAAGCATTGTCAAATTAGAACACCACTGCATCATCAAATTAGAGACAATAAAGTCAACACTATTTGAAGCAAATGGAAGTTCATAAGCGTTAGCACAAACCTTGAATTTTTTAGGATTAGTCAATAAGGATTGTTGAGCAAAATCAACACAAATTAAACTCGAATTTGGAAATATTTTGGCTATTTTTTTGCTAAGAAAGCCTGTTCCAGATCCTAGGTCAATAATTATTTTGGGCTCAATAGAAATTACATCAAGCTTTTCAGCTAGGCGACTTGCAATCTCGTTCTGAAGAAATGCATGGGCATCATAATTAGAAGATGCTTTGTTGAATTTATTTCTTACTTTAGACATAAAGAAAGTTGACTTGAAGTTTTTTTCATCAAATTAAAATACAGCCATTGACCTGGCTCGAACTCATTGCCTAATATATCTATTTTGTATACTTTTAAATTTAAGCCTTCTGATAAAACTTGAACTTGTTTAGCTTTAATTTCTGGGTCATATAGTAGACATTTTATATTTAAATCTTTAATTATTTTTTTTGCTTCAATAGTTCTTTTTATACTTAGGCGTGATCCATGGAAGGGAGATATTATAACTGGCTTACTAAGTTTTAGGCTATCTTCAAAATACTGAAGAATATCTGCAAATATTGCATATTGAGTTGATGAAAAAGGAGCCAGTTGTTGCTGTAATTCTATTTTTAATTTATTAAGCTCGAAATGTACTTTAAGAAAGTTTTCAGAATATCTAGATGCATTTACGGGATCTAATTCAATTAAAAGAGTGCTGATATGCTTTGCAATTAATTGCATGTTATCGACATCAAGCCAAAGATGTAAATCAAATTTACTATGCTCTTCATTTGACCCATATATTTCTTCACCTCGTGAATTATGAATCTTAAGTTGATCTAAATTAATAATTGAAAGATGAGAGGCTTTATTAATATTTTTAAGTGCTTTTCTTAATCCAATTTCAAAGTCATCACTAATCGTTATTATTAAATCAGCATTTGAAAGCATCTTGATTTGTGAAGGCTTTAGGTGAAAAGTATGTGCAGAATTACTGGAATTAAGCAATAGTTTTGGCATTGCAATTCCATCCATTAGCATTGTTGTAATGCTATGAATTGGTTTAATGCTGACGACAACATCTAGCGTTGACTGTGCGCCAACACTTTTAATAGTTAAGAGTAAAATAAAACTCAGTAGAAGACGATAATTCATAGCATGCCTCAAATCCAAGGGAAATTATACGCCAACCAATTAAATCATCACTGATTTAGTTCTTACAGACAACAATTGCTCTAGTGGGTGCTGGATAACCCTCTTTTGTAAGAGAGGAGTCAGATGGGTCAAGAAAATCTTCTAATGAGGCTGCATTATATCCAATCCAAGGGGTCCTCCGCTGTTCTTCAGGCGTAGTCTTGCAAATATCAACTATATTGATATTTTTGAATTTCATATCAATCAACCAAGATTCTAGCGTTCCAATACTTGGTAGGCAATGAACATTACGCATCTGTGCATAGCGCCCCTCTGGAGTAAGTGAGTAACCTTTTGGTCCTTCTACTATAAGAGTTTCTAGAACAAGTTCAGCGCCTGGCGCCATCATTTTTTTTAGTTGCGTTAAATGTGCTATATGGTCTCTCTGGTGATAAAGAACACCCATCGAAAAGACAGTATCAAAAAGTTTAATTTTTGGCATTTCCTCCAGTCTGATTGGAAGGAGTAAGGCATTTAAAGGGGAAATAATCATTGATTTAATGGCTCTAAATTGATAATTAAATAATAGAAAAGGCTCAATTCCAAGAACCTTTTTTGCACCATCCATTGCCATCCTTAAAGTGAAATAGCCATTCCCAGCACCAACATCTAGTACTGTCTTATTTTTTAAGGGTTTGATGTGTTTTTTTATACGTTGCCATTTCAAATCACACTGCCACTCACTATCAAGCCTAAGTTGATTGAACATGAAAGGGCCTTTTCTCCATGGCATAAGTTTTTCTAATGCATCAATTAATTCAGAGCTATTGATATCGTTATTGTGAATTTGAATATGGGGGCTATTAAGGACTACTTTTCCTTTAGGAAGAGCGTTAATAATGTCAATTGCTTTAGTCCATTTAGGGATATTTCCATTTTTTACTTGAAAGGCGGCTTCACTTCTTTTAAAACATTCACTTGAGATTATTTTTAGAGAAGAATTGTCAAAAAAAGGTGTAAAGTCATTTAGGAAATTTTTCATTTATTTTATAAATATAAAAAATGTATCTAGTATAAAATATAAGTGTATAACTATATGTATTACTTATAACTCTTTGGAGGTTGGCGTGATAAAAAAATCAATTAAATTTTTCGTAGTTTTTTTAATGGCATTTAGTGTTTTTGCTGGCGGTGATGATCGTGATCAAGCTTACTATGAGAATCTAGATGAAGAGTTAGCTGCCTTCGAAGCTCAACTAGCTGAAGATCTTGCTAACCAAGCTGCCCTTGAAGCCTTCCAACAAAAACTAGCTGATGAGAAAGCTGCAGCTGCTAAATCTAATGCAGCCTACCAATCTAAATTAGAAAATGATGCTAAAGTTGCAGCGCTTATGGAAGAGTTGGCTCTAGAACAAGAAATTG
>JAQWLF010000049.1:0-3772 GCA_029247465.1 Candidatus Thioglobus sp.
AGCGAGGTGCTAAGAGTGGTAGCTCACCAAAAGAAATGGCAGAGCATTGCGATGTGATGATTACTTGTTTACCATCACCTAAGGCATGCTCAGAAGTAATGGAGTCTAAGGACGGGGTCATAGCTGGACTTAGTAAAGGAAAAATATGGCTAGAAATGAGTACAACTGATGAAGCTGAAATTCGTCGTATTGGCGCTTTAGTAGATAAGTTGGGTGCTTTGCCAGTTGATTGTCCTGTTTCAGGAGGGTGTCATAGAGCTGATACTGGTAATATTTCAATTTTCGCAGGTTGTAAACGAGAGGCATTTGAGCTTGCTTTGCCAATATTAACAACTATGGGTCGCCGTGTATTGCATACTGGTGATTTAGGGACAGCCTCTACGCTTAAAGTAATGACGAATTATTTAGCAACAGTTAATTTAACTTCAATTGCTGAAGCACTAACAACAATGAAATCTCTTGGTATGGATATGAATGTTACCTATGAAGCAATTAAAGCATCTTCTGGGAACTCGTTTGTTCATGAAACTGAGTCTCAGGTTATTCTAAATGGCAGTAGAGATATAAGCTTTACAATGGATTTAGTCTCTAAAGATGTCGGAATTTTTAATCAGTTAGCTGAACGAAAAGGTATCGAACTTGAGATTGCACCACTTATAGTTGATATCTTTAAAGATGGTGAAAAGCGATATGGGTCACGCGAACTTTCACCTAATATCATTAAAAGGCTTGAAGAGAGGGCAGATGTTGAAGTTTTGGGAAATGGATTTCCACCTGAGATGATTGACGATGAGCCTGAAGAGGATGGTTACGAGGTGATTATTAATGGGCGCCAAGATTATTAATTTATACAACAGTATGTTAAGTTCTGGGGCGGAAAACCAAAAATTGAAGGTCTTTTAAATGCATCTGGAATTACAATATAAGTTTTTATAAACTGGGTAAAATAAGTTTCATATTGAAAAAATGGCAGAAGTTAATGATTAAATATTTACTACTAGCAATTCTTGCTTTAGCAGTAATTGGTGAAGCATTTAACGTTAAATCAGATGAAAATAGCTGGCAGTTGATTATTAATAAGAAGGAGGCCTTGTCGAGTGTTACTAATGGAGGTAAACGTATCTATAAACTGATTACAAGTAGCCTTTCAGATACAGATTTAGCTGATTCATCATCAATAATTTTAGAAGAGAATTAAGCTCCTTCTAAGATATCTTAGATATTACAAGCGAGCCATTCGTTCCACCAAATCCAAACGAATTGGAAATCGCATGATCAATCTTCATTTCCCTGGCTTCATTTGCAGCATAATCTAAATCGCATAGAGGGTCTTGATTAAATATATTAATCGTTGGTGGGGCAATTTGATCTCTTATCGAAAGGGTGGTGAATACTGCTTCAACTCCACCTGCGGCACCTAATAAATGACCTGTCATTGATTTTGTTGAGCTCATTACTATGTTTTTAGAGTGATCTCCTAGTGCTAATTTAGCAGCATCTGTCTCAGCAATATCACCTGCTAGAGTAGAAGTTCCATGAGCATTGATATAATTTATTTGCTCGGCATTAATACCGGCATTATTAATGGCATTTCTCATACATCTTGCTGCACCTTCACCGCCTTCAGAAGGCAGGGTCATATGATAAGCATCGCTACTCATACCGTACCCAGAAAGCTCACCATAAATTTTAGCGCCACGCTTCTTTGCATGCTCATACTCTTCGAGCACCATGACTCCTGCACCATCACCAAGCACAAATCCATCCCTATTAACATCCCAAGGTCTGGAAGCAGTCTGGGGGTCATCATTTCTAGTTGAAAGGGCGCGAGCGGCTGCAAAGCCACCAAGGCCACAATTCGTTGTAGACATTTCGGTACCACCTGCAATCATAATGTCTGCATCACCATACTCAATAATTCTTGATGCATCACCAATATTATGAGTACCAGTAGTACAAGCAGTCACAATAGCAAAATTTGGTCCTTTAAGGCCATATTTAATGGATAGATTGCCTGAGACCATATTTATGATAGAAGAGGGCACAAAAAAAGGTGATATCCTTCTTGGCCCTTTTTCTCTAAAAAGGTCTGCAGTTTTTTCAATAGTTGTTAATCCGCCAATACCCGCACCAATAGCTACGCCAATCCTATCTGCATTTGACTCGGTAACTTCTATTCCACTGTCTTCAAAAGCCTGTATCCCAGCAGCCATACCGTAATGAATAAAAATATCCATTTTTTTCGCTTCTTTTGGGCTGAGATATTGACTAATATCAAGGTTTTTTATAGCTCCACCAATCTTAACAGCTTGATCATCAGTGTTAATATTTTCAATTAAAGCAATGCCAGAGACTCCATTGACGATATTACTCCATGAGTCATTAACATCATTTCCTACTGGAGAGACAACTCCTAGGCCGGTTATTACAACTCTTCTTTTCTTCATATTAGATTAAATTAAATTAATTTTTATAACGAAACTAAATAATTGTTAGTAGTGTTGTTTGGGCGTTGAATTTTGACTTTATTTTATATAAAAAAAAGGCGTTTTACTTATTAAAGTAAACGCCTCGGTGGAATATTTATGAAGCTTTATTACGTATTCGCGTTGATGTAGTCTATTGCTTCTTGGATGGTAGTAATGTTTTCTGCTTCCTCATCAGCGATTTCACAATCAAACTCTTCTTCAAGAGACATTACTAGCTCAACAGTATCCAGTGAGTCAGCCCCTAAATCATCAATAAATGAGGCATTATTGTCAATTTCACCACTAACATCTAACTGCTCACTAACAACTTTACGTACTCTATCTTCAATACTCATTTTGAGTTTAATCCTTAAATAATTTAAAAGATTACATTTTATCTTTAAAAGACATTTAAATAGTGCTAAATTTTAAATATTTATTGATAGTTTGTTGGATCTTTTACGTTTGCATTAGAAAAACCGTTTCGTCTAAGTACGCATGCATCACATTCGCCACAAGCTTCTCCATTTGAATTTGCTTGATAACAGCTAATGGTTTTCGAATAATCAACACCAAGGCTTATTCCTTTTTGAATAATTTGAGCTTTGGTTAGGTCAATTAGAGGTGTATGAATTTTTAATTTACTACCTTCAACGGTTTGTTTGGTTGCAAGATTTGCCATTTCTTCGTAAGCCTTAATATATTCTGGCCTACAGTCTGGATAACCAGAATAATCTAGTGCGTTAACTCCAATAAAAATAGATTGACTTTCGAGAACCTCAGCCCAGGCAAGTGCGAATGACAAAAAAATTGTATTTCTTGCGGGTACATAGGTAATGGGAATTTCTTCACTTGCAGTATACTTTGGGACTTCAATGTCTTCATCAGTCAGAGCTGAGCCTCCAATGTCCGCTAAAGATATTTTCATGATTCTGTGCTCATATACACCGAATCTTTGGGCTATAATTTTTGCAGAGTCAAGCTCAGAGAGTTGCTTTTGTCCATAATCAAAGCTTAATGCATAGCAGTCAAAATTCTGTTCTTGTGCAATTGCCAAGACTGTGGTTGAATCTAAACCACCAGATAAAAGAACAATGGCTTTAGACATTAGCCAGATTGCCTTTTTCTTCTAGCCAAGATTTACGATCTGCAGCACGTTTTTTTGAGAGCAGTTTATCCATCATTTCGCCTACCTGTAATGGGTGGTCAAGAGTTAACTGTATTAATCGTCTAGTATCAGGCTGCATCGTTGTTTCTCTTAATTGTTTAGGATTCATTTCACCCAAACCTTTAAATCGTTGTAC
>JAQWLF010000079.1:0-8945 GCA_029247465.1 Candidatus Thioglobus sp.
CTTTAGGCAGAAAATTAGTCAAGAATTCTGTAAATGGCCTTTCACCAATAAAGCAAATTCCCGTTGAATCTTTCTTTTCAGAATTTATAAAGTTATTATTTTTTGCAATTTCACGAACATGTTTTTTGTCTATTTCACCAAGCGGAAATAAGCTTTGAGAGAGTTGTTCTTGATTTAGTAAGTGAAGGAAGTAGCTCTGATCTTTATTGCCATCAATTCCAGTTTTTAGGAGATACTTTTTATTATTTTCAGCAATTCTTGCGTAGTGACCAGTTGCAATTTTTTTGGCACCAAGGTCTTTTGCATAATCTAAGAATGCTTTAAATTTTATTTTCTGGTTGCACAATACATCAGGATTTGGAGTTCTACCTTTTTTATGCTCAGACAAAAAATTCTCAAAGACGTCTTCCCAATATTCATGTGAGAAGTTTACTGTGTGAAGCTTTATGCCTAGTTGGTCGGCAACCTGCTGGGCATCTGATAAGTCTTGAGATGCACTACAATATTTGTCATCGTCATCCTCATCCCAGTTTTTCATAAATAAAGCCTCTACTTGAAATCCTTGTTCTAGAAGAAGAAAGGCAGCAACAGATGAATCAACACCCCCAGAGAGGCCAACAATAATTTTATTAGCAGTGATACTCATTACTCTTGATCGTAGGCGCTGACAATTTTTTTAACCAATTGATGCCTAACAACGTCATGAGCATCAAAATTACAAAAAGCAATATTGTCGATGTTATGAAGAATTTTAATTGCATCTATAAGGCCTGATTGGTTTGGAACAGGTAGGTCTATTTGAGTGATATCTCCTGTAATTACCATCTTCGAACCAAATCCCATTCGAGTTAAAAACATTTTCATTTGAGGTATGGTGGTGTTTTGAGCTTCATCAAGAATAATATAAGCCTCATTTAGGGTTCGACCTCTCATAAAAGCTAATGGGGCAACCTCGATGACTTGCTTCTCTATTAGCCTATTTACTCTTTCAAAGCCTATAAATTCATAGAGTGCATCATATATAGGGCGCAGATAAGGGTCAACTTTTTCACTTAGATCGCCCGGCAAAAAACCTAATTTCTCTCCAGCTTCAACGGCAGGTCTAACTAGTACTATTCTTTTAATGTTGGAGCTTTCAAGAGCCTCAACGGCCCTCGCGACTGCTAAATATGTTTTTCCTGTTCCTGCAGGGCCTATCGCAAATACTGCATCATTTTCTATAATGGCATTGACATACTTTTGTTGGTTAGTGCTTCGAATATTGATATGTTTCCGACTTGTTTTTATGGTGACTGATTTAGTAGTACCATTAGGATTATTTAGTGACTGAATGCAAAGATCAACATCACCAAAATCAATAGCCTTACTTTCTGATAATGTCAGAAGGTCTTGTAAAACTGAAACCGCCAAAGGTGTATTTTCACCTTTAATTTTAAAATCAGACCCCTTGTTTGAGACATTAATATTAAGGTTTGAAGCAATATAGTCGAGGTTCTTATCAAAAACTCCACAAATATTTGCAAGTTGTTCGGAGCTTTGAATATCAAGTGTAAATTTCATCATTAATATTTTACTGAATTACATTGAAAACAAATGATAAGTTGTGCGATTTACAATATTATTTGATTTATCATTTAACTTATGAAGAAACTTAGAATTTTCTTAAATATTTTATTTGTCGTATGCATATTGTCCCCATTCATCTCATTTGCAGATGATAGCGAGTGTGTATTTCTTCTGTACCATCGCTTTTCAGATGAGGAGCCTAAATCGACTAGCACTTCTCCAGAGGTTTTTAGGAGTCACTTAGAGTATTTGATAGAGAACGAGTACAAGGTACTTCCTTTGAGTGATGTCGTGCAAAGACTAAAAGCACAAGAAAAACTGCCTAAAAAATGTGTAAGTTTAACGGCCGATGATGGTTTTTTGTCTTTCTATACCGAGGCATATCCTTTGCTAGTTAAATATCAATTACCAATGTCAGTGTTTGTATCAACGGAGTCTATCGACAAGAGTTATGAGTTGATGATGTCTTGGGATCAACTTCGTGAAATGTCAGGTCTTGTGGATGTATATAACCACAGCATAAACCACCTTCACCTAGTTGATCAAGATGCTTTAACTTTGCAAAACGAAATCACCTTGGCTCAAGAAAGAATAACAAAAGAGCTCGGTATAGAAGATAAATTTTTTGCCTACCCCTATGGAGAGTTTGATGATGATACCTATTCACTTCTGAGTTCTCTTGGATACATTGGGTTTGGTCAGCAATCAGGTGTTGTAAGTAATGAGAGTGATTTTTTGAACTTGCCAAGATTCTCAATGTCAGGCCCATATGCAACAATGGATAGCTTTACTTTAAAGATAAATACTTTGCATATGCCAGTTGATTCAGAAGAGCCGAAAGCTATGGTTATTTCTGGTGACTTTATGCCCCTATTAACTTTATCCTTTTCACGTTCTTTAACGAGTTATGAGAAAGCTAATTTTTCATGTTATGTTTCTGGTCAAGATCAGCCAGAACTTAAATGGTTGTCACCACAAATGCTAACTGTTAAGTCAAAAAAGCCTCTGACAGTAGGAAGAAGTAGATACAACTGTACAATGCCTTCAGAAGAGAGAGGGCGTTACTACTGGTATTCTAAGCTTTGGTTAAGACTCTAGGTCTATACTAGTTCGGCTTTGAGAGAGTTACCAACGCCGTCTGTAATTTTTACAGAAACAAGTTTACCAATCAAATCACTATTACCAATGAAGTGGGCTGTACGCATATTTTCTGTTCTACCTGAAAGAGTGGGGCCTTTTTTTGAAGGACCCTCTACAAGAACTTTTTGAATACTTCCAATCATAGACTTGGAGATTTCTTCAGTATTTCTATTAAGTTTATCTTGAATAAGAGAAAGTCGATGCTTTTTTACCGATGATTTGACATCATCAGGCAGGCTTGATGCTATTGTTCCTGGCCGCTTTGAATATATAAAACTGAAGGATTTGTCAAACCCTATCTCATCAATAAGTTTCATTGTGTTATTAAAATCTTCTTCTGTTTCTCCAGGGAAACCAATAATGAAATCTGAAGAAAGAGAAATATCAGGTCTAATTTTCTTTAAATTACGAATCTTCGATTTGTATTCTACAGCGGTATGACCTCGCTTCATTAGACCTAGGATTTTGTCTGATCCACTCTGGACAGGTAGATGAAGATGAGAGACTAGTTCAGGCACCTCAGCATAGGCCTGAATCAATCGTTCACTGAACTCTACCGGATGAGATGTTGTGTATCGAATCCTTTCAATGCCAGGTACTTGAGCAACAATTGCAATCAATAGTGCTAAATCAGCAACCTCACCATCATCCATAAGGCCCCTGAAAGCATTAACATTTTGACCTAGTAGGTTAATTTCTTTCACGCCTTGTGTAGCTAAGGATTCAACTTCACGAATCACATCATTAAAAGGTCGAGATATTTCTTCACCTCTGGTATATGGGACAACGCAAAAAGTGCAATATTTGCTGCAGCCTTCCATTATTGACACGAATGCTGATGATCCTTCACTGTGCGGCTCAGGCAAATAATCAAATTTTTCAATTTCTGGGAAAGAAATGTCAATACTTATGTCACTACTATCAAGTACTTCATTGAGCATATTTGGGAGCCTATGAAGTGTTTGGGGGCCAAAAATCATATCGACATATGGTGCTCTTTTAAGTATTAGGTCGCCTTCTTGAGAGGCAACACAGCCTCCTACACCGATCACTAGGTTTGGATTATTGGTTTTTAATTTTTTCCAGCGCCCTAGTTGATGAAATAATTTTTCCTCGGCCTTTTCGCGAATTGAACAGGTATTAATTAACAGAACATCTGCCTGCTTAATGTCATCAGTTACTTCGAGTCCATGAGAATGCTTAAGTACGTCACTCATTTTGTTTGAATCGTACTCGTTCATTTGACACCCGAAGGTGCGTATATGCAATTTAGAGATACTCATTACTCGGGTTTTTGAATATGCAGAGTTTGAGTTGGATATGCGATTTCTGCACCATGATCAGCAATAATGTCAGCTACATCAAGTAATAGTTTGCCTTTGATTTTCTTAAATTCTGCTCCCTCGGTGACTGTACAGAAGGCCCAAATCACAAAGTCAAGTGAGGAGGCATTGAACAAGTCAAAATACGCACGACAAGGTTCATCGTGATTAATGTGTTCATGATCAGCCAACAATTTCTCAACCTTTTCAATAATACTTTGCATTTGCGCAATATCATCATAACGGATACCGATAACTGCACTAATTTCACGGTTAGTCATACGAGAGGGTGTCTCAATGGGAATGGTTGCAAAAATACCGTTGGGGACATAAATAGGGTTTTTATTAAAAGTACGAAGACGAGTCATTCTCCAGCCGATTTTTTCGACTACACCTTCTATACTTTTATCTGTAGTTCGAATCCAGTCTCCAGTTGAGAATGGTTTATCCATTTGGATCATTAAGCCACCAAAAACATTGGCAAGCATATCCTTGGCAGCAAAACCGACAACAATACCACCCACACCACCTAAAGTTAAGATAGAGGAAACAGCGTAGCCATAGAATTGAGCAACACCAAGAATAATTGCAAAAACAAAAAGAATCTTGATTAGGCGTGTAAATAATCTAACTGAATCTTTATCTACATTACCTTCTTTCTCTAACATATAACTTTCGGTACTAGATATTAGCCTTAGGATTCCCCAAGTCAAAATAAAGATCGGTGTAATACTTATGTAGCCAACAATTTGACCCAGAGACTGAATTTCAGATGTTAGCTCTAGCAATGAAAAGTATAGCCATCCATACCAAATAAACAATTTAAGTGGCGCTGAAATTGCATTAATTAGATAATCATCTATCTGTGTTTTAGTGCTGCCAGAGTGTTTTGTTATTTGTTTTAGAGCAGAACCTAGAGCTATATGTACAATAATAGCAAGAACCAATAGTACAGCTACCATCTGGATTGGACTTATATTTTGGATAAAATCATTCATTAAAGATATTTTAAAGGATTAATAGGCTCTTCGTATTTTTTCATTTCGAAATAAAAAGGTTTATTTCCGGTTATAGCGATAACTTGACCTTTTTTTATTACATCGCCTTCACTAACTAGCAAGTCCTGATTTTGATTATAGATGCTATAAAAGCCAAAAGCATGCTTGATAATAATCATTTTTCCATAGCTCGTCATTTTGTCTCCACTATAGACGACCTCTCCTTTTCTAACCGCTCGGACATTTTGACCAGCCGTGTTATTGTAGGTCAAACCTAAATGGTTATTTTTTTCTGAGTAGTTCTTAAGAATTGAAGAATCGACAGGAAGAGACCAATTCTTATTTACTTTTGCCTCTTTGGTATTAGAGGATGCTTGTTGTTCAACTTCAATTTTATTAAATGATTTTTCAACAACGGTGACTTGACCTGGGTTATTTGTGAAACAGCCCGAAAGAAAAACAAATAAAAAAATTGTTAAATATTTAGTAGACATACCATATACCTAGGGCAACAACAATAATTAGTAAGTATCCTAATCTATCAATGTACTTATTTAACCATGCATCGCAGCGTTTTCCAAACTTTCTTACCAGAAAAGCAATCAACAAATAGCGAGCACTGCGTGCGACCAAAGAGAAAACCACAAAGGGTAAGAGAGGCATTGACATCATTCCTGCACTAATAGTGAAGAGCTTATAGGGTATTGGACTAAAACCTGCAATTAGAATGATCCAAATTCCGTAGGTGTTAAAGTACTTCTCGGCTTTATTTAATTCTGGTAGATAATTCATTGTATCTAATAATGGCATGATAAGGTTGATTGCATAGATGCCGATGTAGTAGCCAGCAATTGCGCCTAGTACTGAACTTAAGGTGCAAATAATTGCAAAGTAGTAAGCCCTATTTCTATTCTTGAGTGACATAGAGGCCAGTAAGATATCTTGTATAGGGTAGGGTAGAATCGAAGATTCTAAAAAACTAATTGTGGACAACCAAATAACGGCAAATCGACTCGATGACCAATCTAAAATCTTATTGTAGAGGGTATGAAAGGGTCTCATTAAGAAGTTAACGCTTATTTCTTTAGCATTGGAAAGCCTAATCGCTCTCGAGATTCAAAATAAGATTGGGCTACTTTTTGACTCATAGTTCTTACTCTTCGAATAAATCTTGCCCTATCTGTAACACTTATAGCGTGTCTAGCATCCAAAAGATTAAACAAGTGAGAAGCTTTCATGGTTTGTTCATATGCTGGGAAAGGAAGATCTTGTTCAATGAGCTTTGAGTTCATTTTTTCTGCTTCATCAAACTGCCTAAAAAGGACCTCAGTATCAGCAATCTCAAAGTTATATTTAGACTGCTCCACTTCATTTTGATGATAAACATCACCATAAGTTAAGCCTTCAGTCCAAATAAGGTCATAAACACTATCTACGCCTTGGAGGTACATTGCTAGTCTCTCTAATCCATAAGTTAACTCACCAGAAATTGGCTTACAAGCGAGACCACCCACCTGTTGAAAATAAGTGAACTGACTGACCTCCATTCCATTTAGCCAAACTTCCCAGCCAAGACCCCATGCGCCGAGTGTAGGGGATTCCCAATTATCTTCAACAAATCTGACATCATGCATCTTTAAATCGATACCAATGGCTCTCAATGAATCAAGATATAACTCCTGAATGTCACTTGGAGAGGGTTTTAATAAGACTTGAAATTGATAATAGTGCTGAAGACGGTTAGGGTTTTCTCCATAGCGTCCATCTCCAGGCCTTCTTGATGGTTGAACGTATGCAGCTTTCCAGGGCTCAGGACCAATAGACCTTAGGAAAGTAGCAGGATGAAAGGTTCCAGCACCAACCTCCATGTCAAACGGCTGAACAATAGCACAGCCTTTTTCAGCCCAATAATTTTGTAATTTGATGATTAAATTCTGAAATGATTTGGTTGTATCTAGGTCTGAAACTGGCATTAAATTTAATCTAAAAATAACAAAAATTTTACCTCACCAGTAACTATTGAGGTCAGCATTTACAAGTGTCAATAATTGATAATAAAAAAATGCGGGAAAATATCCCGCATTTTTATTTTAAATACAATAACAACTTAATATTTATAGGTCTCTGGCTTGAAGGGGCCATCTTTAGGTGTATTAATGTATTGTGCTTGAGTATCAGTCATCACCGTTAGTACACCTCCAAACCCACCAACCATTCCAGCAGCCACCTCTTCATCAAGCTTTTTAGGAAGCAATTCAACCGTAATATTAGCTGGTTTCTTTTCTTTAGGTAAATCAGCAAATTTTTTATCAAAAAGATGCATTTGAGCTAGTACTTGGTTTGCAAAAGAGCCATCCATAATTCTGGAAGGGTGGCCCGTAGCATTGCCTAAATTTACGAGTCGACCTTCAGAAAGAAGGATTAAATAATCATTCTTATTTTCTGATCTGTAGATACGATGAACTTGAGGTTTAACCTCATCCCACTGCCAATTATCACGCATATATTGTGTATCAATCTCATTATCGAAGTGACCAATATTGCACACTACAGAACCTGCCTTGAGACTACTCAGCATGTATGAGTCACAAACATTAGTGTTACCAGTAATTGTAACAATTAAATCAGTAGTACTTAACAATTCTTTATTAATGCAGTCCATTGAACCTGTATTTATGCCGTTTTTATAAGGAGAGATCACTTCAAAACCATCCATACACGCCTGCATAGCACATATAGGGTCGATTTCACTGATCTTAACAATCATTCCTTCTTGACGAAGTGATTGAGCTGAACCTTTTCCAACATCACCGTATCCAATAAGTAGCGCCTTTTTGCCAGACATTAGCATATCTGTACCACGCTTTATAGCGTCATTTAGTGAGTGACGGCATCCATACTTATTGTCATTTTTTGATTTAGTAACTGCATCATTAACGTTGATTGCTGGAACTTTTAGTTCACCACTTTCAATCATCTCTAATAAACGGTGAACACCAGTTGTGGTTTCCTCACTAATTCCATGAATATTATCAAGCATTTCTGGATACTTTTCATGAACCATCTGAGTCAAGTCACCACCATCATCTAAAATCATATTGGCATCCCACGGCTTACCATTATGAAGAATCGTTTGTTCAATGCACCATAAAAACTCTTCTTCTGTTTCTCCCTTCCAAGCAAAAACAGGAATACTACTTGCCGCCATAGCGGATGCTGCATGGTCTTGAGTAGAAAAAATATTACAAGATGACCAACGAATTTCAGCTCCAAGTTCAACTAATGTTTCCATAAGGACTGCCGTTTGGATAGTCATATGAATGCAACCCATAATTTTAGCGCCTTCTAGGGGTTTTGAAGTATTGTACTTAGCTCTAAGTGCCATCAAAGCTGGCATTTCAGCCTCTGCTAACTCTATCTCTTTGCGTCCAAAGTCTGCAAGACTGATATCAGCAACTTTATAGTCATTATTATCAATTATTGAATTACTCATTTTATTTCCATTTAAATTGAAAAAAATGAGCGTCGTTTTGATTGCCAAGCCTGATCGAGTTAAATCTCAATGCAACGCCCCTTGGCAGGAATATGATTATACCAAAAACAAACGAAAAAGAAACTATTTTAGTAGGCCAACTCTGTCAATCTTTTCCCAGCTAATTGAGTCTTCGTTTCTTCCAAAATGACCGTAACTTGCGGTTTGTCGGTAGATTGGGCGTTTTAAATCTAACATTGCAATCAGACCTTTGGGGCGTAAATCAAAATGTTCTCTGATTAGATCTACAATTTCATGATGAGGTAACTTCCCAGTTCCAAATGTATCAACACTAATACTAGTCGGTTCTGCAACTCCAATTGCATAGGAAACTTGAATTTCACATCGCTCAGCAAGTCCTGCTGCAACAATATTTTTTGCAACATA